>NZ_JADGFC010000004.1 GCF_016744025.1 Sulfurimonas sp.
GCGGATTAAGTAAAAGTTTGAAGCTAAACTTAGTAGATTATTATCTTGTGAATTATAAGAAAAAGTAGAAAATTATGCACCCGTTTTTTTAATTAAGTCCCATTTGTAGTTTGTTATTAATATTTGTAGAGTCTAACATTTCAACTCTTTCAAAAGCTGCAAGTGCGGCTTCATAATTACCAGTTTCAAATGCTGAACGACCAAAGTAAAAGTTTAGATTTACATCTGAGAGTTTTGATAAATATATTTTTGAAAATATTTCATAACTATTTTTAAAATCTTTTTCTTTATAAGATTTCACTGCTTCTTTATATTGTAAATCGACATTAATACTGCCATCATTAGAGAATAAATATAAAGGAAACATAAGAATTAAAAACAGAAAAGTTTTCATTTATTCACCCTTTTTTTAATTTAAAGCATTATAATTTAATATAATACTATATTTTGATGTTTTATTTTTTGAATATATATTAAAGATAGAAGATGAAAGAAATATTAAAGGAAGTGAGAAAATATTTTGATGATAGAGGAGAGTTAGATTAAAAGAGTCTCACTAAAAAGTGAGACAAAAATAGTGTTTATATTCTAGTAAGAGTAATTATTAAAACTCAAATGACAAAAGTATTAAACCTGGTCTGCCAAATTTTTCTTTATAAAGTCCAGACTCTATTTGTCTAACTTCTTTAAAGCCGAGTTTTTTATAGTAAAGTAGCGTCTCTAGTGAGCCTATTTCTACCATTGCCTGAGCTATGCGATAACCTTTAAGTCTGGCAGTTAAAAGACTTTTTTGCATCAATGCTTTTAAAACTCCAACATTCATATGACCTTCTAGTTCTTCCATAAAATCAAATATGAGGGTACTTTTATTAAGTCCAAAATTACAAGTATCTAATATCTCAAAAAACTCTTCTGTATGGGAATCACTTCCTATCTCTTTTAAAGAATTCAAGAAAGTCTCTCTTGTTGCTATTCTTGGTTCATAACTACAAAGGGATCCAACACTTTTACCATCTATTTCAGCAATTAAAAAATTACTATAATGACATTGGTTCTTTCCTACTGTAGTTGTTAGTTTCTCTATATTTTTTAAAGTGGCATCATCTTCTTTTGATTCAAATATCAAATCAAAAATTCCAATTTTCTTATCTGCACGAGAACTTTGTAAAATCATTTTTGCCAAAAACTCAGCATCTGTATTTAAAGCTTTTCTTATTTTTATGTTCATAACTCTTTCCAAAAATCAATTAAATTCATATATTTAGTAATAGTACCATATATTATGATGAATACATTCTTAATCTTTATTTTTTTACAAAATTCATTGTACTTATCAAAGAAAATTATAATGCTAATTAGTAGTGATTTTGATTATTAAAAAGGTGATTGATGACTAGATGGGAGTAAATCCCATCTTTAAGATTACTAGTAGTTTTACTCTTCTTCTTTAGCCATTCTGTCTTTAGCTTCTATCCCTAAAAGAGAAAGACCAGTTTTAAGAGAAAGTGCAACTACAAAAAGTAGCTTTAAAAGTTTTGCTTCATCATCAGTTCCGATAATTCTACAATCATAGTAGAACTTATGAAGTGAAGCTGCAAGTGATTTTAAATAATCTGGAAGCTTTTGAACTTGACGAGAACTGAAGGCATCTTCAATAATCTCAGGAAGTAAAAGAGCATCAAAAAGAAGACTATCTGCATTTTCATTAAGACCTTTTAGTGACGATGCCATAATATCTTCTTTTGAGAAATTACTTTTACTGAGAATAGTTTGTATTCTAGCATGTGCATATTGGATATAAAAAATAGGGTTTGAGCTATCTTGCTTTTTAAATTCTGATAAATCAAATTCTAAAGCAGTATCACTCTTTTTAGATGCAAAGATAAATCTAAGCGCATCTGAGCCTATTTCTTCAACAATATCACTCATAAGTATTACATTACCAGCACGTTTACTCATTTTATAAGGTTCGCCATCTTTAAGAAGACTTACCATTTGAGAAAGTAAAGTTTCAAGTTTTTTACTATTATAACCTAAGTACTCAACAGCAGCATTAACTCTTGGGATATAACCATGATGGTCAGCACCCCAGATATTGATGTAGTGATCATATCCACGCTCAAATTTTTGATTGTGATAAACTATATCTCCAGCTAGATAAGTTGGACGACCATCTTCACGTACAACAACTCTATCATTATCATCGCCTTTAGCCTCAGATGCTATCCAAATCTTCTCTTCTTTCTTATAGATACCATCAGCCATCTTCTGCATAACTCTATCCCAGTCGCTATAAAGAGATGACTCATTAACAAAAGTATCAAAATGAATATTAGTGTCAGCCAAAGATGCTACAACTAGATCCATAACACCGTCTTTAGCCCAAAGAGCTAGTTCTTTATAGCGAGATTCATCATTGAATATCTCTTTACCAAACTTCTCTAATGCACCATTTGCAAGACCTTCTAAGTACTCACCACGGTAATAACTCTCAGGATACTCAACACTTTCATTAAGTATATTTTCACGAGCATAAAGAGCAATAGAAAGACCCAGTAAATCTATTTGATTTCCTGCATCATTTACATAATACTCAGCTGTAATATCATAACCTAAATGTTTTGCTAATCTGTAAAGTGTGTCACCGTAAACAGCACCACGAGCATGACCAATATGAAGCGGACCAGTAGGATTTGCACTAACAAACTCTAAAAGTATCTTACTTTTTTTGTCTTGTTTGCCAAATTCACTTTGATTTTGAAGTGCCCAATCACCATACTCACTTAAAAAGTTTTCACTAAGGCGAAAATTCAAGTAACCTTTAACTGATTCAACACTGGAAAAAATTTCTGATTCATTAAATGAAGAAGCTAAATCCTCAGCTATAACCATAGGAGACTTCCTAAGTTCTTTAGCTAGAGAAAAAGCAATTGGTGTAGAGAAATGACCAAATGCTCTGTCTTTTGGTTTTTCTAAAACAACTTCACGACCAAACTTTTCGCGCAAAAGCGCCGATACACGTTGTTTCAATTATTATGCTTGTGTTGTAGTTTTTGGAGCTTCTGTAGATGCAACTTCTTCGTTGTTCTCTACTTTTTTAGGAGCTTCAGTAGATGCTGTTTCAACTTCATCTGTTTCTTTCATTTCACTTTTGAAGTTTTTGATTCCCTTACCAAGACCTTTTGCTAAGTCAGGTATCTTTTTAGCACCAAATAAAAGTACGATAATTCCAAATATTATTAATAGTTCTGTTCCACCAGGCATGCCCATGATATTCCTTTTTTTTATAAAATTAATTCGAGAGTATATCTACACTTTGCTGTAACTACTCTTATTGCTCTATATCTTCCCAATTTTGCACAAATTCATTCACTTCGTTCATTGAAGTTTTCATTCTAGCAGTTATTGCAATTTGTCTCAGTATACCAGCAGCTCTTTGTAAATCATCGTTAATAATCAAGAAATCATATTCACTAACTCTTTGAATTTCTCTTTTAGCCATCTTTAGGCGAGCGTCCATAACTTCTTGTGAATCAGTAGAACGACCAGCAAGTCTACTCTTTAGTTCAGATAGTGTTGGAGGTGTTATAAATACTGAAGTTGTTATATCTCCAAGTCTATTATTAACAGCTGTATTACCTTGTACATCTATATCAAAAAGAATTAACTTACCTTCACTTAAAGCTTTACGAACAGGTTTAACTGATGTCCCATAATAATTTCCATGAACAAATGCATATTCTAAAAAATGATTATCTTCAATATCTTGCTTGAATTCTTCTTGGCTTACAAAATGATAATCTACACCATCTTTCTCAGTGCCTCTAAGTGGGCGAGTTGTTGTAGATATAGAGAAGTAACACTCTCCTATATCATTTATGATTTCATTTAATAAAGAACTTTTTCCTGCACCACTTGGGCCTGAAAGAACTAAGACTGCTCCACTTTTATTCACTACTTGTCACCTAATGTTATATTGATATTTATTTTCATACCTTTCATAGAAGCGGCTACATCTTCGTTTGAAAGAGCTATTAATAATTTTTTAAGAGCTTCTACACCTTCGTTATCCGGTGTAATTTCAGTGTTTATTTCTTCTGAAATTTCTAAATCTTCAGTACTAAACTCTTCAAGTTCATCAAGGTCACTAACAGAATCACTTTCATCTGAGATGCTAGTGTCCACTTCTTCAGAAACTTCTTCACCGATTGCAAGCTTTATATCTCTTGTATTTAATGACTCAAGTCCATCTATATCATTTACTGCAATATCTAAAAGCGAATCTGCATCTAACTCACTCTCAAGATCTTCATCACTAAGTTCAAGAACAGCATTTTCAATTTCACTCTCTAAGTCTTCATCTTTAATATCATCAATGTTTAGTTCGTCTTCTAGGTTCGTCTCTTCGAGACTTTCTAGTTCATCGAGGTTTTCAACATTCTCGTTTTCGTTTAAATCGCTAGTGTTCACTTCACTTTCTTCAGCTATGTCAAACTCTTCAGTATTGACTTCTTCAAGTTCTAAATCATCTGAGTCTAAATCTCCTAAATCTAAAGTTTCATCCTCGTCACTAATTTTATCTAGAGATAAATCATCAGTTTCTAATTCATCAAGACTGTCCACTTCATCATTATCATCTTTTAAATCTAATTCTAGTTCTGAATCATCTGAGTCAAAGTCTAAATCTCCTAAATTTAAGTCAGATTCATCTAAAGTATCTTCTTTGCCTAACTCATCTGCTTCTAGGGCTTCAGGACTTTCAACTTCATCACTATCTTCTTCTAATTCTAGGTCTCTTTCTAAGTCTCCTAAGTCCATCTCTTCGAGATTTTCGACTTTTTCACTTTTTTCAACCTCATCTAAATCCAAATCTCCTAAGTCCATATCATCTAAAATATCTACTTCATCACTTGGTTTTGCTTCTTCACTTTTAGCTTCTGTTTTTACTTCTAAATCATCGTCAAAATCTAAGTCTTCAAGTTCTATATCCATGCCATCTAAATCATCAATGGATTCTTCTGTTTCAACTTCTTCTGTTTCTTCTAAAAGCTCTTGAACTTCTTGAAGTTCATCTTTATCTAAAACACTTTCACTTACATCAACATCATCTAAAGAAATATCATCTTCTAGATTCATATCATCTAAATCTAGTTCGTCATCGTCTGATAGGTCTAAGTCATGGCTAAGTTCAGAATCTTCAAGTTCATCTAAGTCATCCAAGCCAACAAGGTTGTCTAAATCACCAAGATCATCAGCATCTAGTTCCAAAAGTTCACTATCATCTATTATCTCTTCTTTGGAATCAGTTAAATCTAATTCTTCCATATCATCTTCATCTTCAGAACCTAAATCAACCACACTTGCTTCTTTGCCCAAAGTAGAAAAAAGTTCAACTAAATCAGTTGGTAGGAATGGTTTTCTTAAGATAGATGTAAAACCCTCAATCTCCACCGCATCACGTGAACAAATATATAGTGATTTACTAAACTCAACTTTATCTTTAAGCTCAGCTAGTAACTCTTCACTATACAGAGTATCATCCAATACAAATAAGTCATAAGTTCCAGCTTCTATCTCTTCAACACTAGCAACGATATCTAGTTTGTCAAAAGTCTTTTGTGCACTAAGAGTTACTAATTTTGTAACTACTGGATTATCATTTAAAAGTAATATATTCACGTCTATTCCTTTGGGGCATAAGTTTTATCAATTGTAGCAAAAAAAACTAAAAAAGAATCTCTAAATAATTAAAAGCTTCTTGCATTTGCATTTTTAAAATCAACATGGTAGCACTAAAAGTCGCTATGAGAACGGTAAATGCAACCATAATCTTAATAGGAAAACCAATAACAAGAAGATTAAACTGAGGCATTGTTTTCATTAGCATTCCAAATATAATATCAGCAAGCCAGGATAGTGCAATGGTTGGAAAAGCAATCATAAAACCAACTATAAACATATTTGATGCAGCTTTAATTATATAGTTAAAAAGGTCTTCACTCATAAGAAAACCACCAAGCGGTATAGCACTTAAAGAGCCGTCAATAAAAAGAAGTAACCAGTGATGAAGGTCAATTGCAAGTAAAACCATCAAGCCCATAAGAGATAAAAATTGAGAAATAATAGGCATCGATACACCGGTTTGAGGGTCAATTGCACTTGCCATTGAAAAACCCATCATAAAAGATATCATTCCTCCGGCAAAGGTTATTACATTATACGCTAGGAGTAAGATAACACCTATTGCTAAACCAAAGAATAGCTCACTAAGTATTGCAAGAAATATGGTAGGCATATTTATGGCTATTAAAAGAGGTGGCATTGATGAGTAAAAAACTATTGTAAAGAAAAAGGCCATTGAAGTTTTTATGGTCATTGGAATATTTTTATGTGAGAAAATTGGTGCTGCCATAAATAGTGCTGCAAAACGAAAAAATAGAAGTATAAAACCAACTATATATGTATCGCTAAAAACATCTGTCCATGATAACATTAGATTCGACTCACTTAACTACGAGTAGTTTCTTATTTTCGAGTCTATAGACTTTTTTACACTTAAAAGCCAACTCTTCATCGTGAGTTACAAGAACCATTGCAGCACTCTTATTCTCAAGATACTCAAAAAATATATCCATAACTTCGTTTGCAGTTGATTTATCCAAGTTTCCAGTTGGCTCATCAACAAATAAGATGCGAGGCTGCTTAGTCAAAACTCTAGCAATAGAAACTCTTTGCTGTTGTCCACCAGAGAGCTCTGTTACTTTTTGATTTATTGCCTCATAAATATTTAATCTCTTTAATAATTCATCATTGATATCTTGTTCTGATAACATTGCAGCAACTTCAAGATTTTCTAAAGCGCTAAACCCTTTAAAAAGGTAGTGAGATTGAAAAACAAGTCCTAGTGAATCTCTTTTAATTTGAGCTAATCTTTTCTTATTCATTTTTGCAATCTCTTCACCAAAGAGACTAACACTTCCATAATCCGATATTAATAGAGTTGATAATATATGAAGTAATGTAGACTTACCACTACCACTAACACCGATAATAGCTACGGAATCTTTTTCATTTAAATCCAAGGATATATCGCTAAATAGTTCATATTCAAAAGTGTGTGATAAGTTTTTTGCTGATAATAAATTCATAAATTATTATATCCTACCTAAGCAAAAAAAGGTTTTATAAAAATACAAAATATTTAACATATATTCTATACTCTTTACTTTACTTTTAAGCAATCTTAGATATTATCTGACATATATAATAAAAAGGAATATTAATGTCGCTTGAATTAGTACTTGCTTCTTCTATTGTTTTTCTTTTAGCTGTGGTTATACCGACCCTTTTTATTTTGTCTAAAAAGCTTGGACCAAACACTCAAGGAAATAGAGAAAAGAACCTTCCTTACGAAAGTGGGATAACAAATCCTGTAGGTGGTTGTGATAGTCGTTTTAGCATTAAGTTTTACCTAGTAGCTATCCTCTTTGTTCTTTTTGATGTAGAGATTATGCTTATGTTTCCATGGGCTGTAAATGTTAGAGAACTTGGTTTTTTTGGGATAATGGAAATGTTTACTTTTATGGCGCTTCTTTTAGCCGGTCTTATATATGTATATCGAATAGGAGCTCTTAAATGGCAGTAGGTGCAGAAGCAATTTTCGGAGATAGTGTTATCACAACAAAACTTGATAGTGCTATAGGTTGGGCTAGAGAATCATCAATGTGGCCATATATATTCGGTACAGCATGTTGTGCTATTGAGTTTATGAGCGTGGCATCTAGTAAGTTTGATATTTCAAGGTTTGGGGCAGAAGTTGTTCGTTTCTCACCTAGGCAAGCTGACTTAATGATAGTAGCTGGAACAATAAGTTACAAACAAGCTCCAGTATTAAAAAGAATTTATGATCAGATGACAGAACCAAAATGGGTTATCAGCATGGGTGCATGTGCTTGTAGTGGTGGTTTTTATGACAACTACACAACTGTTCAAGGGATTGACTCAATAATACCTGTTGATGTTTATGTAGCAGGATGTCCACCTAGACCAGAAGCACTTTTAAATGCCTTAGCAGAGATACAAAAACAACAACTCAAAGAAGAAAGCATACTAAAAGATAGAGTAAACACTGAGTTTAAAGGTGAACTTGATGCATGAGAATTTTCAAGAAAAGTTTAAAGACCTTTATACAAAAGATAGTGATGGCATCTACGTACTAGATAAAGATGATCTACACTCAGCTATTAAATGTCTTAAAGATGAAGATGAGTTTCACTTTTTAGTAGATGTTACAGCAGTTGATTATTCTAAATATTTATACCCTAAAGCATCTAGATTTTGTGTAGTTTATCTTCTAAGAAATAAAGATTTTAAAGAGATAATAACTATAAAATCATTTCTTGATGATCAAACTTTAGAAATACAAAGTATCACGGATTTATTTCAATCTTCAAATTGGGCAGAGAGAGAAGTTTGGGATCAATACGGTATAAAGTTTTTAGACCATCCAAATCTAAAAAGAGTTCTAAATCACCAAGGTTTTGAGGGTCATCCACTAAGAAAAGATTATCCAATTATAAAAGGACAAATTTGTAACGAGACAGATGACCTTATGGATGAAATGATTCCAAGGTTAGCTAAAAAAGGTTACACAAAACATGATGATTTGATGTTTTTAAATTTAGGTCCTGCACATCCTGCGAGTCATGGAACTATTAGAACTTTTGTAGCACTTGAGGGTGAAACTATTGTTAGTGCTGTAACTGAGATAGGTTATTTACATAGAGGATTTGAGAAATCTTGTGAAAACCATACATATAACCAAATCATTCCATATACAGATCGATTAAACTACTGTTCTGCCATTTTAAACAATATAGCCTTTGCTCATACAGTTGAGGGAATGCTTGGACTTACACTTCCAGATAGAGCTCAATTTATAAGAGTTATAGTGGGAGAGCTATCTCGTATAATAGATCACCTTGTATGTTTAGCAGCAAACCTTGTAGATATGGGTGCTTTAACAAATTATTGGTATTTGTATAACCCAAGAGAAACTGTTTATACACTTTTCTCAAAACTAACAGGAGCAAGACTTACTAACTCTTATATGCGTATCGGAGGGGTTGCTCATGACCTTTATGATGGTTTTGAAGAAGATTTGAATCACTGTATTAAAGATATAGAAAAAGGTATGAGTGATGCTCTCTCACTTGTCGAAAAAAATCGTATCTTTCATGATAGAACACAAAATATTGGTGTAGTAAGTGCAGCAGAAGCTATAAACAAAGGGTTTAGTGGACCTAATCTTAGAGCTTCTGGAGTAGCATACGATATGAGAAAAACTGCTCCTTATAACTTTTATGAGAGTTTTGATTTTGACATAGCAGTTGGTAGTGTTGGAGATGTTTATGACAGACTAATGGTTAGGTTTGAAGAGATAAGACAAAGCATTAGCATAATAAAACAAGCTATGAATAAATTGCCTAGTGGAGATATAATTGTAAACGACAGAGCTGTATCTCTTCCTGCAAAAAATGATGTTTATAACTCTATAGAAGGTGTAATGAACCACTTTAAAATTATAACTGATGGCGTAAAAGTTCCAACTAAAGAGTACTATCGCGCTATTGAAGGTGCTAACGGTGAACTTGGATTTTACATAGTTAGTGATGGAACTGGAACACCTTATAAGGTAAAAGTTAGACCTCCATGTTTTGCTCCTATGTCAGCTCTTCCTGAGATGCTAGAAGGTGGGATGATTGCTGATAGTGTAATAAGCTTAGGAAGTCTAAATATAATTGCTGGGGAGTTAGATAGATGAGTGAGTTTAAATTTAGTCAAGAAAACGAAGATAAGTTTAATGAACTTTTAAAAAGATACCCTGAAAAAGCCTCTTTATCTCTGCCCTCTCTATGGATGATTCAGTATCAAATTGGATGGATAAGTCCTGAGTCAATGGTATTTTTAGCTAAAAGACTAGACACTTCTCCTATTGATATACAAAGCATTGCTTCTTTTTATACTATGTTTAATCTAAAGCCTATAGGAACATACCATATACAAGTTTGTAAAACTCTATCTTGTAATCTTCGTGGAAGTAAAATAATAACCCAACATGTGCAAAATAGACTTGGAATCAAAGTAGGCGAGACTACTAAGGATATGAAGTTCACACTTAGTGAGGTTGAGTGTTTAGGTTCATGTGGAACTGCACCAATGATCTCCTTTAATCATGACTATGAAGAAAACTTAACAATTGAAAAAGTTGATAAACTTATAGACGAGGCACAAAATGCATAATGATATGACAGTAAAAATCGTAAGTAAAAACTTTGATATAAAAGACTCTCATAAACTTGAGGTTGCATTAAAACACGGTAGATATTCTTCACTTAAAAAGCAGTTTTCAATGTCTCCCCAAGAAGTTACTGAAGAAGTATATGAAAGTGGACTTAGAGGAAAAGGTGGTGGAGGTGCTAATACTGGTTCTAAATGGCGCTTAATGCCTCGTGAACATGAAAAACCAGCTTATTTAGTAGTAAATGCAGATGAAAGTGAACCGGGAACTTTTAAAGATAGGCAAATTTTAGAATATGATCCGCATTTATTGATAGAGGGAATGATAAACTCATCATATGCCATAGGTGCAAACCATGCTTACATATATATCAGAGGTGAGTATGTATTTTGGGCAAAAAGAATGCAAGAAGCAATAGATGAAGCTTATGAAGCAGGTTACTTAGGTGAAAAAGTTGCTGGTTATGACTATACTTTAGATATCACTCTTCATAGAGGTGCTGGTGCATATATATGTGGAGAAAAAACTGCTCTTTTAGAATCTCTTGAGGGTAAACGTGGGCATCCGAGACTAAAACCTAAACAGCAAGAAACTGAGTGGTTTTTCGGTGGTCCAACAGTTGTAAATAATGTAGAGACTATAGCAAGTGTACCTTTTATTATAAAAGAGGGTTTTACTGCTTATAGAAAATATGGAACGCATTGTAGTCCTGGAACTATGCTATTTGGACTTAGTGGTCACATTCAAAATCCAGGTGTTTATGAGCTTCCTTTTGGATGCAGTATGAAAGAAGTTATAGAAAAAGTTGGTGGGGGTATCTTAAATGGAAAAAAACTAAAAGCCCTTATACCAGGAGGTTCTTCTTGTGCTATTTTAAGAGCAGATGAAATAGACAACATAACACTTGATTACGAATCAGTTGCTAAAAATGGCTCTAGTTTAGGTACTGGTGGAATGATTTTTCTTGATGAAGATACGTCTATACCAGATGCTATGAAAAATCTTTTTGAGTTTTATCACCATGAATCATGCGGACAGTGTACTCCTTGTAGAGAAGGAACTGGCTGGGTAGATAAAATTATGGGCAAAATTTTAAGTGGTGATGGCACAATGGCTGATTATGACAAAATCTTAGATGCTTGTAAGATGCTAAATGGAAAAACAATTTGTGTATTTGCTCCATCGGTTGCTTATATAGCAGAGAGTTATATTTCAAAATTTAAAGATGAATTTTACGCTCTTTTAAAAGACTAAAAAAGGCTTTAAAAGCCTTTTTTACTATCTAATAAATAGAGACTCATAAGATAGTCTCGCCATATCTATAAGGAAATCGACCCCAGGGAAATATGATATAAGTGTATTTCCTATACCTCCCCAAACAATAAGAATAGTTATTAAACCAATTGTAATAGAACCTACCCCACTAAAAGGTACATCCTCAACTATCTTAGGGCTTGGATAGAAGTACATTATAGCTATGAGTTTAAAATAGTAATATACAGATATAAATGTAGCTATTATTCCAATAACTGCTAAGATTGTATACCCTGCTTCAATCGCAGCAGTAAAAATATAGAACTTACCAATAAATCCAATCGTAGATGGAATACCTGCAAGAGAGAGCATAAATATACTAAGCATTGCAGCACGATATGGATAGACGTGAGCAAAACCTTTAAAGTCATCATAAGTGATTCTTAATCTTTCATCTGAGGATATAAAAGAAACAATTCCAAATGCTCCAATAGCAGATAAGAAATAAGCTACTAGATAAAATATAATAGAAGAAGCTGCACTCTCTCCAATAATACCAATAGAGATAAATGCTATAAGAAGATAACCTGTATGAACTATACTAGATGCAACTAACATTCTTTTTATGGATGTTTGAATTATTGCCAAGAAACTACCATAAGCTAATGTTGCAATCGTTATTACAAAAAGCATATCATCCCAAAAATCTCTAATAGAATCAAAATCTACCAAAACAAGGCGAAGGACAAAACCAAAGATTGCTATTTTAAAGGTAGCTGCCATAAATGCAGTAACAGGAAGTGGAGCGCCATCATAAACATCTAAAACCCAGTTTTGAAATGGAAAAGCTGCAATCTTAAAAAGAAAAGTAATTAGTATCATAGTTCCACCTATGATAAGCAGAGGCATATCTGTACCAACATAATTTTGAGCGAACTCTCCAATCTCACCAATGGTAGTAGTTTGTGTAACTGCATATATAAACGAAGTTCCTAAAAGAAAAAATATACCAGCTAAAGAACCAAGCACTAAGTATCTGTAACTTGCTTCTACTCTCTTGTCTAGAACTTTTTGAAAACCTATCATTACATACATAGATAAAGAAGCAATTTCGAGTGCAATAAACCCAGTAATTAGTTCATTTACATGCACTAAAAGCATCATCCCAAGGACTGAAAAAAGAAATAGTGAGAAAAATTCAACTGTAAATTCTTTATGTTTTTCTAAATATTGCAAACCTATTAGAAGAGTTAATATTGCACCAAAAAGTAATATAGAACTAAAATATCCCGAATATGTATCTACAATAATCATCTTTTTAAAGATACCAATATATGGATAACTAGAGTAAATTTCAGAAGAACTATTTAAATTATATAAGTTTGATATTAAAGCTACAAATAAAAACATTAGACTGTAATAAGCACCTTTTTTAATACTCACACTTGAGAATGTACTTAAGAGCATCATCGTTATTGCGCCTATCATAACTACAAGTAATGGTAAAAGATATACTATGTCATTTGATTCCATTAGCTTGCCTTTATTTGTAAAATATCTACTAAGTAGTGTTGTATAGTCGGTTCTATCTTAAATAAAAACCAATCAGGATATACACCCATAGCTATAATTAAAAAAGCAATAGGAGCAAGTCCAATAATCTCTTTTAAATCTAAATCTTTCATATTTGATGTGTCATTATCTGTATCTTGTAAAATTGCTCTTTGAAACATCCAAAACATAAAACTAGCTGCAACTAAAACAGTAAGTGCAGATACTATACCTGCACTTGCTTGCATTCCAAAAGCACCTAGTATAATTAAAAACTCACTTACAAAACCATTTGTTCCTGGAAGTCCAACTATACATAAAAGCATTATCATAAAAAACAGAGTAAAGATTGGCGCTTGTTTTGCAATACCACCCAAATCAGAGATATTTTTACTCTTTAGGTTGTACTCCATTTTACCAACAAGTAAAAAAAGTGCTCCTGTTGCCATAGCGTGAGCTATGATAAGAAAGAGTGCTCCTGTCATACCATAAGCATTTAAAGAAAAAATACCCGTCACAATAAAGCCTAAGTGAGATGCAGATGAGTAAGCAAACATTTTTTTAATATCTGTTTGCATTAGGGCAGCTATACCAAAATAGATAAGACCAAAAATACCTAACCAAACAAAATAAGGTGCAAACTCTATATATAGATCAGGAAATAATGGCATTACAAATCTAACTATCCCATAAACACCAAGCTTAGCCATAATACTTGATAGTAAAAAAACTCCACCAGTTGGAGAATTAGAGTATGTTTGAATCAACCAAGTATGGAAGGGAAAAAGCGGTATTTTAATTGCGAAGGCTATCATAAAACCAAAAAATAGCCATATCTCTTCACTTCTAGTAAAGCTAGATATTTTAACAACGTCTTGAAGAGCAAAACTCCAAACACCAAACTCTTCAAAGAAGGATACTCCAATGTAAAGAATACATATAAACATAAACAAAGAACCCATTATCGTATATACAGTTACTTTAATAGTTGAAAAAACTCTATTACCAGTTCCAAACATCCCTATAATCATAAAGACTGGAAGCAGCATAGCTTCCCAAAAGAAATAAAATAAAATTAAATCTTGGGCGAAAAGAGTTCCTGTAATACCAGACTGAATCAACAACATATTTACCCAGTAAGCTTTTGTTCTACCATTCCAAAGGAGTAAAAATGCACATGGGATAAGAGTGGCAATTAGCATCAATATGATAAGAGAAAAACCATCAATTCCTAAACTATAATAAATACCATAACTAGTTATCCATTCATGATGTTCTATAAATTGCATATATCCACTAAACTCAAAGTTTAGATAGACAGTCATTGCCAGAATAAATATCATTATAGAAGTGACAAATGCCGCGTTCCTAGATCCTTTAGCTCCTACCGGAAGAGCAAGAAGAACAAAAACAACAAAAATTGGTAAAAATATTATTACTGATAATATTGAAAAATCCATAATCTACCTTAATTCTATAATTAAATATATTGATATTAAACTAATGCCACAAAGCATCACAAATGCATAAAATCTTGTATTAGCATTTTGAACTCTTGCAACAAGATGACCAATGCTAATAAACTTAGAAGAGAGTCCCATAAGAAGCGAATCAATTATTTTAATATCTATTTCCATCGCTATAAAGCTACTTAAGCGTTTAATACTTCTAACAAATAAAACATCATAAATTTCATCTATGTAAAATTTATTCCATATCATGCCACTGAATTTTGGCACCTTAGTCATGTCATATTTATAAAACTTTTTATATGCTATAAAGATCCCTACAAGTGCAGCCAATACATTTATAAGCATTAAAACTGACTCTGTTGTGTGGTCAATATGTAAAGAAGTGTTTTTCCACTCAGATAACCATTGGCTTGCTAAGTTTGTTCCACCTAAAAGTTCAGGTACACCCAAGAAACCTGTAAGAATAGAACCTACAGCTAAAATAACTAAAGGAATCAATATGGATTTTGGAAGCTCTACAATATGTCTATCTTCAGAACTATTTTTTCCAAAGAAAACAACAAAAAAGAGTCTAAACATATAATAAGCTGTCATTATTGCTGTAAGAACACCTATACCCCAAAGAAGATACTCTCCTGATGCAAAGGCACTAAGAAGTATTTCATCTTTAGAAAAGAAACCTGAAAATGGTGGGATACCTGCGATAGAAAGAGTTGCTATAAGCATAGTAAAAAAGACTACCGGAGTATGCTTTTTCATTCCACCCATTTTAAATATATTTTGTTCATGGTGCAGTGCAACTATAACTGCACCTGCTCCCATGAAAAGTAGTGCTTTGAAAAATGCATGAGTAAATACATGAAAGATTCCTACACTATAGCTTCCAAGCCCAACAGCTATAAACATATAGCCTAGTTGCGACATAGTAGAGTATGCTAATATCTTTTTGATATCTGTTTGTTTGGTAGCAATAGTCGCTGCAAAAAGAGCTGAAAATGCTCCTATGTAAGCTATAACGAGTCCTACATTTGGAATAAGCTCATATACAAAATGAAACCTTGCGACCATGTAAACACCAGCTGTTACCATTGTTGCAGCGTGAATCAAAGCTGAAACAGGAGTTGGACCAGCCATGGCATCTGGAAGCCATACATAAAGAGGTATCTGAGCTGATTTTCCAACTGCACCTATAAAAAGAGCTATACCTATATAAGTTACAATTTCTATAGGAACATTGCCAATTGAATTTTGTAGACTCACATAATCAAATCCATTTGCACCTGCATAATAAAACATCGTTATCATTGCAACTATAAAACCAAAATCACCAACACGATTAGCTATAAAAGCCTTATTTCCCGCTAGTACATTTTCACTATCTTTATAATAGTAACTGATTAAAAGGTAAGAACAAAGACCAACACCTTCCCAACCGATAAACATAATGATTGGGCTATCTGCTAGAACTAAAAGTAGCATAGATGCTAAGAAGAAATTAAAGTAAAAGAAAAACTTTCCATAGCCTTCATCATCTTTCATATATCCAGATGCATATACATGAATAAGACCACCAACAAAGGTAACAAATAAAATCATAAATATAGATAGATTATCTGCCATAAAACCCATAGAAACATTGTACGAACCTACACCAAGCCACTTATATGCTTCATAGTGAATAGTCTTACCATCTTGTAGCATCTGTATAAAAAATAGTCCTGCAATTGCAAAACTAATGAAAGGAGATGTTAGTCCAAAAATAGCAAAGACTTTGTTTGATAATTTTTTGATTTTTATAGAATAGAGATATAAAAGTCCTAAAATAATTGCACTTAAAAGTGGAACTAGGACTATCCATGATAATAAAAAACTACTCATGACGCACTCTTTTGACTTAAAATATTAAATATATCAGAATCAAGAGATCTTTTTCTTCTATATAAAACTACGATTAGAGATAAAAATACTGCTGCCTCAGCTGCCGCAACTGCAATAATAAGTATAGATATAACCTGAGGTTCCATAGATTCATAGTATCTACCCAAACTAATAAAAATAAGATTTACAGCATTTAGCATAAGTTCAATTGACATATAAACTATAAAAATATTTTTCCTACTAATAACCCCTAATAACCCAATAGAAAATAAAATCATTGCTAATGATATATATGAAAGAAGTGAATCAGCCATCTATTTCTCCTCACTTTTATTTTCTTTTCTAGCATATACTACTGCACCAACAAGAGCAGCCAAAAGTAGAAGTGAAATCATCTCAAATGGCACAAGCCAATTTTCAAATAACTCTGTACCAAAAATTTTAATCGAACCAAACCCATTACTCAAAATATGCATAGGTTTATCTTCCATTGCGGCAAATGATTTTAAGATTAAATAATTAAATGGGATAAGTAAAACTCCACCGATAACAATTGTACTTATCTTATTTGGTTCTTCTGGCAAGTTATCATCTTTAATATTTAAAAACATTATGATAAAAAGAAGTAGAGTTATTATAGCTCCTGCATAAATGATTATTTGAACCATAAATAAAAATGGTGCACTCAAAAGAGCGAAAATACCACCTAAAGCAATAATACAAACTATAAGACTAAGCGCTGAGTATATTGGCTGAGCAAATATTATCATACCAAATCCACCAGCTATAGCGATAAGAGATAAAATTAGAAATATAATATCAATCATGACTTATCACCTTTAAACTCTTTATACGAAAGTAAAGTGTCAATATCCACAACAAAATCCTCTCTTTTTTTCTTTACAAAGCTAAATATACCTGTATCCATTCGTATTGCATCTTTTGGACAAGCTTCAACACATGAACCACAAAATACACACTCTAGAAGGTCTATACTAAACTTACTTGGCATCTTCTCTTCAACACCGTCTTCTCTATCTACCGCTTCTATAAAAATACACTCAGCAGGACAAGCTGTGGCACATAAAAAACAAGCTACACAACTGATAGTATTATCTTCTCTTTTTGTAAGTCTATGAACACCTCGATATCTACTTGTAATATCTGAGGGTTGTTGTTCTGGATAAGAGAGAGTTTTTATTTTTGATGTATCTTTTAAATTTTGGAAAAAATGCGAAAAAGTAACCTTTAAGCCACCTGCTATTGTTGGTAAGTAGAGTTTTTCAACAAAAGTACTACCATGTCTTGGAACAACTTTAATACCCATGACTAACCTCCAAAGGCAACTACAAATATAGCTGTTACGAATATATTTGCGATAGAGATAGGAAGAAGTATTTTCCATCCAAGGTCTTGAACTTGGTCATATCTAAATCTGACAAGAGTCCATCTTACTAAAATGAAAAAGAAATTCATTACAATTAACTTAGCAACAAAAGTTATAAACTGAATTAGAGCGACTGAAATATTTACTCCATTTGAGCTAATACCAAAAGCTAAAATCAAGGCTAGAGACAAAACAATTAAAACGTTTATAAATATCAAGACTTTTAATAATCTTCCTGTTTCTTTCGCTCTAGGATCATCTTTTACAGGCCAGACATTATTTCTTTTTATCCATCTTGCAAAGAAAAAACTTATTATTGGCATAATCACAATGGTAGAAATTAATACAGTTTGAATATTGTCTTTAAGAGCTTCAGTATTTAACCAAGGAATTTGATAACCACCAAAAAATAGAGTTACTATCAGAGCACTTGCAGCACTCATTGCTACATATTCACCAACAAAGAACAGACCAAATCTCATCGCACTGTACTCAGTGTGAAAACCACCTACTATCTCACTCTCGCCCTCAGCAATATCAAAAGGAGCACGATTTGTCTCGGCAAATGCAGTAATTATAAATAAAATAGCCGAAACTGGTTGAAGTATAACACCCCAAGCAGGGATAAATCCCCACAGCAATTCACCTTGAAACCTAACCATATCTCCAAGATTTACAGAACCGTAAACTATAAGGATAGATATAATAGATAAACCCATAGTTGCTTCATAACTAATAACCTGAGCAGCTGCTCTAACACCACCTAAAAGGCTATATTTGTTATTACTTGCCCAACCGCCTAATATGATTCCATATACACTTAATCCTGCAAAAGCTAAAATCCAAAGTATCCCCAAATCTATTGGTAGTGCCTGCATCATATAAGTTTTTGCTCCAATAGTTAAATCATCAGAAAAAGGAATTACCATAAATGTCAAAAATGAAGTTGCAAATACAATAGCCGGGGAAAGAGTAAAAAGTAATTTTTCTTTTATAGAGTCAGGTCTATAATCTTCTTTAAATACGAGCTTTAGCATATCTGCAAATGACTGAACTAAACCTCCAAGTCTCATACCACCAATATGGCATCTATTAGGGCCTAGTCTATCTTGAATAAATCCAGCAACACGTCTCTCCATCCATACTAAGATAGGAACAAATGCCAAAGATAAAATAATGGCAATTACAATGTTAATAATAACAATACTTACAGTAGCTATATCCATAATAAACTCATATACTACTCAATTTTCTTGATTGTATTTTTATTTCATTAAAAGTTATATTATCTACCATTTTACTCAACTCATCTTTGTATATTTGTTCACAGCTCAGAACTTTTTCATCTAAAAGCTCAGATGCTACTTCTATAAGATTTTTTGTATCATTTTGGCTTAGTACTTTTGCTTTGCTAAATTGAAGGTATCCATCTATATTTATGTATGAGCCTTCTTTACTTGTATGTGTTAAGACTGGAAGATAAATATTATAACTCTGTGGATTTTTTGGTGTACTAGAACTTATACAGATTTGACTTTGAATATTTTTATAATTATCTAAAATCTCTATATCATCTCTGCCAATAAAAACTACTATCTCTGACCCGGAGAGTGCTTCTTTTAAAATATTTTCATTTTCGTCTATATTTAAAAGATTTAGTCCTCTTCTATTTGTTGATAAATCATTACACTTTAAATAATCATCTCCAAAATCTTTATCATACTCATTTACATCGTAACCACTTATTTGTGCATCATAAAATTTTTCTAGTTTCTTTATCATTAGCATCTCTTCTAAAGATAGTGAGGGAGATATAAGAAAAAGTATTTTAGATTTATGTTTGGCTAAAAGTGATTTTAACTCTTTGCTAGTTTCATCGTAGTTATTTTGTTCATTATTTATAAGAGCGACAGAGAGTCTATTTTCATTTTCTATTTTGTAACTTAGTCTTCCAACATCACAGATAAAGTATCCATTAACCTTAGGGTTAAATCTAGGTCTATATCTGAAAATTGCATCAGCTTCATACTTTGCTTTGTGATGATCTACATATATGCTACAGGCTTTAGCACATCTATTACATATTGATTCTTCTGGTTCTAAAAACCAAACTCTTTTATTAAAACGAAAGTCCTTACTTGTTAATGCACCTACAGGACATAAATCAACTACATTCATAGCGTATGGATCTGTTAAAGGTTGATCTTCAAAAGTTGCTATTACAGAGTGGTCAGTTCTATTTAAAATACCCAATTCTCTTGTTTTTGTAATCTCTTTTGTAAATCTAACACAGCGAGTACATAAGACACAGCGTTCTTGATCAAGAACTACATTTGCCCCTAGATCTACTTTTTTTCTAGAATGTACTTTTGTAGTGCTTAGTCTACTTTCATAAAGACCAACATCCATATAATAGTTTTGAAGTGAGCACTCTCCAGATTGATCACAAACTGAACAGTCAACAGGATGGTTAATTAGTTCGAGTTCTAAGATAGAACGTTTAACCTCTTGTATAGAGTCACTTTTCGTGCTTATAACCATGCCATCTTTTATAGGTGTATCACAGGCAATCTGAGGCCTCTTTTGACCTTTAATCTCAACCATACACATTCTACAGTTACCATCTTTACCAAGTGCAGGATGATAACAGAAATGGGGTATACTAATACTATTTGCTAACAGCTCCTCTATGAGCATCACATCATCTTTTACTTTTAACTCTTTGCCATCAACGGTTATAGTTACCATAAATAAGAACCCTTTCGAGGAAATTATATTATTCTACTATTATATTTCTTTATATTTGCATAAAATCAGGTATTAAATTAATGTGATAAAAATAAGAAAAATGAATATTGAGGTATGAGATTTATTAATAATGAAGAGGGAAGGTAAAAAAAAAGGGGTTAAAGCTAAAAAGCTTCAACCCCTAAGCATATTTTAGAGTTTTTTAATGAACTCTTTATGCCATTTGAGAAGCAACTTCTGCAGCGAAGTCCTCTTCTTTTTTCTCGATTCCTTCACCAACTTCAAGGCGAATGAACTCTGTAATTTCAGCAGTTCCACCAAGTGCTTTAGCAGCTTCATCAATAGCTTGTGCAACTGTTAATTTGTCATTTAAAACATAAGTTTGATCTAGTAGAGCTTGTTCTTTATCTAGAGTCGTATTATCATCAATAAAACGAGCTAATTGACCAGGAACAATTTTATTCCAGATTTTTTCAGGTTTGTTTTGAGCTTTTAACTCTGCTTTGATATTATCTTCAGCAGCAGCTAGAACCTCAGGAGTTAATTGACTCATAGAAATGTATAAAGGTACATTTTTAAGAGGTTTTTTAAGACGAGATAGTTCTACATTATCTTTTTTGATAACTTCGATTCTACCCTTAGTCTCAGTTTCAACATACTCAGCATCAAAATCTTTGTAGCTTAAAGTAGTTGGTTTCATTGCAGATGCATGCATTGCAACTTGCTTAAGTGTATCTCTCAAACCTTGAGCAGTTTTTTCACTATCACAGTTTGCAGTAATTACTACACCAATACGGTTGTTAGAGTGAATATAACCATTAAGAGCAGTTGTTGCGTCAGCTGTAAGTGTACCAAAACGACGAACTTCAATTTTCTCACCAATTTTAGTAACAATAGCTTTAAAAGAAGTTCCAAAGTCACTATTCATTAGAGCATCTACATCAGCAGGTTGAGTATTGTAAATCTCAGAAGCTGTATCTTTTACAAGATTTTGGAAACCTTCATTTTGAGCAACGAAGTCAGTTTCAGAGTTGATTTCAACTACAGTAGCTTTAGAGAAGTCATCAGCGATTTTGAAACCAGCAAGACCTTCTGCAGCAACTCTATCAGCTTTTTTAGCTGCTTTAGCAATACCACGTTCTTTTAAAAGTTCAGTTGCTTTAGCCATGTCTCCATCAGCTTCTACTAAAACTTTTTTACAATCCATCATAGGTGCGTCAGTTGCCTGACGCAGTTCCTTAACCATTCCCGCCGTTATAGCTGCCATAATTATGCTTCCTCTTTTGCTACTGCTGGTGCTTCAGGTGCCTCAACAGTTTCTTCAGTTGCTACTTCTTCTTCAACTACTTCTTCTTCAGCAGGTGCATCTCTAAGAGCTTTACCTTCGTTGATTGCAGCTGTCATTTCACGACAGAAAAGTTGAATTGAACGAATTGCATCATCATTACCAGGAATTGGGTAAGTGATTAAATCTGGGTCACAGTTAGTATCTAGTGGAGCAACAACTGGAATACCAAGACATCTTGCTTCTAAAACAGCAATGTGCTCTTTTACTGCATCTACAACAAAAAGCATATCTGGAAGTTTCTTCATGTTACGGATACCACCGAAGTATGCAGAAAGTTTTTCTTTTTTACGAGCAAGCATTAAAGCTTCTTTTTTCGTAAGAAGATCAATTTGACCATTTTCTTGCATTTCAGTAATAACGTCAAGTTTACGAATAGACTTTTGAATAGTTGGGAAGTTAGTAAGCATACCACCTAACCATCTGTTATCAACGTATGGCATACCACAAGCGATAGCAGCATCTCTTACAGAGTTACGAGCTTGTTTTTTAGTACCAACAAATAATACAGTTTGCCCTTCAGCAGCTGCGTCCATAACGATTGTATACGTGTTACGGAAATAACGAAGAGTCTTTTGTAAGTCAATAATATAAATATTCTTACGAACACCGAAGATATATTTTTTCATTTTCGGGTTCCAACGACGAGTTTGGTGTCCAAAGTGTACACCACATTCTAAAAGGTCTTTCATAGTTACCATAGGTAATCCTTAAAGGCTATTGTTTCAAGCCAGAGTTTTGTTAGTTAGCTTTGGTAATGTCGGACAATACTATCCTAAAGAGGAAGTTGCACTAACTTTTGACACATACCTGTTAATATTTTCTTGTAAATTTATAGAAGAAAAATCCGCGAATTATACTCAAAATATATTTAAATATAGCTTTTTGTATTTATGAAATATTTAATGGCTAGAACAAGTTCCTTCGCCACTACTCTTTTCTAACTTATTTGCTATAAACATATCAAGTGAATCTTTTACAGTCTTACTCTTTGAATCGAAGAAAAGATCAAGCCCAGCTTTCTTAAAACCTTGGGCAGGTGAACCACCTATTCCACTTACGATTAAAGCAGAAGGGTTGAGACTCATTATATTACTTACAGCATTTGTACAAGCTCCAGAAGTATGACCTTGATTAACTTCAACATCTACCTTCACTATTTCATTATCTTCTAGGGTTATAATTGTGTAAAATTTCGCTTTACCAAAGTGAGCACCTCTTTTACTTAAATAACCCATATCTTCATCAGTTGGAAAAATTATTCTCATTTCTTGTCCTTAATTTATTATTTATATATACGTCTTAATTATATTTAATATAAGTTTATATAAAGATTATTATTTATTGCATATAGAATAAAATTCGCTAAAATATGCCCATGATAATATTACAATCAGATAGATTAATACTTAGAACGTCGAAGATAGAAGATGCTAATACTTTGCATCGTGAAATATTTAGCAATAAAAATGTAGTTAAAAATACTTTTGGAAAAGAACTTTTTAACTTGCAAGAAACAAAAGCGTTTATAAAAAATAGTTGTTATTTAGACTCTAAACTTGGGCTTAATACACTTGTTGAAAAAGAGAGTGGCGAGATTATTGGGCTTGCTGGTGTTTTAAAATGCAGTTATTTAGGTCAAGTTGATTATGAATTTGGATTTATTTTAGCTGAAACATATTGGGGAAAAGGATACGCTTCTGAAATAGGAAAAGCTCAAATTGATTTTGTAAAAAATGAGTTGAAAGAAAAAAGAGTTTTGGCTTTAGTACACAAAGAGAATGTATCTTCTCTTAAATGTATACAAAGACTAAACTTGCACTTTATCAAAACGGTAAGTACAAAAGATAGAGGAGATAGAGAGGTTTATATTAAAGAGCTCTAAGTTCTTCAAGCTTTTGCTTAACTTTTAAAACATGATCTTTAACTCTTACTTTTTCAAATAGAGCTTTTATAACGCCCTCTGGGTTTATAATCAAAGTTGTACGAACAATTCCCATATACTCTTTGCCGTAATTTTTCTTTAACTGCCAAACACCATACTCTTGCATCATTGATGTATCTTCGTCACTTAAAAGTGTAATACCCAACTCTTTTTTTTCTATAAAATTACGGTGTTTTTTAGTAGAATCTGCACTTACACCTATAATTATTGCATCTAATTCTGAAAAGTCTGGAGCAGCCTCGGTAAACTCACAAGCTTCAGTAGTACATCCAGGAGTGTTATCTCTTGGATAAAAATATAGAACTATCCACTTACCCTTTAAATCTCTTAAACATATTTCAATATCATCTTGGTTTGGTAAGCAAAATCCAGGTGCTTGTGTTTCTAATTCAATCATTTATTTCCTTTAGAATTTATAATTTTTTAAAATTTCTTTATTAGTCTCAGAGGACTATAAACTAGTAGACAAACATCAAAAAGTAAACCCAGATGCCAGTTAGTGAAGTCATTACAACTCCAGTAAATGTCATAAGTCCAGCTTTTTTATGTTTATTTAATTGTAGTTGCTTCTTTGCCATAAAAATATTTACACTCCAAACTGTTAATGTAATTACTGATATAGCTATATGAGAAACAAGAACGATTAGAGCATAGTTATGTGAAACTCCACTCTCTTGCATAAAAAAACTAAAGCCTCCAACCATTCTAACCCCTGTCTCAAAATATCCAAGGACAATAACAGAAAAAGCAAATATAGCTATCTGTGCATAAGCATGCGCTTTATATCTTTTAGTTATAGCCAAATAGATAGCACTCGCTACTAACAAAGGTAACAATGCAACTATTAAAGTCACTACATCCATAAATATGGGTGCTCTTGTTCCAAAAAAACCTGCCCCAAACATAAAATCTGAACTATTCACTTTTTACTCCTCTACTTCTCTGATAATAAACATACCAAGACCCTAATAAGATTAACACAATTAAAACACCTATAGTAATTTGTTTTAAATATGTATCAATCAACTCTTGATTTTCTCCGATAGAATAACCTAACATTGTTAATATAAACGCCCAGATACCAGCACCTAGTGCTGTATAAGTTGAAAACACAACTAAATTCATACGAGCAATCCCAGCTGGAATAGATATCAACTGTCTTATTCCTGGAATTAATCTTCCTGTAAAAGTAGATATATGTCCATGTTTTTCAAAGAATGTATCCATCTTATCTAAAGCACTCTCTTTTATAAAAAAGTATTTTCCATATTTTTTAAGAATTTTTCTGCCAAGAGTAAGAGCTAGATAGTAGTTGATGAAAGCACCAACCATAGAACCACCCAAACCACTAAACATTATCATGCCTAAACTCATATCTCCCTTAGATGCTAAGTATCCTGCTGGTATTAGAATAATTTCACTAGGAAAAGGGATAAACGAACTTTCTACTGCCATAAGACAAAAGATGCCAACATATCCCCAGTCAAATATCAAATCTACTAAATCTTGCGCTAACTCTCTTATCATTAATTCTTTTCCTTTAACAATGCTGTTATTTCTTTTGGCATCTTATCTTCTGAATAAAAATACTCTTCCAGTGGTTTAATTTTACTCAACTTTCGCACATAGATTCCAATAAACACATCAACTTAAATTGAGAATTAAAGCCAATAAACAGGCACTTTTTAGTCTGAAGTAGTTAATTTTTTAATAACATCCCAATTTTCTTTATAGTGAGGGATGTCTATTAATTTAATCTTTTGACAATCTTCAAAACTTAATAA
Organism: Sulfurimonas sp.; assembly: GCF_016744025.1. Taxonomy (GTDB): domain Bacteria; phylum Campylobacterota; class Campylobacteria; order Campylobacterales; family Sulfurimonadaceae; genus Sulfurimonas. The sequence goes on from NZ_JADGFC010000004.1 coordinate 25,665, forward strand.
ATCAGCCCAAGACATTGGAACTATGTAACATATTCCTACTTGCTTATCTACAGCTACATAAATATCGCAATCCTCAGATGTAATTCTTTGTCCTATATTTCTTTCATGAGTATAGTCTATACCTTGACCCCCTCTGTCCCTATCTTTAAAGCTTATATTACTTCCTGTACTTATACCTTTAATCTGCACTCTTAAAAGCTTATTATTGTAGTCAATAATTGCGTCATATCTACTACTACGTACATCGACACTACTACAATTAAACCCAGCTAATATCGCACGTGCTACAAATATAAATTCTGCACTATCACCGGCATTTGCCGTCATAACACCACTTTCTATATCATTTATATTTACAGGAAATCCATTAGTCATTGCAATATATAGTGACTTTTCAATAATATGTTTTAGTTCAGTTTTAATAAACTTAAATTTTTGTTGTTTTTCATCAGGTACTTTTGATGCAATGTCTTCAATATTTAAGTTTGCTAGCTCTTGTAAGTTTAAATCTTCTGCAATTTCTGAAAAGAACTTCATACTGTAAAATTTTTTTAATTGAGCTTCTGTTAATCCATGTGAAAGAGCAATTTCTTTTACTTTACTTTTTACATAATTTTTATTTATTAGTTCCTGTACTAATTCACTTTCATCCATATTTAAGAGCTTCCTTGATTTTTTTTGCAATTTCAACAATAACAGGGACTGTAACAGAGTTGCCAATTTGTTTATATATATGTGAATTTGCAAGTTTATCACTTAAAATAAAAGTGTCATCATAGCCTTGAAATCTTGCACACTCTCTTGGTGTTAATTTTCTAATATCTTTTTTATCAATTATTAAGGGAACATTATGACCACCAGTACCCATATTCGCAGTTAAAGTTGGACATAATTTACTTTTATTTTCTCTTACGTACACTCTTCTCCATTGATAAATAGTATCTCTATTTTTCATTTCTTCTTTTAGTTGCTTGTAATATCTACTGTTTGTATAATAAAATTTTTCTTCTGCTTCATTATCTATCAAATCTTCTATTTTCTTAGTTAATTTTTTTGGTTTAGGAAATTCAAAATTATTAAATATATTTTCGTCTTTAAAGCCAACAATATATATTCTTTCCCTATTCTGTGGCGTATTTCCATATTCAGAGCTATTTAATACTTTACTTTTAACATGAAAGCCTCTATCCTTTAGTTCATTCAATATTCTTTTAAAGGTATTACCTTTATCATGTCCTTGCAAGTTTTTTACATTCTCTAAAAATATAATTTTTGGTTCTAAGTCATCAATAAATCTTAATATCTCAAAAAATAAATTTCCTCTATCATCTTCAAACCCTTTTCTCTGACCAGCAATAGAAAATGCTTGACATGGAAATCCGCCTGTTAATATATCAATTTTTTCAACTTCACTTGTCTTTAAATCTTTTAAATCTTTTTCAAATAGTTTGTGTTTGTGGTTTGCTCTATAAGTTATCGCAGCATTTTTATCTATTTCATTAGCCCAAGAAATATCAAAGCCAACTTTTTTAAATCCCAATTCAATTCCACCAATACCTGCAAATAAACCACCTAAGGTTAGTTTTTTAACTTCTTTTTTTCTAATATCTGAATAAATTATTTTTGTCATATTTTTATTTTCAGCACCAAAATCGAATAACATTTGTGAATTTATCATCTCTGTCATATATCAACCTTTTTATGCTTACTATATCCTTAGTTTTGATATCTTATAATAAATTTGACAATTTGCAATATTTATTTTATTTACTTATTTTATCTTTTTTTTCTTGAACAGTCTGTTAAAAAGATTCTTTAAAGTATAAGGTCACTTTTTCCAGTAATCTATCTTATCATCATTAAGTATAAGTTTTTCTATAACATATAAATATATTTCAATCAAATCATGTGATATTTTATTTGCTTATTATCATATGAAAAAATAGCACTAACTTTATTTGGCATAGAGATTTTTTTCCTTTTTCTTGTATATCTAAATTATGAATTTAGCCACGTCTTCTATCATTTTATCTGCAACATTACTACTTGCATATTTTATAAGTTTTTTACTTTTTTCTTCAAGAGGCTCATCTAAAATACTAAGCAACTTAGATTTTAAATCTTCACTCTCTCTCTCGCACCACCCAAGTTCATTCTCAACTATAAATCTTGCATTATGAAACTGATGATCACCTGCTGCATGTGGATAAGGAACATAAAAAGCAGGAAGTCCATTTGTAGTAGCTTCCCAAAGAGTACTAGCTCCCGCGCGACTAACAGCTAAGTCTGCTTTTACTATAAGAGTCGCTAAATCTTTTGTAAAAGCATAAAGTTCTACTTCTACGCCTAAGTCAGCATACTCTTCTTTTACTCTCTCAAAATCATTCTCACCTGCTTGATGAATAATTTTTATACCTCTATCTTTAAGTTCAGTCGCTAAACTCAGGGCTAAATCATTTATAGATTTTGCACCATGAGAACCACCTAAAAATATAATACTTTCTAAACTTGTACGAACTCTTGCAGATTTACTAAAAATCTCTTTTACAGGGTAACCCTTAATTATAGAGTTTTCATCATATGCTGAGATAAACCTTTTTGCAAAGGGTTTTAAAAGTGAATTTAGTCTTCCCTCAACTGCATTTTGCTCATGTATAAAAAGTGGTATTGTTTTACTAACAGATGCAAAAGATGCAGGAGCAGCTGAAAAACCACCAACACTATATGTTGCTTGAATTTTATGTTTTTTAAGTATTGCTCTTGATTTTAACAAGGCACGAAACACTTTGTATAAAGCTTTAAACTTACCAAGACCTTTTTGGTTTACAACACCTGTAGTTTCTAAAAAATACACATGAGAAAAAGAGCTTCTATCTTCAAAGTACTTTCTATCTTGTCCACTCATAGAACCTATAAAGATAGCTTCATGTCCTTGTTTTACTGCAGCTTCAACAAGAGCCTGTGCTATCATCAAGTGTCCACCAGTTCCACCGCCAGTTATACATATCTTCAAATTCTCACCATCTTATATTTGCTCCATTTTTGCTTTTCTTGAAGCCATTAGGACCATTCCAACAGCAATAGATTCTGCAATAATAGCAGAACCACCATAACTTAAAAATGGAACTGAAATACCTTTAATAGGAGTGATTCCACTTATACCATAGGCATTTACCAAAAAGGCAAAGGATAGTAATAGACCAACTCCTAAAGAGAAAAGATACATACTTCTATCTCTTGAACGATTTGCTACTTTAAATATTCTTTGCAATATCCATAAAAAAAGTATTACAACAAACAAAACACCAAAGAAGCCAAACTCTTCTGCTAATCCTGCTAAAACAAAGTCTGTATGAACTTCACTTAGAAATCCAAGTTTAAAAGTACCGCCAGCTAATCCTGTTCCAAATATTCCACCATTATGAATCGCATTTAAAGAGTGTCCTATTTGGTATGGTTCTATTTCAGTTGGCACTCTTAACTTCTCAGCTATAGATGCAGGGAAAAGCTCTAGGACACTATTTTGAGCTAATGCCCACCATGATTTTATACGTATTATTCTATGTTCTGCTGTCATTATAAAAAATAGAAAAAACACTAATGCAATTGAAAGTAGTGAGAGGAAAAATCTAAAACTACTTCCTGCAAACATAAGCATAAAAAGTAGAGTCATTCCTAGAACGACAACCTGACCTAAGTCATTTTGAATAAATGCAATCATAAACATAGCACCAACAAATACAAGCGCATATGGGATAAAACGCTTAAACTCCGCACCAATGCCCATACCATCATGGTGCCCTAGTTTTCTTGAAAAACTCCATGACAAAAAGTATACGAATCCAACTTTAAAAAACTCAACTGGAGCAAGAGAAAAACCAAATAACTTTATCCATCTTTTTGCTCCACCAACGGCTGAAACCAAAAACTCTGGTAGAAATGGCATAGCAACCATCAAAACAGTAGAGCCAATAAAAAGAGTAAAACCTATTGGACTTAACCATTTATCTGGGTCTAACTGAGCTAATGACCACATAATTATAATACCTACAAATCCAAAAAGTGTCTGTCTTATAGCAAAATGAAACTCATTTACTCCAAAAAGAAGAGTTGTATATGCAGATAAAGAATATGTTAGAACTATACTTATAAATATCAATATAGAGACTAATGTAAAGAGTTTTCTATCCGCCACATTAGTTCCTATTTGATTTTATTTATTTTAAGAACAAACTCAACTTCTGCTTTTGAGATATGTAATTCTTTAGAAATAGTATCTAGTGAAACACCTTGTTTAAACAACGAAATAATTTTTTGGTCATCATTTCCATGAACTGAAGTAGGAATTGATATTTGTTTAACTCCATTCTCTAGAGATGATATTCTTAGGTTCATCTGCTCATCTATAGTAACAAGTGTATCTTCTAGTCTTTGTACTCCAACAGAGAGAGGTTTAACCATATCATATACTGATCTCTCAACCTCTTCATATATCTCTTCATCACTCATACGGCTAGTATTACTTTTAATATTTTTTTGAGTATCTGTAAGCTCTTTTTTGAGATAAAAAATCTCTCTATTTAAATCTTCAACCACAGATGCAACAGAGCGAATGTTTTTATGATATTCTGAATCTTTTGTAAATACATAATAAAGAAGATAAAGAATTATAGCGGCCATTGCAACTAGAATATGCTCAATATTTATCATTTGTGCATATTTCATTTAGCTTTTGCCTCACGAATTAAGACTCTCTCTCTTGCTGTCAAATATACACCCCATTCTTTTTCATCACGTTCATGCATTTTTACTATCTCACACAGTGATTCATCAATAGCTTTAAAAAAGATAGGAACATCTCTTTTTGGATGAACTGGCATTTCAACACGTCCATAGTACTCTTTTCCAACTTCTAAATCATTAGACTCTATTTTAAAGTGTTCAAAACCAATAGACTCTATCTTTATCTTATTTGTCATAGATATTCTTTTTGGAGTTTCATCTTTTAAAAACATCTCTAGAGCATCTACTTTTCTATGAAGTTCTACTACAAGGTTTAGTAAAACTGGGTCAGTCTCAGAAGTTTCACCTCTACCTTTTGCAAGTTTCAACCATTGACTGATTGGATCATCATCACTCTCACTTAACTCTGAATATTCCCTAAGGTATGCCTCTTTATCTAAACTCGCTTCGTCATAAACTAAACTAATAGGAGCTGATACTAGGCGAATACTCATGCTGCGACCTTATCTAATACGATTAAAACAAAAAATGCAATACCTAGATAACCATTAACGGTAAAAAAAGCACGATCAATTTGAGTAAAATCTTTTCTAACTAACTTATGCTCATATCCAAGCATAACAGCACTAAGAATAACTGCTAGATAAGCAAAGATTCCAAGTCCTGCAACCCAAACAAAAAGAGCCCAAAATATTACACTTAACATGTGAAACAGTGATGAGATAAAAAGCGTAGCATCTGCACCATAACGAGAAGGGATAGAGTATAAATTATTTTGTTTATCAAAATCTATATCTTGTAAAGAGTATAACAAATCAAAGCCTGCAACCCAAAAAATTACACCAAGACTAAGAATAACAGACCAAGCAGGAATACTGGCTTGAACTGCTACAACACCAGCAATAGGAGCAAGACCAAGAGAGATACCAAGAACTATATGTGCTAAGTGTGAGAATCTTTTAAAGTATGAATAAGATCCAAGAACAAAAAGGATTGGAACACTCATATATAGTGCTAAGTCATTTATCATATATGCTATTACGATAAATACAAAAGCATTCACAAGAATAAAAATCATAATACTTGTTGCATCTAATCTTCCATCAACATTTGGACGAGACTCTGTTCTAGGGTTAGCTGCATCTATGTCTCTATCAGCATATCTATTTAAACCCATAGCAAAATTTCTCGCACTAACTGCTGCTAATGCTCCCATAAATAGGAGCCAAAAGCCAAACCAGCCATCTGCTGCAACTATCATCGCTATAAATATAAATGGTAGTGAGAAAATAGAGTGTTCGAACATAACTAGTTCGTTAAAGTCTTTTATTTTATTAATATATCTTTGCAACTATTTACCTTAGAATATTTTTGTTCTATTTTACCCAAACTTGATTTAAAATGATATAATTTTGCCATGAATAAACCTATAAAACAACTTGCAATCATAGGACCAACAGCATCAGGGAAGAGTGATTTAGCAATAAAAATCGCTCAAAAAATAGATGCGTACATACTCTCTATCGACTCACTTAGCATCTATAAAGAGATTGATATTGTCTCCGCTAAACCTTCAAAAGAAGAACTTTCACAGGTTAAACATTTTGGTATAAATGTACTAAATCCTGATGATTATTTTAGTGTTGATGTCTTTATAGATATCTATAAAGATGTTAAAGATTTATGTGAAAAAGAAGGTAAAAATCTTATCATTGTTGGTGGTACTTCTTTTTATCTAAAATCACTTTTACATGGCTTATCTAATCTACCAATCATAGATGCCAAGATACAAGCAAAAGTAAAAAAAGATCTTGAAGATCTTCAATCTTGTTATGACTTACTTGTAAGTATAGACTCTGTTTATATGAAAAACATAAGCCAAAATGATTCTTATAGAATAGAAAAAGCACTGCTTATATATGAAGCTTCTTCCCTATCACCAACTGAGTGGTTTAAACAAAATCCACCAAAACCAATTATAGAGAAATTAGACATTTACAATATAGATGTAGATAGAGATATTCTAAGAGATAGAATATCAAAAAGAAGTCATAAGATGCTAAGTATGGGACTAATAGACGAGGTTTCCTACCTAGAACAAAAGTATACAAGACTGCCTAACTCTATGGGCTCTATCGGAATTGTAGAAGTTCTTGATTATCTAGATGGAAAAATAACACAGGATGAGATGTTAGAACTAATTTCAATTCACACCGCTCAACTTGCAAAAAGACAACAAACTTTTAACCGTACACAGTTTGAGAATATAACATCTGCAAAACTTGAAGAACTAGAAAGATTGCTAACATGAAACTATTTTTAATACTACTAATCAGCATAAGTCTATATGCCGAAAATTCTCTTTATTTTTTTCCCCAAGATGCTAAAAAAGCTAAAAGTGATATTGAAAAACTTATAAAAACTTCTAAGTATAGTATTGATATAGCTATGTATAATTTTGCAGATAAAAAACTTGCAAAGTTGTTAGATAAAGCTCAAAAAAGAGGTGTTGGAGTAAAAGTTTTTTATGATAAAAAAGATGTTGAGTTTAAAAGTGTCAAAGCAAAACAAGTTGATAAAAAGCTTCACACTAAAATAGCAATATTTGATAAAAAAACTGTTGCTTTTGGAAGTCCTAATTGGACTAAAAAAAGTTTTAAAGATAATTACGAAGTTTTATATATTACAGATGATAAAAAACTTCTCTCGAAGTTCAATAAGTTTTTTAAAGACTTAGATTAGTCTTCTTTCACACCCTTGGCAAGTTTCGCCCATGCAGATTCTGGGTCTGCATCTATGGACTCCTGATAAGCCACTTGTGCTTCTTCACCTCTCCATAATCTCTCATATATAGATCCTAAGAGATACTTTTGTCTTGATCTATTTGCCTTGTTTAACTCTACTGTATCTAGTGACTTTATTACTTCTAGAGCCTTATTAAAATCATCTTTGCTGATATAAGCTTGATAGAGAGCAAACTCAACAAATGGGCTTTGAGTATAAGAGTCTGAAGCTTTTTGTATACTCATTACTTCATTACCATACTTAAGTACTAAATTATTATCATTTCTATCACTTCCGATTGCCATTACTGAGATGTACCTCTCAATATCTTTGTAACTAATGCCAAACACCTTTTGAACATCTACTATTGACTCTATCATCTTATTAGCATTTTCAAGTCGATCGTAGGTATCAAAAAGAACTCTATACACATCTTTGTACTTTGACTCTTTATCATCATCTATAAGTGTTATTAGTTCTTGAGACGCTTTAACAACATCACTATAGTTTCCAGTTGCAAAATCAACTTTAATATGACGATATAACCATTTTTTTCTCATCTGCATATTTTCAGATTTCAAATTTTTACTTGCAATATTTTTAGCAAGTGAAAAATCTGCACCTTTCATAGCACAAGCATATAATCCATCATCCCATTTATCTGAAAGTTTAATAGAATATTCACTAGATATTTTTAAAACACTATAACATTCTTTATTCTTTAGAGCTATTTCCATAACCCCTAGAGCAGCATTATCAACAATCTTCTGAGTATCAGGATACAATGTGGTATCTAAAGCCAAAAGTTCATCTTTAAACTCTAAAACATCACTAAACATTTTATTTTTATTCATTAGTTTTGCTTTTTCGTATATAGCTCTCTTACCTATACTATCATCTACATATGTATTTATCAAGTTATTATAATCAGCAATTTTAGTACTTACATTTGCATCACTTACATCAAAAAATAGTGAATCTTTTGCAACTTGTACTTCTTCTTCATAAAGTCCATCTTGAAATTTTTTAAAGTAGTTATTTAAAGCTGCTAAAGCTTTTTCTTTTTCAGGTGTTTTTGCAAGCCAAATACCTATGTTTTTTAACAATGATTCGTACTCATCATACTCAGTATTAGTTTCATTTACAATTGCTATTGCAATAGATGCAGCAGCTTCATAATCACCCTCTTCAGCAAAGCTTTCCATCATATTTAAACTTTTTGAGTACTCAGTTACAAAAAAACTAGGTTTAGCTTTAATAATTTTCATTATATACTTACTTGCTTCTATCTTATTACCATTATTGGTTTTATTAAGTGCTAGTGCAAATGCAGCTGTAGCAGCAATATCAATATCAGCAGTTTCAATTAAAGCTTTTTTATAATATTCAAGTGCCTTAGATGAAGCTCCAGACTCTTCGAGCATATTTCCCTTATATATATAACCCCATTTTGCATATGGAGAGTCTCTATGTTCGCTAAATAACCTATCAAAAAAGTAATCTGCCTGTGCATTCATATTTGATAGAGAGTTAGCTCTAGCAGTAAGAGAAAGGACTTCGGCAACATTATCATCAGATGAATATTCTCTAAGATACACTTTTGAGAGGGCAATCACTTCATCACTATTTCCTGTAATCTTAGAGTTGACTCTTATTTTATAATATAATAATTCAGCATTGAAAAGTGAAGAAGGATATTCAAGCATAACTTCATTAATAAGAATCAAACACTTCTCATACTTTTTTTCCTTATATAATCGCTTTATAGTTAGATAATCACTTACATCTTGAATCTCTTGTATATGTACAGGATTACCTTTCATATCTAAACTTCCAACATATGGTAGTTTGTCTTTTTCAAGATAAAATGGAAAGTTTATTGCAACCTCTGAAGGTTCTTGTGTATTAATAAATGGAATCTCTTTGTTGTAACCAACAAGCATCCAATGAAGAGAAAGTTTTGCATTAGTTTTATATACACTATCATCTTCACTTAGGTTAAAAATAACAGGAAATAATTTCATCTTTTTATATGGTGTGATTATTAAAAAGAATGTTTTTTTCTTTATTTGAGTTTCTATCTTAAAAAAATCATTTTGCAATGTCTTTAGTTTTTGAGAGGGAGCTTTAGAAAATGCACAAACTATTTTTGTCACTACATCAAAATCATCTGTCATCTCTTGGCATAAAAATTTATTTTTATCTTTTATATGAAGTGTTGAGTAGTTTTCAAAGTTCTCTTTAGCACCTTGAAGAGATATATCAAGGGCGCTAAGAGATGTAGAGATAGCACTTAGAAGGAAAACCGAGAGTATCCATTTAAACAAATTCTCTTCCTTTCTTCTGAGTAAATTTATAAAGTAGTATTAGTATCCACTTTTATATACAAGAGCTGTAATAAACTCTAATACTGGGTTTACAGCAAGAAAAGCAAAAATAGTTCCCACTGCTGCAAATCCAATGATTGTTTTCAATGGAGTAGTTGCATTTGCCACAAATACATGTCCATCTTTATTAATTACTGGCTCTTTCATAAACATATAAACGACTAGTTTTAGATAGTAATAAGCCCCTACTGCAGAGTTTAATGCCATTATAAAAGCTAGTACAGTATAACCACCTGTAACAGCAGATGAGATTAAATATATTTTACCCCAAAATAGTGCAAATGGAGGAATACCAGCTAAACTAAGCATGAAAACTCCCATGATAGTTGCAGCAACTGGTGATGTTTGAATCATACCCGCAAATTTCTCAAAACTATGATCAGTATATTGATGATAAGGAAGATGTTTCTGACGTGAAATCCATAACATACTAAATGCACCTAAGTTAATGAAACTAAATAGTATCCAGTACAAGAACAGTGCACTATTTGATTGCGTTGTACCTATCAAAATAGCAGCCATAACAAAACCAGCATGAGTAATTGAGCTATATGCAAGCATTCTCTTTACATCAGTTTGAACTAATGCCCACATATTTGCCATTGTCATTGTAACAACTACAACTATATAAAGAATAACCTCTAACCAAACTACACCACTATGAATTAAGAACTCAAACATTCTCATAGCAACAATAAATACTGCTATTTTTGGAACAATTGACATAAATCCAGCTAGAGATGCAGATGAGCCTTCATAAACATCTGGAGCCCATGTATGAAATGGAACAAGTGAGAGTTTAAATCCTAGTGCAGCTAAAACAAATACAACACCTACAAGAACAAAGCCCATATCAGCAAAACCATTAGCTCCTAAAACTGCAGCTATTTGGTTAATCTCTATAGAACCTGTTAAAGCATAAAATACCATTGAACCAAAACTGAAAAAACCTGCAGATAATGCGCCCATAGTAAAGTACTTAATTGCTGCTTCAAAAGATTTGTCACGGTTATGCATAGCAATTAAAGTATAAAGTGCTAATGATGCTGTTTCTAATCCAACGAAAATTAAAATTAAATTGTCCGTTGCAACCATAAACTGGAAACCACCAAGCATAAATAAGAATAGCGCAAAAAATTCTGGATAAGCGAATTCATGGAAGTGCTTATGTGTTAGTGCTAATGGAATAAATAGCAGAGATGCAACAACAATAATAAGTTGAGCAAGAATTGCTAAACCATCAATAAGCATTACATCAAAAACACCCATCATAGTGCCATTTTCAGTAAATATACCTGCTGTTTCTACAATAGCTCCTAAGTCTATAAGTAAGAAAAGAATACTTATCATTACAAATAGAGACTTATCTAAACCACTCTTAAATATATCAATAACTAAGATTAATAACGCACCGATGATAGGAATTAACATTGGGGCAAGAGTCATTAAGTTTAATGACTCTAGTGAAACATTTACTGGCTCTAACATTATTGTGCCTCCGTATCTGTAGTTTTAGTAATCTCAATACCTTCAATAAGGTTAGGGATTCTAGCTTTAGCTTCTTCTGTTATAGCTTTATCGTGCATTAACTGTACAACAGACTCAACTGAATTATTTATAGGACCCAATAATGGTTTAGGATAAATACCTAACCAAACTGTAATTATTACTAAAGGAACTAATGCAATAAGTTCTCTCTTGTTTACATCTGGAAGATTTCTATTTTTTTCATTTGTTACTTCACCAAAAAACATCTTTTTGTAAGCTGCTAACATATAAATAGCTCCAACAATAATAGCAATACCGGCTAATAGAGTTAAGATGTGTGATTGCTGATAGAATCCAAGAAGACTTAAAAACTCACCAACGAAGTTGATAGTTAGTGGAAGACCAACTGAAGCCATCATCATAATTCCAAAGATAGTTGCGAATCTAGGCATAACAGATGCTAAACCACCAAACTCACTCATCATCTTAGTATGACGTCTATCATATATAACACCTACAAGTAAGAACAGAGCACCGGAAACTACACCATGAGCAATCATTAAAAAGATTGAACCTGTAATACCTTCAACATTAAGAGCAAATGTACCAAGAATGATAACACCCATATGTGAAACTGAAGAGTAAGCAACTACTTGTTTAACATCTTCTTGTGCGTATGCAACCATAGCTGTGTAAACAATCATAATAATAGCAATAATTGCTATTGGGAACATAAAAAATACTGCTGCATCTGGAAACATTGGGAGTGAAAAACGGATAAATGCATATGTACCCATTTTAAGTAAAATTGCCGCTAGTATTACAGAACCGATAGTAGGTGCTTGACCGTGAGCATATGGCAACCATGTATGGAATGGGAACATTGGAACCTTAATCGCAAAACCAAAGAAAAATGCTGCAAATAACCAAAGTTGGAATGTCTCAGGTAATATTAGACGATACCAATCTAGTATTGCGAAACTCCATACACCAGTTGCTTGAAAGTAAAAATATGCCATAAAAAGCATACCAACAAGCATTACTAATGAACCTGTAAATGTATATAAAAAGAACTTTACTGAAGCGTAAATTCTAAGAGGTCCACCCCATGCACCGATTAGATATAACATCGGAACAAGAGATAGTTCCCAAAATACATAAAATACAATAGCATCTAAAGCAACAAATACACCTACCATAGTCATCTGTAAAAACAGAAGTGTGATAATCATATTTTTTACATCTTTAGTATCTGAAAGAGATGCTATACCAATCATAGTAAAGAATGCTGCCAAAATTACAATAAATAGTGAAATACCATCTACACCTAATATATAGTTAATTCCAAATGCAGGAACTAAAGGAAGTTGTTCCATAAATTGCATTCCAGATACATTTGAATCAAATGAGAACCAAAGCATTAAAGCAAGAGTAAACTCTATAAATGAAACTGATACACCATAAGCACGCATACTATCTTTATGAACAGCAAAGCCAAATATAGCTGCTAATGCTGGAAAGAAAATTAAAATTGATAAAATATTGTCTAACATCTATTAAACTCCTAAACCTGATAAAATTGTCTTAATTTCATCAGAATGTCTTACTGCTAATCCAAAAACAACAGCTAGTGATAACAGGACAACAGTACCTGCTACCATCCATTTAAGCATTGTAGATAAATTACCACTTTGCATCGTTCTTGTATTTTTGCCTGTTTTATAGAATATATTTGCAATACCATCTACAGAGGCATCAATAATTTTTTGGTCAACTTGTTTCCAAAAAATTGTAGAAAGTGCTCTATATGATTTTACTAAATACTCATTATAAAAATGTGGAATATAGTACTGGTTGATTAATAATTTATATTTAAAACTATTCTCCATAGCACTAGTTCCATCTGGTACTTTAATATCTTTACACATATATTTTTTATAAGCAAATGCAATTGAGAGGATAACAAATAGTTGAGTACCTATTGTCATAATCCAATATGTTGCAGCGGAATGTACGTGATACTCTGTACCTGGAAGTAGCATTGTTACATACTCAAAGTATGTGCTTTTAAATGAACCTGCGATAATTGCTAAGATTAACAATGGTGTCATTGCTATTAACATAAACTTATAAGCTTCATGAGGATGAAAACCTAAAGATGTATGACGATCTTCACCATGGAAGATTAGAGCAATAATTCTAAATGAATAAAATGCTGTTAAACCAGCAGTAAGTAAAAGAACACCATAGATGATAAAGTGATGATCAACAAAAGCAACTTCTAAGATAAGATCTTTTGAGAAAAAACCTGCAAGAGGAAAGATTCCAGCAAGAGCAACAGATGCAAGAGTCATAAGAATCATTGTACCTTTCATTGTCTTACCAAGACCACCCATCTTAAAGGGATCAAGTTCACTGTTCATTGCATGCATAACATTACCACCACCAAGGAATAGAAGCGCTTTAAAGAATGCGTGAGCCATTAAGTGAAAAAGTGCAACCCAGTAAGCCCCAAGACCAGCAGCTGCGAACATATAACCTAACTGAGATAGTGTTGAGTAAGCGATAACTCTTTTAATATCACGGTTTACAAGTGCCATACTAGCTGCAAAAATTGCAACAAAAGCACCTAAAGAAGCGATAAATAGACCAACATTTGGAATTAGAGTGTATAACTCGTTTGAACGTACAACTAAGTAAACACCAGCTGTTACCATTGTTGCTGCGTGAATAAGTGCCGATACAGGAGTAGGACCTTCCATCGCATCTGCAAGCCAAGTATGTAATGGAAACTGAGCTGATTTACCCATAGCACCAATAAACAAGAAAATTCCCATCCAAGTAAGAGTAGCGTTATCTAAGTCTGGCATTACTGCGAAAGCTTCGTGGTATTGTAGTGTTCCAGTATTCCAGTAAACAAGAAAGATACCGATAAGCATACCAAGGTCAGCAATACGGTTCATAATGAATGCTTCATTTGCTGCCCATGTAGCGCTCTCTTTGTGATACCAAAAACCAATTAGACCCCAAGAACAAAGACCAACACCTTCCCAACCGATGAAAAGACCAGCAAAGTTATCACTCATAACTAGAATCATCATTGAGAAAACAAATGCAGATAACCAAGAGAAAAATCTATTAAAACCCTTATCGTGATCCATGTAACCGATAGCATAAACGTGAACAACAGTTGAAACCAAAGTAACAACCATCATCATAGTAACACTTATCTGATCAACAATAAAACCAAAAGGAATATAAAGATCACCAGTAGCCATCCATGTCATCAATTCAACTTGGACAAATTGACCAGTTGTAATTACATGAACTAAAAGTATTGTACTTGCTATTAATGATACTCCAAGAAGAGCACTTGTAACAATACCAGTTATAAGTGTCTTAGGAGATGCACCAAAAAGTGCAGCAAACAAAGATCCTACTAATGGGGAAAAAAGTGCTGTATATAGTAATATTTCCATATTTCTATCCTTTCATCGTTGACATTAAATCTAAGTCAATTGCATTATGTCGTTTGTGCCAAACAACTAATAGACCAAGTCCTACAGCAACTTCTGAAGCAGCGATTGCAATTACAAAAAATGCAAACATCTGACCAGTAAGATCACCGTAATAGTGTGAAATCGCAGCAAAAGCAATATTTACAGAGTTTAGTAATATTTCAGTTGCGAAAAATAACATTAAAAGATTCTTTCTTCTCATTACACCTACTAAACCAATAGAGAATAAAATAGTAGAAAGTACTAGATAGTGATTAAGTCCTATTTCCATCATGAAAGTACCTTTTTCTTTTTTTCTTTTTTCATGTCTCTTATCTCAGCGTCACTCATAAGAGTAAGAGATAAATCCATTTTCTTACCAGCTAAAACAATACCTGAAACCATTGCAACAAGTAACATAACAGCAGCAAGTTCAAAAGGAACTAAGTACTTAGTAAAAAGAACTATACCTATCTCTTGAGTATTACCAGCACCTTCCGTCATAGGATAAAGAGCTGTAATATTATCTCCAACAATTGGAGCAGCAAAAATTACAACAATTAAAACTGCAGCAACAGTTGCTAACCCAGTAACAAGAAGTTTATTACCATTTTTCTCTTTTAGTTCTCTTGTTGTATCAAAGAACATCATTCCAAAAGCATAAAGAGCCATAACAGCACCAGAATAAACTACTATTTGTACTGCACCTAAGAAGTCAGCACCTAGAATAAAGAAAAAGGCTGATATAAAAATCATTCCTGCGGCTAATGCTGTTAAAGCATATAGCGCTTGTGATGTTGTTACAGTAATGTAAAACATCGCTATTGTTAAAAAAGCAAACAAATAAAAAGCAATCGCTTCAAACATACCCAAACTCCTTAGTATGAGAGAGGTGTTTTTTTAACACTCTCATCTTCATGTGGTGTAATAGCACCAAAGCCTTCAAACTCTTGTTGAGCTCCAGCCTTCATTTTATCTAGTGGTGTAAGCATTGCTGCATAATCCACAAAATGTTCTCTTTGCTCAGATGCATTCTCATACTCACCACCGTGAGTAATAGCTAACTCTGGACAAACTTCTGCACAATAACCACAAAAGATACAACGCCCAAGGTTAATTGTATATTCACTAACCTCTTTACGAGAGTTTTCATCTACCTTAGTTTCCATTCTAATACAAT
Organism: Sulfurimonas sp.; assembly: GCF_016744025.1. Classification (GTDB taxonomy): domain Bacteria; phylum Campylobacterota; class Campylobacteria; order Campylobacterales; family Sulfurimonadaceae; genus Sulfurimonas. The sequence continues at coordinate 41,744 of NZ_JADGFC010000004.1, forward strand.
TTGATATACAAATCTTCTCACAAAGTCCACAACCGATACATCTCTCAGCATCTGATTCCCATAATCTTTTCATCTCATGAACAGCACGGTATCTTGGACCTATTGGCATCTTTTCTTCAGGATAACTAACAGTATGAATATCAAATCGAATCATCTCTCTCATAACAACCCAAAGTCCAACAAATAGTTCAATTCTAAATGTTCTTTTTAGAGTTCTTTTAAACTTATCCCATGGTTCAGTTGGATAATCTTGGATATCTACCATAAAGTATTCGTTAGAGACATCTCTATTATTAAATTGTTCATTTTTCATCATTACCCCCTTACATCAATACTATTGCAGTAATTAATATGTTTAAAACTGCGATTGGCATTAATACTTTCCAACATAACCACATTAACTGATCTGGTCTTACATCTGGCCAAGCAGCTCTTGTCCATAAGAAAAAGAAAAAGAAAAATGCCATTTTTCCAAGTAGTCCTAGTGCACCAAGGAAACTTCCATCACCATATCCACCTAAGAAAAGTAAAGGAATCACAAATGATATAAAGAACATATTTGCATACTCACCAATGAAGAAAAGTCCCCATCTCATACCAGAGTACTCAGTACCAAAACCATCAACAATCTCGTGATCATTGGCAATAAGGTGAAATGGAGTACGACCAGTTTCAGCAAATGCTGCTATCCAAAAAAGAATAAATGCAACAGGTTGACTCCATACTATCCAATCAGTAAATCCACCTGATTGATATTCATTGAAATCAATCAGAGATAAAGAACCAACCATCATAATCGGAGCTAAGATTGACAAACCTGTAACTACCTCATATGAAATAAATACAGCAGCACCACGAGCGGCAGAAAGCAGTGCAAATTTATTCGCTGATGCCATACCACCAAGAAGTGGACCATAAAGACCTACTCCCATCATTCCAAGAATATATAATATACCAATATTTATATCAGCAATAATTGGATGTACTTCATATCCAAAAATCGTGAACGATGGTAAAAATGGAATTGCAGCTGCAGCTAAAAAAGCTGTCGCAGCAGTAATAACTGGTGCTATCTTAAAGATAGGAGCCACTACATTACTTGGAATAATATCCTCTTTTGTAAACAACTTAATCGCATCTGCACCAAATTGTAATAGTCCGTAAGGACCAACATTCATTGGCCCAAGACGACGTTGCATAAATGCAAGAATCTTACGCTCAAAATAAGTTCCAATTCCTGCCAGCATAGAAAAGACAAGTAAAACTACAACGATTTTTATAACCGTTTCAATTAAATATGCTACTTCCATATGTTATTCCTTTTCAATCGAAGCTGTTGCAAAACGGTAACCGTCAAACAGAGCCTCTGAATTTATTTTAGAATCAAATGTTGGTAAAACTGCTATATTGCCAGCGATTTTATTATCACTTACAATATTAACAACTATCTCTCCACGATTACTCTTCACTCTCACACTATCACCTTCATTTAGTTCTGAAGCACTCAAGAATTCTTCACTCATATATAAACCAGCAATTTCATCAAGATTAGTTGCTTTATTTGTGAAATCAGTAAATTGTCTTACAGGGTTTGCAAGATAAATCAGAGTACCTTCTAATTTATCTTCACTAAATGCTTCTACATCTTGGTTAACACTTATCTCAACTTCTACATTATCTAGTAAATATCCTCTAACTTCACTGCCATCATTTTCATAATGGTTTGGCAAGTTATCAAATGCTTGGGCTTTAAATCCTACTTTTGTTGGAAGAGAAATTGTATAATCAATTACATTCTGAGCATCCATTCCAAGCTCATTAGCAATGTCATTTAACTCATAACCTTTATACTCTAATGCAGCATTAGTAGGGTTAACTCTTTTATTTACAGAAGTTAGAGTACCTTCTTGTTGATTGATTGCAGGCATATCTAGATCACCATCACCAAGAGCAGATAGAGTAAAATCTCCTTTTGTGTTGTAACCTACACTATATTCTCCAGCTTCTTCATCAAGTTCACAAATAAGAGCTACACCCAAAGAGTTAGTAAGTGTTGGAATCATAGTAAGCTCAATATCACTACATTTTTCAACTAGAGCAACTAGTCTAGCAATATTTTTAGAATTTGGATGATTATAAAGATCAGGTCCTACCATCATAGTAAAACTATCTTTTTTCTTTAAGTTCTTTTCTAAAGTTTCCATGAAATTATCATCAGCACCTACGATGCTTAAAAGAGCATTATCATCTACAACAACTTCTTTAGAAATTTTCTTAGGAACCATTTTAGATTTTTCTACTTCTACTTCTTCCTCTTCGCCTGTCTCAACATTCACTTTCATCTCTTTAACGATTTCAACTACTTTTTCTTTAATAGTCTCTTCAACTGTAATAGTCTTCTCAGAGTGAAAAGTTGCTAAGTAATCAGAAACTTTTGCAGGTAGTTTTTCTTTATCTGCAAATAGATCTAAAATTAGGTAAAGAGCTGCCTCTTCTTGAAGTGGTGCATGTTTCACACTCATAATGCTTTTACCAAGACCTTCAATGATTGGATCTTGTAAAGGGTGGAAATAAAGACCAGCCCCTTTGTTTACAGTCATTGAGTTATTTAATGAATATCTAGCATTTGGATTGTCACTTTTTAGTGCTGTTCCTAAAGAGATTACAAAGTTAGAGTTCATAGTAGTTTTTAAGTCACTGCCATAAAGCGTTGTTCCACTTATCTCACTATAGTCTTTTAAAAATGTTTGAAAAGATTTAGCTTCATTATTGATAAGTTTAAATCCATGTTTTTCTTTTAAAGTTTGAAGAAGATAAGCTTCTTCGTTTGTAATTGTAGAAGTAAATTCAATTGTATCAGCTTTTTTGAAAGCCTCTATTGCAGATGCAAAGGCAACTGCATCTTTAGACTCAACCTTGTTCTCATAATCAAATCCATATCTACCCGCTCCACAAAGTGAAACATAATTCCACTCATTCATAACACGATAGATTTTATCACTTGGATCAGAGATACTTGTTTGTTTAACATCATAAGAAATTTGACATCCAGCAGAACAGTGACCACAAGTTGCAGGAACTTGGCTAAGCTCCCAAGCATTAGATTTATAAATAAAGTGAGTATCAACTAAGGCCCCAACTGGACAAACAGAAGCACACTCTCCACATGATGTACAATCAAGAGTATCAGTACCATTAGTTAAACCAATTACTGATTTGTTAAGTTTATTCCACATTGCGTATGCATCTTTTGGCATAGTCTCTTTAAACTCAGCTTCTAGTGCATCTGCTCCACGAGGGATAGTCTTAAGAGAGTTATCACCAATCATATCTTTACATGTAGTCACACATCTCTCACAAACTATACATAAACCTGAATTGTAGTGAATATGTCCCCAGTCATGAGAACTTCTATCTACATCTTTAACTGAATAGCTTTGTGTATCTACGCCCATCTCTAATGTATAGTTTTGTAGTTCACACTCACCAGATTGATCACAAACACCACATTGAAGAGGATGATTTACATCATAAACTTCCATGATTGCACGGCGCTCTTTTTCAATATTTTCAGTCTTTGTTGTAATAACCATACCATCTTTGCTTTTTGCATTACAAGAATAGACCTGTTTACCATCAGCCTCAACTAAACACACACGACAAGCAAGTGTCGGGCTACATCTTGTTAAGTAACATATAGCTGGGATAAATATATCATTTGCACGCGCGGCATTAAGGATAAACTCTCCCTCTTGGGTTTGGACTTCTTTACCATCAATATTTATAGTAATCTTACTCATTCTACTACTCTTTTTATTTTGGATTTTTCAAATCTATATCTACCAGCGTCAATCACGTCATCAAATGTAGGATTAAGTGCTATCGTACCCTTTAACTCACTATCTAATTTAAATTCTCTTATTAAAGCCTTAGCTCCGAAATTAATCTCAACTCTATCTCCGTCTGAAATTCTAGCAGCAGCTGCAAATTGAGCTGAACCTCTAAGAGTTGTGTCACTTTCTAGTTGCTCTGCTTGATTTGTTTGAGCATTAAATTGTAACACTGGATTCACATTGTAGATAATTGTACCATTAAACTCAGGTAAATCATCTAGCTCTTCAAGTTCTCCATCGGCTTTACATGACACTTCATCAAGAAGGTAACCTCTTACATCATCACCATTTGCAGATAAGAAGTTTTCTAAATCATCAAACTCTACTTCTTTGAATCCAGAACTTTTCTTTAACTCTTTTGTATAAGCAACTGTATTTGTTGCACTTATACCAAGAGTAGATGCTACATCATTTAATGTGTAACCATCAAACTTAACTGCAACATTAGTTGGAAGGACTCTATTATCTATATTTACAAAAGTACCTTCTTGCTGATTTAAAGATGCAACTGCCAGATTTGCAAGAGATAAAAAAGATATTATAAAGTCACCCTTTGCGTTATAACCGACAACATCACTTATATCTTCATCTTTATCCAAATCACAAATCAAAGATGAACCAAGAGTATTAACTTCTTTTGGAACAACTACTAAAGAAAAGTCACTATATTTCTCTATCAAAGCAGCAAGTTTTGCAATATTGCTTGAGCGAGAATGAGCCATTAAATCATTTCCAATTATTAACACACGGTTTTTTGTTCTTGAGAAAGATTCCATCATTTCATCTATCTCTTCATCACCAATGTTACTCTCAGCATCAAGATAACCTAAATCTAAATCATCAAAGAATGCTCTTTCACTATCAGACAAGTCAGCTTTTTGCAAAATTGCATTAGCAAGAAGTGCTATAACACCCTCTTCTGTTCCAACTTCGTACTTCATAAACTGAGTAACAGTGTTTTGCATTAAAAGATCTTCCATAGGGTGAGCATAAACTATTTTTGCTCCATTATGTTTAGATGCAGTTGTTAGTGCATATCTAACTGCTGGATTATCAGTAGATATTCTACTTCCAATGACAATCGCTGCATCTGATTGCTTGATTGCATCTAAAGAACCACTATGATGAAGCTTTCCGCTAATAGTGCTATAAGCTCTCATAAACTCTTGAAACTTTCTTGCATCTTCGTTAAAAAGCTTAATATTTAACTTCTCTTTTAAAAGTTGTAATATATGAGCTTCCTCATTAGTTATCATAGATGAAAAACGAATAGCTTTAGCTTCTTTTAAAGCTTGGATAGCTTTATTAAATGATGTTTCATCACCAGCATCTTTATTATCAAAATCAAAGCCAAAACGACCTGCACCACATAGGGATGTGTACTCAAAATTATTTTTTACTCTATAGATAGAATCATCTCCGTTTATTCCTGAATTTTTGCTCTCATATTCTAGAGGACAACCTGCAGAACAGTGTGCACAAGTTGCTGGTATACGATTAAGTTCCCAAACATTTGCGCTATATTTAAAGTTAGAACTTACTAGAGCTCCAACCGGACAAACCGCTATACATTCTCCACAGAAAGTACAATCTAAAACATCTGAATTTTTTGGAATGATTGTTGAAGCATATCCGCCAAATATTACCTCAATAGCATCGTCTCCGATTACTTCGTTACAGATGTGAACACATTTTTCACATAGTATACATAGAGCTGGGTCAAAACTTATCAAACCCCAATCTTTAATCTCACGAGATAAATCACGAGTTGAAAAGTTTTGTCTCTCTATATTAAATTCCAAAGTCTTATTTTGTAAATCACATTCACCTGATTTATCACAAACCCCGCATTCTAAAGGGTGATTTACATCATAAAGCTTCATTATATTTATTCTCTGAGTATTTAACTCACTAGAGTTCGTTGTAATCTCTATGCCTTGAGTTGGAGTAGTGTTACATGAAAGTACAAAACCATCAACTCCCTTAGCTTCAACCACACACATACGACAAGATGCACACGGTGTAGTCTTTGAAATGTAACACATTGTAGGAATGTAGATGTCATTTTTGCGAGCTACATTTAAAATAGTCTCACCTTTTTGTGCTTCTACTGAAATACCATCAATTTTAAAATTAATCAAATTACTCATATTCCTTCCTACACCGTTACCATTGCAATATAGTAACAACGCATACAGCGGTCAGCTTCATTCATTGCTTCTTCTTGTGTAAAACCTAAGTTGACTTCTTTGTCATTATCTTTACGAACATCAACACTTAGTTTTTCACTCTCTTGTCTTGGCAAACCTGGAAGCCAACCTTTAACTTTTTCTTTTTTATCATAAACTTTTAAATTACGTAAGTGATCTTCCATTATTTCATCATCACTTAGAGATATCTCTGCATTTTGCATATATCTAGACATTACAGATGCAGCACGTTTAGCTTGACCAACTGCATTGACAATTGTCATTGGACCATATTCACAATCTCCAGATGCAAAAACTCCTCTGCGAGATGTCATATAGTCTTTACCATTTGTCTTGATAGTTCCCCAAGATGTCATTTGCATATCCCATTCTTTTGGGATTAGCTCAAGATCAGCAGACTGAGAAACTGCTGGAATTAGGAAATCTGTCTCTATAGTATAAGACTCACCCTCAATTTTATTTAATTGTGCTCGACCACCATCAGGGTCTGGAACTAATTCAAACTTATCAATTAAAAGAGATTTTAAAACATCATTTTCATCACTCATACTATTAACAGCTGAGTAAAAAAGAAATTCAACGCCCTCTTCTACCGCTTCATGATACTCATCATAAGTCGTATTTCTAATTATAGTCTTTTCATCACGACGATAAACCATGTAAACTTTTTTAGCGTTTGCTCTAATTGCACAGCGAACAACATCCATAGATGTAAATCCGCCACCAACACAAACAACTGTCTTATCAGTTAAATCAACGGCTTTACCAATTTCATACTTATCCCAAAGATTAATTTGGTCTAGCATCTCAATTGCAGACCAGTAACCTTCAACTTCTGGTCTCTCGTTATTACAGCGAATTTTCTTAGAAATACGAGTACCTGTTGCAAGCATAGTTGAGTCATACTCTGTTTCAAATCTTCTCATATCATCGGCATTAATACGAGCATTAGTTATAAAATTAACGCCCATATCTTTTACGCATTCTATGTCTTGGTTGTATTTATCAATAGGCATTCTGTACTCAGGAACTCCAACTGCAACTTCACCACCTAAAACAGGAAGCTCTTCATAAACATCTACTTGAGTTCCCTCAGCTGCAAGGTAGTAAGCAGTAGTTAGTCCAGCAGGGCCAGCACCGATAACTGCAACTTTTTTACCATTACTTTCTTTCTTTTGCATTGGATGAGTAAAACCAAAACTGTGGTCAGTTTCATAATCTGCACCAAGACGTTTTAGTTCCATAATTGAAATAGGTTCATCAAGATTTGTTCTTCTACAGGCATCTTCGCAAGGATGTGGACAAACACGACCACAAACATGAGCAAGAGGCATTGTTTGACGAGTAGCTTGCAAAGAATCATCAAATCTCAAATCTCTTACACCTTCAATATATGCTGGTATATCTACATGTGCTGGACACATATCAGTACAAGGTGCTGTTATTTTTGCAATATATCCAATTTCATCTTTATAGTGTTTTGATGGCTTTTGATTGTTTATACAATCCATAAACTCATCTTCAAAATGAGTCATTAAATCAAGAATAGGATTTGGCACTGTTTTACCAATCTCACATTTTGAAGTAATTTGCATACTAGCACCAATTTCTCTCAAATGATTCATATCAGCTATAGAACCTTCCCCTCGAGCTATCTTATCTAATTGGTCATATAAAATCTGTCCACCCCATCTTCCAGGTGCACATCTTCCACAAGCTTCAGAATATACTTGATACTGCGCAGCATATTCCATTGCTAAGCGAATCACATCAACATCTTCATGGAAGAGAGAAACACCATCCCAACCTATAAAGGCCTTTGAATCACGATGGTCATCATAAGTTGCTGGTAAATTATAAGCTGATTCTTCCCACTCTTCTTGAGGTTTACTGACATTGTTTACCAGTTCCCCATTCCAAGTAGAAAAATATACTTTACTCAAAATCGATTCCTAAGCTTTTTTTGCCACGATAGTCCAATCGACTTCGTTAAACTTTAAAGAGTTCATCAACTCATATCCACACTCTTTTACTAAATCTGCAGATTTTTGTATAGGAGTAAAATCACCAATTTCAAATAAAAAAATTGCTACTTCGCCTGCACTGTGAGTTGCTAAAAGCTCTTTCATTCTAGGTTCGAACTCAGTTTTTAAATGTCTTAAATCATATCTTTTCATTAGCGGTCTACCTCCCCAAAAACTATATTTGTTGTTCCTATAATTGAAACAACATCTGGAATGTAATGTCCAGGAAGTAAGTCAGTTAAAATACCTGTATGCCAAAAAGATGGAGTACGAAGCTTCAGTCTATATGGATATGGTCCTCCTTGAGAGTTAATGAAAAAACCTAACTCACCTTTTGGTGACTCAGTTGCTACATATACTTCTCCAACAGGAGGTCTCATACCTTGTGTTACTAAAACAAAGTGTTGCATCAATGAGTAGTTTTGAGTCATGATATCAAGCTTTGGAGCTGACACATATTTAGGAGCATGAGCCATCAGCTTTGTATCTCCATTTTTAACACACTCTTGGTACATATCAATTGTTTGATAAAGAATCTTTGCTGATTCTCTCATCTCTTGCATATAAAGACGGTAACGAGCAAAATTATCACCCTTATCAGACCAAGGAACATTAAATTCTACTTCGTCATATAACTCATAAGGTTCTTCTTTACGAATATCCCACTGTACTCCAGATGCACGAAGCATAGGACCAGTACAACCCCATGAAAGAGCCATTTCTTTTGATACAATTCCAACTTCTTCCATTCTCATTAACCAGATACGGTTAGTGTCTAGAAGATCTTCATAATCTTTAATGTTAGCAGGTAACTTATCTAAGAAATCTTTTAACTGAGATATAAAACTATCTTGGATATCTAGTGGCACACCACCGATACGAATAGCAGCATGTGTAAGTCTAGCTCCACAATAACCCTCGATGATATCCATCAAGTATTCTCTCTCACGAAATGCATATAAGAAAACTGTCATTGCACCAATATCTAGAGCTGTAGTAGCTAACCAGAAAAGATGACTCATTAAACGGTTAATCTCTAAAAGCATCATACGAATAACTTTCGCACGACGTGGAACTTCTAAACCGATAAGTTTTTCAACTGATAAAGCAAAGCCATAGTTATTTGAAGATGAAGCAATATAATCCATACGGTCAGTAGTAGGCATGAACTCATTGTAAATCATGTTTTCAGCCATCTTTTCCATACCACGATGTAAATAACCAATATCCGGATGAGCTTTTACAATCTGCTCTTGTTGAAGGTGAAGCATTAAACGTAACTGTCCGTGTGAAGATGGATGCTGAGGACCGAAGTTTAATATAAGTTCATTGTCATCTCTATCAAAAGTGATATTTTCAAAAAACGGTGTTAATCTATTTTTTATTTGTGCCATATTTCTACCTATCTTTGAGGGTCATCAATAATTACTGATGACTCTTTATCAAATTTCTTAATTAAGAACACACCACCGTCTTCTTGGTAAGATTGTTCATTTGCTGGCTCGTTTCCTGTAATCTCTGTTCCCTTAGGTACTTCATGTCCTAAACGAGAAAATCTATCAGAATCATAACGGTCAACTCTTGCAGTATCACGAATTTCTGGTCCAATCTCTTCTCTAGCTTCTTTTCCATAGATCTTATCTACTTCATACAAAGCAGCAAACTCATCACCTTGAAGTGGGTAAGTTTTAAGAAGAGGATTTCCTTGCCAGTCATAAGGCATAAGGATTCTTTTCATAAATGGATGTCCATTAGCTTCGATACCGAACATATCAAACATCTCTCTCTCAGACCAATCTGCAGAACGAAAAAGTTTCTCAACAGAGTTAACAGCTTGTCCATCTTCTATAAATAGTTTGATACGAATACGCTTACGCTTGTTCATACTTAGCATCTGATAGAAAACTTCAAAACCACCTCTATCAGCTAACCAGTCAATAGCACTCATCTCTGAAAGTTGAGTGTATTCTAGTTCATCTTTAAGAAGTTCTAAAACGCCATAGTTGTCTTTAGCATTAATATAAACTACTAATTGTTCAACTTGAATAAAAGCATCTAAAACATCAAATTTAGCTTTTATAGCTTCTAAATCAGCATTAAATACTTCATCACTCTGGGGTGCAAATTTCGCAACTTGAGGAGACTTATAGAATCTGTCAGTGTAATAAGGCTTAGCTTGTACATTGTCTTTAGGTGTATATGCTCTCATTACATTAACCTTTTTGCTTTTTGCGCTTTAGATGCATGGTTCGCACGAATCTTTTTCTGTAGTAACATAACACCATATTGAAGTGTCTCTGGACGAGGTGCACAGCCTGGTAAGTATAAGTCTACAGGGATGATTCTATCAACACCTTGAACTGTTGCATATGTGTTAAACATACCACCAGTATTTGCACATGAGCCCATTGAAATAACCCACCTAGGTTCAGTCATTTGATCATAAAGTCTTTTGATAAATTCAGCATGCTTTTTAGTAAGTGTTCCAGCAACAATCATAACATCTGCTTGACGAGGAGATGCTCTAAAGATTGTTCCAAAACGGTCAAAGTCATATCTAGATGCACCAGATGCCATCATCTCAATACCACAACAAGCAAGACCATAAGTAAGTGCCCAAAGTGAGTTTGAACGACCCCAGTTAACGATTTTATCAACACTAGTAAGTGCTATCGGTAATCCACCATTTTGTGTATAATTTACTTTATGTTGTGCCATTCAAGGGCTCCTTTTTTCCATGCATATACGAATCCAATAGTTAATAATAATATAAACATTAACATCTCAGCGAAACCAAACCAGCCAAGTAGTTTAAAGTCTACTGCCCATGGAAACATAAAAATAATCTCTACATCAAAGAGTAAAAAAAGTAACGCGAATAGATAAAACTGTGGTGATATTCTATTTGGTTGTCTTGTAACCTCTGGTCCACATTCGTAAATAGAGAGCTTAATCTTTTCGCTATCTTTTGCCGCTAAAGCGCGACTCACTAAACGAGCGAGAATAGTCGTAGCTGTGAACGCACCAAATGTTACAACAAACAGTACGAATACCCCAAAATACGGATTTGCAGTGCTAATATGCTCCATATAACCTACCTTTAAATAATTTTTTCATTCTTTTCAAGCATTATCCTAGAAAAAATAGTTAATGCACTATATCAAAAAGAGTATTAAATATAAGAAACTATAAAGAGAAGAATTTTAAATCATTACCAAAAGTAACGTTATTTTTGCACTTAGTAACACATGTCCGAAATTGTAACATATTGATTTATTGGGATTGAAAAAAACTAAAATTTTACTTAATATTTAAATTAGTTTGTATATGAATTATTATAAGAGTGGGAAATAACTCTACGTTATTGTAGAGTTATTTATTTAAAAATCCCATAGATTTTTCGCTATCGAAGTTTGCATCTTTTTCTCTTTTTATCTCACTTATGAAATCATCTACTTTAAAGATTGGCTTTTCTATTACAGCTACTTTATATGCTGTATTTTTTACGATTAAGTTGATTTGCCCACCAGTTAGTGAATATGTAGCTAACTCTTTAAGATCAAAGTTTTCTTCATATGGAGCATTTAGAGGAAGCATCATTTTCCAAAGCTGAGCTCTTTGTGCTTCATCTGGTTTTTTAAACTCTATCTTGTAGTTAAAACGTCTTGAAAAAGCTTTATCAATGTTCTCAAGAAGATTAGTCGTAGCTATAAGCATACCTTTGAAGTTTTCTATCTGTTCTAAAAAGATATTTTGCATCTGATTATGCATTTGATCAGAACCGCTATTAACTCCACTTGAACGTGCACCTAAGAATTGATCAGCTTCATTGAGTAATAGTATCGGCTCAGATTTTGTTTTTTCACAAAGATCATAAAAAGTATCAAAGATTTTACGAACATTTTTTTCACTCTCTCCAACATACATAGAAAGGATTTTAGAACAGTCAAATGCAAGTACCTGCCTCTTTAGTGACTTTGCAAGTGAGTAAGCTGTCATTGTCTTACCTGTTCCTGCATGTCCATAAAAGATTATCCTTGCATCTATACCACTCTTTTTGTCTTTTACTCCCCACTCTACCAAACGACCTATAACTTCTTTATCTACTTGACGCATCAAATTTTCCAGAGTTATTTTAGTCTCTTTTGCAAGAACCACATCTTCTAAAGAAGTCTCAGGTTCTATAAGTTCAAAAATATCTTGCTCTTGTATAAGTGCATTTAGTTTTAAGCGGCGAACTTTTTTATTTTTTTGCGGATGAATAATACTTTGAAGTATTTCATCTACAATGTAAAATGCTCTAGAGATGCCACCAAATGGATTTAGCATCTCTTCATAGTCAATTATCCCTTGATTAAGAAGGTTAGAGCCATCTTCTAAAAGTGAACGATTTTTAATACGGTCATATTCATCTAAAGAGATTAAGTCTATTAGAGTATTCATCTCTCTTAAAGATGCGTCTGTTGCACTATATTCTTCACGTAAAAGCGCCAAAAAGATAACTTCTTCTTTAATCTCAAACTTTTTTTGTTTAAAAAATTTATCTAAAACAAGTTTTTCCGCAGTCTGCTCAACTCTTAGAGCAATTCTTTGTTCTAAGAGTTTTAGTTTATGCTGAACTCTATCAATGCCAAGAGAGTGTTCATGAACATTTTGACGGATAGTACTCATCTTTTGATAAAGCTCTATTCTAAAAAACTGATCTTGGAGATATTCTAAATGGTCAGTGTATGGTTTTATATCTGGTAGTTCTACTTCAGAAGCACCATCTTGTAATAGTTTTAAAAAAGATGGAGTAAGCCCTACAGCAGTATTTAAAAGCTCTAGTGGAGTAACCTCAGATATTTTAACAGGAGTAAAACTTTGCTGATGTAACCATCCGAGTTCAAGAAGTATTTTAACTTCTTGAAGATGGGAGAGATGCTCAAATTCAGCATCATCATACAGTTCACCCAAAAGTTCTAAGACCAAGACATCATCTTGACCTTGCATATACTTTTTTGCTAGATTTTGAAGTATTAAAGCCTCGTTTACACTACACTTAAGTTGTGTAAAAATTTGAGACTCTTCTATGTTTTTGTTTTGTAAAAAATCAACTAATATTTTCAATTTTTTCCTTAAAATTTGTAACCTACACCAGCAGAAACCATAAGTACATTACCACCTGAGAATTCACCTGTACCATCGGCACTATCTCTGCTCTCTCTCATAGAGTATAGAGCTGCTAAACCAAGATCAACTTGCTTATTGATGTTGTAACGGCCACCAATAGATAATCCTAGAGAATTTGAATCAGGAAGTTCATAAGCTATAGTATCATCAGGAACTGGAGATTCATCATAAACTATACCAGCCATTAAAGTCATAGTATCTAACTCTTTAGTAAGACCTAAACGGAATGTATTTGTATCATTCCAATTTTTCTCTACTGGATTTCCATAAGCTGATTCTACAGTAGAATTTGAATATTCAAAATCTATTGCTTTATAAGCTGACCACATTGTTCTCTCATAAACAAACTCAACTGTTGTTTTTGCAGGAAGAGTATATGCTACGGCAAAAGAAGCTACTGCCGGAAGAGGTACAGTTAAACTAACATCATATGTTCCACCAGCAGTAAGTTCTGATGTTCCTTCTTCTGTAAGGTTTATTTGTGAACGGTAAGTCATAGCCATTTCTAAATCTGTTGTTGCTTTATATGAAAGAGCAAGATTATAACCATAATCAATAGAATCACCTGTCATCTTGTAATAAGCAGTTTCTACAACACCCTCTGATTTTACTATTCTAAAACCAAATGCAAGTGAAAGTTTGTCGTTAACAGGGATAGCAACACTTGGATTTATCTCTATAACAGAAAGTGTAAACTCAGTTGCACTAGTTGATGCAGGTGCGTTTAGTTAAACCACCTGGAACACAGATACTAAGACCTATTCTTGTTTCGCCTGCTTTTCCTGATACATAATGGATAGAAGGAATTATAAATGTTTCAGATTCCGATTCTATATCTGAAGAAGCACTCTTATACTCAATAGCATCTAGCCCAATATATGTTGCATCAACTTCTACATAGTTTGAATCTTCCATAAACACCATATTCGCAGGGTTATAGTAAGCCGCATCTGCACTTTTATTATGTGCAACATTTGCAGCACTTAATGCTACAGCATTCGTTGAAGTCTCTGGGATTTTATATCCCCCCGCCATTAATATAGAACTAGCTACGAAAGATAGTAAAACAATTTTCTTCATATGTTATTTCCCTTTTTTATTTCGACACCATGTTACATAATGTTTCCTTAAGACTCCAAAGAATAGAGAAGTTCTATCTCATCTTTCCAAATAGTATCATCTATAGTCTCAAGAATTAACGGAATATCATTCATCCTTTCATCATTCATAATAAATCCAAACGCATCTAAACCAATCTCCCCTTTTCCAAGAGAATGGTGTCTATCTTTTTTTGAACCTAATGGTGGTTTAGAGTCGTTTATATGCATTCCCATAAGATATTTAAAGCCTACAATATTTGCAAAATCATCCCATGTTTTATCGTAAGTTTGTCTTGTTCTTATGTCATAACCAGAGACAAACATATGGCAAGTATCTATACAGATACCAACTCTACTTTTGTCTTCTACCTTATCTATAATTTGTGCTAATTGCTCAAATGTATATCCTAGGTTTGTTCCTTGTCCTGCTGTGTTTTCTATAACAGCTTTGACTACACTAGTCTTATCTAAAGCAATATTAATAGACTCAGAAACTATCGCTAAGCTCTCATCTTCACTAATAAGCTTTAGATGACTTCCTGGGTGAAAATTTAGTCTATCTAGTCCAAGTTGATTACATCTATTAAGTTCATCAATAAATGCTTCTCTAGATTTTTCTAACTTTTCAGTCTCAGGATGTCCAAGATTAATAAGATAAGAATCATGAGGCAAAACATGTTTTGGCAGTATCCCACTATCATCAAGTGCACGTTTGAACTTATCAATTGTGTCTGCATCTAAATCTTTTGCAACCCATTGTCTTTGGTTTTTTGTAAATAGTGCAAAAGCTTTTGCCCCAATTTTTTGTGCATTTGTTACAGCATTAAAAACTCCACCGCTTGCTGAACAGTGTGCTCCTACAAATTTATTACTTTGTTTTTTGTTCATTAGTTTGTATCCTTGATTTTAAATATTATTTTATTTTTTGTATCTTTAAAATATATTAGATTTGAACTTACTCTATACCTTATATTTACATCTTTATCTTCTATCTTTTGCTCAAAACCATCTTTTGTATAGACTCTATTTTTTTCATCATATATAGGAGTGCCTAAAAGTATATTTTGCAGTATGTCTGATGGATAAGAAGCATTTAGGAATTCTTGGTTAAAAGCACTTTTTGTCATACAACCTGCACTTGTGCATATAAGATGGTTTATACTTATTTTTTCTATTGATTTACCTGCAGTAAAGAGTTCAAGTTCTATAGATTTTTGAGAGTTTCTTAAGTAAGCGACATCTCCAAACTTGATTTTTGGTGACTTAATTATGATAATTTTTGTTTGAGTTATTTCATAGTTTTTTATACTACAAGCAGTAAATAAAAGAGCAAATGCAATGAGTAAATATTTCATTTAGTTTTGAAGAAATTTACCACATTTTTTAACTTCTGAGCCATTCAACTCATGAATCTCACGAGAAGTACCATTTTTTACTATAGTCTGTCTTTTACACTCATCTTTAGCTATACACTTCTCATTTACACAGCCGATATCTTCTGGAACTCTTGCCATTTAAATATTCCTTATATTAATTATTATTTATACGAATTATATCCATAGTTTGACAATTTGTCATATATCAAAAATTAACTACTATAATTTGTTAAGATAAAATTATGAAAATACATATTGATATAGACTGCTTTTTTGTAAGTGCTGCTCGTATAAAAGATTCTTCACTTAAACAAAAGCCTGTTGCAATTGGCGGAAGAAGTGATACAAAGATTTTTAACCAAGATGCCAAGCAACAGACTGTAAGTTTTGAAAACTCAGGTTCTTTCGTACCTACTTTTTACAAGGCTTATGAAGATAAGGATGATGACCTAGATGCCTTTAAAGATGCAGATGGAAGAGTTAGAGGAATCTTAACAACCTCTTCATACGAAGCTAGAGCTTTTGGTGTTAAAACTGCTATGAGTATAAAAGAAGCCCTTGGACTTTGTCCAAACTTAATCATAAAAGCGCCAAATATGTCACTTTATCAAAAACTTTCTCATGAACTTCATGAATTTTTACAATCAAAAATTCCACTTATAGAACAAGCAAGTATAGATGAGTTTTATGGTGACTTGTCAGGTTGGGTAGAAGATGATGAGATTGAACAGTTCATAGACAATCTCAGACACGAGATAAAAAGAGTTATAAAACTTCCTGTATCAATTGGAGCAGCAAAGACTCGCTACATTGCTAAACTAGCTACAACATCTGCTAAACCATTTGGATGCAAGACTATATATCCACACCAACTAGATGAGTTTATAGAGCATATTCCCGTAGGTGAGTTTGCCGGTATTGGTAAAAGCATGAAAAGTAGATTTTTATCTGCGCAAATACACACTCTTGGTGATTTAAAAAAGAGACGTGGAACAGTTGAGTCTTGGAGTCCTTATGCAAAAGAGTTATACAAAAGAGTAAGTGGTCTCACAGATGCACCCATAGAGACAACGCACAGAAGAAAGTCAATCGGTATCTCAAGAACATTTGATCCTCTTCATGAGAGAGCTGAACTTAGACGAAGAGTACATGTTTTAACTAGACACTTGAGTTTTGCCATTTTAAAATTAAAGGTTATTCCAACTGTTTTCAGTCTTAGCATCTCTTATGAAATGAATCAAAGTTCTCATAAAAATTTATCTCTTGCTGAGATTTTTACAGAAAAAAAATTTGACTCACTTTGTCTTAACCTTTTTAACGAAGCAGACAATCAAAGAAGACTTCATGTAATTCGGCTGAGTATAAACTGTTCTAGCTTTACAAGAGACTCTAAAAAAGAGCTCTCCCTTATTGGTTTTAATGATGAGCAAAAGATGAAAAACTTAACGGATAAAACACAGATATTGAGGGAAAAATACGGGATAGACGCATTAAAATGGGGTAGTGAACTATAAATACATGACTTTTTATACTTTCTTTTGCATAATTAGGGTTTAATTAGGGGAAATTTATAAGAGAGTTGATATGACAACAATTTATGATCTAGTTATTATTGGTGGAGGTCCTGGTGGAATTGGAACAGCTATTGAAGCTTCAGTTCACGGCTTAGAAAAGATTTTACTTATTGACAAAGCAGACAATCACTCAAGTACTATTAGAAAATTTTATAAAGATAATAAAAGAGTAGATAAGGACTGGAAAGGTCAAAATATAGAGATAGAGGGAAACATCCCTTTTATGGATGGAACTAAAGAGTCAACTCTAGACTTTTTTGATCGTCTTTTAGATGAAGAAAAAATTGATACTGCTTTTAACTCAGAGGTTGAGAGTGTAGTTAAAAATGAAGAAGAAGATAGATTTTTAATTACTACATCAACTCAAAGTTTTGTAGCAAGAGGTGTTGTAATAACGATAGGAAAGATGGGTAAACCAAATAAACCTTCGTACAAAGTTCCACCCTCATTAAAAGAATATATAAACTATAATCTTGATAAATGTTCATCAGGAGAAAAAATTCTTGTTGTTGGAGGAGGAAACTCAGCATCTGAGTATGCTTACGAGCTAGCAGATGAAGACAATGAGATAACACTTGTATATAGAAAAGAAGAGTTTAGCCGTTTAAACCCTGAAAATGAAGAGATTTTAAAGGTTTATAACGGTCAAGAGAAATTACGTCTTCGTATGAACACAGATATACAAAGTCTTGAAAATTGCTCAGGAAGAATAAAAGTAAATTTCAACGATGGTTACCATACTATATATGACAGAATTATTTATGCTATTGGAGGAACAACTCCTGTAGATTTTCTAAAAAAATGTGGAATCGAAGTTGATGAAAACAATACTCCTATACATGATGAGCACTATAGAACAAATGTTTCATGTATGTACGTAGCAGGAGATATTGCTTTTAACTCAGGTGGTTCAATTGCAACTGCACTAAACCATGGTTACCACATCATCAACTCATTTATGAGAAGAACTGGTAAAATTTATTCACGTACTGAGAAAGTAGAAGATTTTTTCGCTAAAAATCCACAATTTAAACAATAACTAGTTCTATGAGTGCTTAAGAGCATGGTACTCTTTGAGAGAAGGTTTAACTTCTTTTGGAGAGTATCCAAAATAATTTTTAAAATCTCTACTAAACTGTGAAGCACTATCATAACCCATTTCATCTGCTGCATCTACTACTTGATAATGATGTTTGGCTATTAAATCTTTAGCTTTGCTCAATCTAATTTTTTTTATGTATTGTAAAGGAGTATGAGAAGTTATATTTTTAAAATGCGTATGAAAAGAAGACACACTCATATCTTCTTGTCTTGCCAAATTAGGAATATCTAAGTTTGTTTCGCACTCAGTATGAATAATTTTTAAAGCTCTTGCTATTTTTGCTTCGTTATTGGAATGCAAAAACATTTTATGTAAAAAATCTGAGTTTTCTCCGACTGCTATTCTATAAAACAACTCTCTTAAAATAGAAGTTCCTAAGATTTTAGACTCTTCTTTTGATTCTAGCATCTTTAATAATCTTAATGTAAGTTCTTCAATATTATTATTCACACTATCTGAAAATACTCCTAAGGAATTTTTTTTTGATTCTGTAGTATTTTTCATTGAAAGACTGTCTATTATTTCATACATAACTTTTTTATCTATTGAAATAATTAATCCAATAAAAGGTTCATCTCGTGAAGCGTAAGTTTCACATTCTAATGGCAAAGTTGTAGGAACAACCAAATAATTTTTTGAATCATATACCAAAGTGTTTTCCGATAAATGAGCAATTTTCTTACCTTGTAGAACTAAAATAAGGCATACATCATAAATAAAAGGGCTAAGCGGATCATATTTTGAAGTTTTATATACTTTTATATCATTCAAAAATGTATCGTGTATCCCATCATTTTTGAAAGACTTATTTACTTGTGTTAAAATTTTTTTATTCATTAGAACCCTGAATTTTCTTTTTAATACGCCAATTCTAAAATCAAGTGCAATTTTTTGAAAGTAAGTTGAAAGATAGGATTAATCGATAATCTGCTAATCTTATTCGACCAAAAACAAAGAA
>NZ_JADGFC010000107.1 GCF_016744025.1 Sulfurimonas sp.
TATTAGCATTGTTCCATTGTATAGTATTTTTTTTATCATGAATTATATCAATAAGTATTACTTGAGTAATAAATAATTCGCTTTTAAAACTATCTACATACTCCTCTAATAAGATATATTTTTTTGTCTCATTTACTTTGTTATTTACGTTATAAAGAAATACAATATTTATTAAAATAATTATTAATATGCTGTATACTGGAATATTGTATATATTTATCTTTTTAAAATAGTTCAAAATCATCCTCATCATCTTGTACTACTTCTTTCTTATCAAAAATAGACTGAAGTTGTAAACATGAACTTAAAAGTGATGAATCCAAATAATGAACATCATTGGCATCTTTTAGGATAAATATAATATTTCTCCATTGTGCTATATCATCTATTAAGTGCATAAACAGTGTAGAAAACTTTCTATGGTCCTTTTCTTCTACCGATTCTAAGTCTAATATTTTTAAGTATTCATTTAAAGTATTTAGCCCAAATGCAAAGTGTTCAAATGACATAAGTTGATCAATTACATCAACATAAGTGTCAAGTCCTTCTGTCATCTTAATTAATGATTCTTGTGTAGCTTCAGATTCAAAAGAAATTGCAGCTGATTGGATTATATCTTCAATACTTTCAAGCTCTTCAATTTTGTCCATAAGAGATATAGCCGTATTATCAACATACTGTATAGCTGTCATTTTATCAAAGTGAGTTTTTGATAGAATGTCCTGTTCATAGCTTGTAATTTCACGCTTATCTAAATTTGAATCTTCTACTATTTTCCCTTTTGGAAGTCGAAATGATAGATTTTGATTATTTAAAATAAAAATTGCATTAGAATAATTTTTTAAAAGAGTGCGTTGTATAACTAATTCATTGATTATATTTAGTGGAGAGAGTGTCAAGAAAAGATTATCTTCATTTTCCTCAGAAACTATGGAAAAATTAACTTCTTTTTTTAAAGAGAGTTGACCATAGGCATAAATCATTCTGATGCACTCTTCTAAGTTTTCTATAGAGTAAGAAGCTTCATTTAAATAGTAGTCCCAAAATTGGGAAAGAGATTGCATTGATGTAATGTTGAATTTTAATGACCTTGAATATACCTCTTGCGTAAATTCATTGACTGCATCTAAATTAGATAGTTTAATTTTACGTGCTTGTACAATTTGAATATAGTTTTTAACACGTTGATAAAAAAGCTCATCCTCAATTGGCTTAGTCATATAGTCTTCTGCACCACTCTCTAGCATCTTATTTTTAGACTCTTCATCATCTAGTGCGCTTATAGCTAAAATCATTACTTTTGAATCAAATGATTTAATTACCTTTGTTGCAGTAATCCCATCAATATTTGGCATCATAATATCCATAAAGATAATATCAAAATGCTCATTCTTACAAATATCAATAGCTTCTTGTCCGCTATTCGCTTGTGATGTTTGCATGTCATCAAATTCTTCTAATAAAAGTTCTATAGTTGTTCTGTTATCTGTGATGTCATCGACAATTAATATTTTCATAAATTACCCTTCTCTGTTATTTTTAAATATAAGTGTAAATTTGGTTCCAGAACTCTGTTTTGCATCTTCGACTTTGTAGTCTATTTTTAAATCTCTACAAAGAAGATTTACAAAGTAAAGACCAATACCTGTTCCTTTGGATTGTCTAGATAATAAGGCATCTTCTTCTTGTGCGTATAGAGTGAAAATTTCTTCTTTATTTTTTATACCTAAGCCATTGTCTTCTATGGATATCTCAGTAACGTTGCTATTATTTGTTATCATAATATTTATCTCATCTTTTCCATATTTGATAGCATTTGAAAGAACATTAGAGACTATTTGCTTTACACGGTTTTCATCACTATATATAAAAGCTTCTTCTTGAGTCTCAAATGATAAATTAATATTATTAGCATCTATGAGAGAATCAAATTTTTTGATTGTGTGGTTAATAAGTTCATTTGCATTAAAGAGTGCGTATGAATAAGTTAATTTTCCAGTATTTAATTTAGATACTTCTAGAATTTGAGTTATGTTTTCAAGCATGTCAGTTGCATTATTTAAAACAGAATCTAAAAGAGTTGAAATTTTTTCATGATTTATTATTTGATGGTTTTTCATCTGCTTTTTAATATATTTACTAAAGTTTATTATTGCATTTAGTGGTGTTTTAAGCTCATGAGTAAAAACAAGTAAAAAAGATTTTTTAGCCTCTTTTAGCTGTTCTTCTCTTTGTAAAAATATTTTCTTTGCTTCAACCTCACGTTTAAGTTTGAGCATGTCAGTAATATCGTTACGAATGGCCATATACTCTTTTATGTTTCCATCTTTTCCTATAAGAGGAATGATAGTAGTTTCTGCATAAAAGCCTGAGCCATCTTTGTTAAGATTTATCATGCGGTCTCTCCATACCTTTCCTAATGTTATTGTTTGCCACAAATCTGCATAAATTAAAGGAGAATTATCAGGATGTTTAAATATACGGTGAGTATTACCTATCATCTCTTCTCTAGTGTAACCTGTAATATTGCAAAAATTATTATTAACATAGGTAATAACACCATTAGTATTTGTTTTAGAAACAATAGAAGCTTGAGTTAGTGCCTTAAAATACTGTAAGTCTGAAAATTGGAAACTCATACACACTTTATAAAGAGGATCAACCATTTGTTTGGAGTCAAAAGGTTTTTGAATAAAACTCTCTATGCCAAGGTGAATAATTTCAACTAAGTATTTTCTTTCCTCAGTTGCAGACATGATTACTATCTTTTGCTCTTTATGCATTTCTAATATTGCCTTACTCATCACAATACCATCCATCTTAGGCATGTAAATATCGCTTATTACAATATCGTAGTATGTATTTGTTTGTAAATAGTTTTCTATATAAAGTTCTAAACCTTCTTTTCCATTTACAGCTATATCAACATGATTAAAGATTTTTAAAAAAAACTTTTTTGTTCTATCTCGAAGATCATCATCATCTTCTACATAAAGTATTTTTAAGTTTTTAGCTATCTCTTTTAAGGATTGAACTTTATTGAAACTATTCACTTATTCTCCTTTATTACCTTGCCCCAAGAGCTCTTCTACATCTAAAATTAAAGCGATTTCACCGTTACCCATAATAGCACTGCCTGAGAGTTCTTTTATTCTTGAAAGAGTTGCTCCAAGTGTTTTGATAACAACTTGTTGTCTTCCTATAAGGTCATCAACTAAGATGGCATATTTGCCTTTTTCACTCTCTACACACATTAATGTAGATTCAGATATTTCTGGTTTGTCTTCACTTATTTCAAGAACATGATTTAGTCTTACTATAAGAATCATCTCACCTCTTAAATCAACAAACTCCCCCTGATGTTTAATTGAGTGAATAATCTCTTTAGCTGGTTTAAATGACTCTAAAACAGAAAGAGTAGGGATAATAAAAGTATCGTTAGCACTCTTTACCAGCATCCCATCTATTATTGCTAAGGTTAGTGGAAGTAGTATAGTAAATGTTGAACCTTTGCCAACTTCTGAAGCGATTTCAACGCGACCATGAAGTTTTTCTATAGAAGATCTTACTACATCAAGACCTACACCTCTTCCTGATATATCACTAACTACATCTGCAGTTGAAAAACCAGCTTGCATGATTAGAGCAAATACTTGAGCATCACTCATTTCTGCGTCTTCGCTTACTATTCTTCGCTCTACAGCTTTGGCAAACACTTTATCTCTGTTTATTCCACGTCCATCATCTGATACTTCTATGGCAATATTACCACCTCGGTGGAAGGCTTTTAGTTTTATAACACCGATAGCAGTTTTACCTTGTGCTAGTCTATCTTTAGCAGAGTCTTCCATTCCGTGATCAATAGCATTTCTCATAATATGAATCAATGGATCAGAGAGTGCATCTACCATTGTTTTATCAACTTCGGTTTCTGCTCCTTCTATTTCAAGAGAAATCTCTTTATTTACTTTATTTGAAGCATCCCTAGCCACACGTTTCATCTTCTCGAAAGTATCATTAACTGCAACCATTCTCAAAGCCATAACACGGTTTTGTATTAAGCGTGTTATCTTTGAGAGGATATTCATAGTCTTGTTTACACCCTCATTTTTGATCTTTTTAATATCTTCACTCTCTGCTATATAGTTTTGAGCAATTACAAGTTCACCTACAGAATCAAATAGTTCATCAAGCTTATTTGTATCAATCTTTACGAATGATCGAGCATCATGTTTACGACGTCCTGTATCTTTTCTGTCTGGTCCTCTTCTCCCTGATTTATCGTCCTTTTCTCTTTTTCCAAAATTAATATCTTCTTCGGCTAAAGGTTTAGGCTCTGGCTTTTGTATTATGTCTTTGGGGATATGTACAAAAGTAAATTCACTCTCATCAACATATTCGAAAATTTCTTCTATATCTTCTGATGGTTTATCGCTATATAAAAACAGATCAACACTTTTAATATTGTTTATTTCTGGATTAAATTCTTTAAGAGATACAACATCCTTCATATCCCACCATGATTCGAGTATAGTACCCTCATCACTTAGAAGTTTAAATATTTTGGCATGATCAAAGCCACGGAAGTAAATATCATCATCAAGCGTTAGTTGGATGTGGTAAAGTTCATGAGCATCTTTTACAAGACTCTTCATACGAATTAAATCATCTTCTTTATAGCTTGCATTTTTAATCACTGGTAAATTTTCTTCTACTTCTTCTATTTCTGCAAATTCAGCAGCTAAGTCTGGTAATTCTTCTTCTTTACCTACTCCAACTTTATGCTCAAGTATCGCTTGAATTCCTGCTAAAACTTTTTCATAGTTCTCAGGTACACCGTCATTTTCATCGATTTCTCTGTACATAACATCTTTAATAATATCAACTGAGCTTAAGAACAAATCTATATCACCATGATTTACACTGTCATCTGTATTTCTGTAGTGATCAAGAACATCTTCGAAATGATGTACAAACTTACCAAGTCTACCAAATCCAAAAGAGTTTGCACTCCCTTTTAAAGTGTGAACTCCACGAAAAAGTTCATTTAAGAGATCTTTATCTTCAGGGTCCTCTTCAAAATTTATAATATCTATATCAAGTTTTTCGATGATATCGCTAGCTTCTTCAATAAAAATATTTTTTATATCTTCTTTAGTCATTTTTTATCCAATGAAGTGTTCCATATTCTTCAAGTTTTAAATCCTGCTCTATTGCATTGATTTGAATTGAAGGTTTTGAGAGTTTTATGCTGTGAAGAAGTTGCAAAAGTGAAGAAGATGCAAAGGCTTCTAAGTCTCCTGTTATAGCTACTTCTTCTATGTACTCAAGTCTGTCCTCTACAAAGTTTTTCAACTCAAGAACATCCTTAATATCCATGTCTAAATCAATTTCAAGAATATCTCCATCAATAGTCATCTAGAACTCCTTAAGATCCTCTTCATTAAGAGGAAAAACATCTTCAGTACTTTTGTGTGCTGATTTAGTATTTCTAGCTCTTTGAGGTGCTCGTTTTACTTTTCTACTATTTTTAACTGTAGATGAAGAAGTAGATGCTGATGTCTGTGTTGTGCTCTCACCAACCATTAATGCAATTACATTTACAGTCTCTTTCATTGATACTGCTTGTGCATTTAGCTCTTCAGCAGATGCAGCAGCTTCTTCACTTGTTGCAGCGTTTTGCTGAGTAACTTGGTCAATCTCACCCATAGCTGTAGCTATCTGGTTCATTCCCTCACTCTGCTCTTTAGCAGATATAGAAATTTCTCCGATTAGATTAGATGTTTTAGAAATACGTTCTAAAATATCTTGAAATGCTTGAGATGTCATTTTTGAAATCTCTGAACCTTTTCTAGTCTGAGCAATTGACTCTTCAATAATAGCAGCTGTTTCAGTTGAAGCATCAGAAGATCTCTGTGCTAAACTTTTAACTTCATCTGCAACAACAGCAAATCCAAGTCCGTGTTCACCCGCACGAGCAGCTTCAACAGCAGCATTTAGTGCAAGAAGTTTAGTCTGTGAAGCAATCTCATCAATAGTTTTAATGATTTTAGAAATACGCTCACTTGAAGTGTTTATCTCACACATCGCCAATATAAGCTCTTCACCTTTAGCAGCTCCATCTTGTGCAGAATTCTGAGCATCTTTTGCTAATATATCAGCCTCTCTAGCATTCCCAGAGTTTTGAGTATTGATTGCAGTTGACTCTTCAACTGTTGCACTAACTTGCTCAACACTACTCGCCTGTTCACTCGCACCCTCAGCAAGACTAGATGCTGAGTCTGCAATCTCTGTAGATGCACTTACTACTTGATCGTTTGATTCTAAGATAGATCTTACTGCTGTTACAATAGTTGTTGTAATATTTCTTGTGATGAAAAATGAAAGAGCCATACCAATAAGAAGTGCTATAATAAGACCAATAATCATAGTCTTAACAGCTAGTTCCATTGTTTTATCTGATTCCATTGCAAGCTCTGTAGTTCCATTTAACCCAGCGCTATAAACGTCTTCAACTGCTTTTAATGCTTTAACTCCAATCCCAACCAATTCTTTAAGAATATTATTTGTATCTTCACCTGATTTTAAAAGTTGTTCTAGTGCTTCTCTATAAGCATTTCCAGCTTTAGCTACTGCATTTATAGAGCTTATATCTGCTTGTTTGCTAGTAATACTTTTTAATTCAACATAAATTTTATCCAATTCATCAAAGGTAGCTAGTCCTTCTTGCAAGATTTTTACATCACGGCGAGATGCTGACTTGAAATTTGCTATTCTAGCTTCATTTCCTAAGTCTATGATTGTATTTATTTTACTTATTCTTTGATTTATTTTATTTAAAGGGAGCTTGTTCTTTAAATCAATTTTCAATTTGTTTTCTTGAACTTTTAAGAGTTTTCTTACTTCAGACATAAAAGTACCGGCATTTTTATCTAAATCAGCTCTAATTTCTTTTTTATGTTTAAATATTGCCTCTAGCTTTAGCATACTATTTTGATAATTTGTAATTTCTTTTTCCAAAGGTGGAACAAGCTTTTTAAGTGTAAGAAGTGTTGGTTGATCTTGAACTAACTGCTTTATTTCCTTTACAGCTTTATTCGTTTTTTCAAAATTAGTATTTATACCAGTTGTATATTTGTCTTGTTCCGTAAATATATATTTTGAGGCATCAATTCTTACTTTTGCAAAGTAGTTTTGAATGTCACCTGCAATTCTAACTTCTGGAACATACTTTTCGTTTAATGCCATCGCATTACTCTCTGCAATTTTCATATTATATATTGCCATAGCACCAAGCATTACCATAATAATTAATACCATACCTAAAGCACTTGCTATTTTTTTACCTAATGTCAGGTTATTCATATTATTTTTCCTCTTCTTTTTGTGTTTCATCTTTTTCTAACTTACTAATGTCTAATAACTCTTCTGCTTCAAATATCTTTTCGAGATTTAAAAGCATAATTACATCATTTTCAACTTCAGCAACATTTTCTATAAAAGATGTATCTATATTACTCCCAAAATGTGGAGCTTCAGCGATATGATCTTTGTCTATTGATAGAACATCATCTACTTGGTCAACTATAAAGCCAATAGAAGCCTTATCTACTTCATAAATAATAATGGCAGTATTAATATCCATCTCTTTTTCTTCCATACCAAACTTGAGTCTAATATCTACAACAGGAATGATAGAACCTCTTAAGTTGATAACTCCCTTTACAAAGGCTGGAGTTTTTGGGATATGAGTAATATTAATTGTGGCAATGATTTCTTTTATTCTAGAGATATGAATACCGTACTTTTCATCATCTACACAAAATGTCAAATATCTATTTGCAGAAGTAAGCTTTTTATTCTTTTTTATTTCACCCATAATTAAAGTCCTAATACCATCTTCATAGCTTTTACTAATTTTTCATCACTAAATGGTTTTACTAACCATCCAGTAACACCTATTTCTTTTCCTTGTGCTTTCATCTGAGCAGAACTTTCAGTTGTTAGTATAAGGATTGGTTTAGTCTTAAAAGATGCATGTTGTTTAAGCTCTCTTGCAAGGTCAAGACCATTTAACTGAGGCATATTTATATCGCTTATAAGTAAGTCGAAATCTTCACTACCACTAAGGAGTGCATCTCTTAACTCATCCGGATTTATATAAGTCTTTAAAGTAATAGTACCAGCGCTAACTAACTCCTCTAATGCCATTTCCGCTGTCGCTAAAATTGTCTTTGAATCATCTACTAAAATTATTTTTTTAGCCAAAATAATGCTCCTCTTTTTATAAAATCTAATTTATCGTAAATGAGTATACATCTTTGCAGTGGCAAGTAAGTGTCAATTATTTAGAAATAATCACATGCTATAATTAGCTTATGAGCAAAACAACATTGATGACATTCTTCGTGATTATTATTGTTATAATTATAGTTTACACAAAAGAGAGTGGGGATAGATTGCCGAAAATTTTACTTGATAAAGACTCTGTAGTATTGGCATTTGGGGATAGTTTAACCCATGGCTTTGGAGCAACACAAGATACAAGTTATCCTGCGTATTTACAAGAAAAAAGTGGACTAAGAGTTATAAATGCAGGTATCAATGGTGAGACAAGTGCAGAGGGTTTACTTCGCTTACCTTTTCTTTTCAAAGAAAAGCCTGATGTGGTTATTCTTTGTCATGGTGGAAATGACATACTTCAAAAACTATCTCATGAAGATTTAAAGAATAATTTAGAATCAATGGTAAGACTTATAAAAGAGAGTGGAGCACAAGTGATTTTAGTTTCCGTACCTGACTTTAATGTTTTTGGATTTAGAGCACTGCCTTTATATGAAGAGATTGCAGATGCACAAGATATATTTTTAGAAGACGAAGTTCTAACTCATATAGAGTTAAACAGATCTTTAAAAAGTGACTACGTTCATCCAAATGCAAAAGGTTATGAAATGATGGCAGACACCTTTTTAAAACTACTTATTGAACCTTAACTGCAAACTTCGTGCCTCTTATGGCAACTGTTCCATCTGGAGTTTTTAAAATAAAATCTTCTGGTGATAAGTTACTTATCTTTCCAGATTCAAAAGATAGAGAACCTTTTTCTAAAAATAGTTCAAAATCATATTCCTTTTCTACTGGCTTAAAAAGAAATTTTTCTAGTTTAAGTAGACTATTTGAACCTAGTGCTAAGACAGAATTATCTTTAAAAATAAGAGTTACTGAACTATTGTTTTTTGTGACTTAATTAAAAAAACGGGTGCATAAAACATTCATTAAAGTTCGGTATAGTAGGAGTAAACAAAGGTTTATTTACAAATGGCTGTAAAAAAGCTCTA
>NZ_JADGFC010000005.1 GCF_016744025.1 Sulfurimonas sp.
GTATAATTAGTATAATTTATTTTATTGTCAAATTCTATTCTGTTGATAGCTAATCTACATTCTGATAAATTATTAATATCATTAACTCCTTCAACATTTGTAAACGGTGTAGTTTCTTGGGAAAATATCAATAAAGGCTTATTATTATTAATAGATTCTACGATTACTGTTCCATTTATACAAGCTATTGCTTGTGCATGCTTTACGATAATCTTACTATCAACTTCAAGACTCAATAAATATACATTTTTTAATTTACTTATTTCATCATAAAATCTTTTCGTTCTAAATTTTTCTATTGTTGTTAAAAAATAATACCTTGATGCATTATTTAAGTCTTTAGATTGGTGAGGATGATCTTTAACATATAATATCCATCCATCTGGTAAGCATTGAGAAATTGTTTTTATAATTACTAATTGATTATAAAAAGCAACTCTTGCTAGAGTTGATGCTTCAGGTTCAACATGTAAAGAATAATAAATATATTTTTTATTTGTATCAATTTCAACACATTTCAACTTATAATATTTAGATAAGTTCTTAGTATATAAATAATTTTTTAGATACGTCCAATAACTTACTTCAAAAGAATGATGGATACTTCTAAATCTACCCAGTAATTGATTAATAAAATTAATTAATAAATAACCACCAACTTTATTGAGAATTTTACGTACTAAATCCTTCATAGATTTACTCTTTATATTTGGTACTATCTTATGGGCATTAAATAAAAAATCGTTTACATTTAATGGTTTTAGACCATTACTAATAGGATTAATTTTCATATATTTCTTAGTTACATAATTAAATAATTGATTTGCACTGATAGTCCCATTATCCATAGCAACTTCCATTATAAGCACTTTCTTATTATATTTTTTTGCTATATCATATATTACAGTATCAAAAGTAGATCCATATTCTAAACCCGCTGAAAATACAGCATATATATCATCTGATTTAAATTTTTCATACCAATAACTTAAAGCACTATAGTAAATGTATTGAATACTATTTATATCAGTAGTTACACGAGAGAAAAAATGTTCTACTTTAAGCTGTGTATCTCGAAAGTTTTTTATTAAATCATAATCTAGGTTAATATCTTCTGTAATATAAAATTCATTAATGCTCTCCATACTAAAAACATTTTTAACTTTATATTTTTCTTTAATATAACTGATCTTGGAATCAAAACCAATAATAATAGTATCAATCTCCAATAGTTTAGATTTAGATAGAGAATCTATCAATATACAATTTAAATCTATTAATATAATTTTTTTCATTTCATCCCACCCCATTTTTTATTTTCACTAATTAATTTACCAAACACTTCTACCACCATCCATATTAAGTGTTGCTCCATTCATATAACTACTAGCATCACTACATAAAAAAAGTATAGATGATTTATATTCATCTATATTGGCCATTCTCTTCATAGGTATTAAGTTCGTTACTTTTTCTAAAAAATCATCAGGATGATTATTAAATACACCACCTGGTGCAAAAGCATTACATCTTACTCCCTTATCTGCCCAATAGGTTGCTATATATTTTGTTAGACCTATTAATCCATGTTTAATAACAGAGTATGTTACAGGTTTAACATTTTGTTCCTCATCACTTAGTCCATCCTGTTTATATAGTCTTTGATCAGGAGCAATTACACCAAGGTCAGATGCTATATTTAAAATTACACCTTTATTATTTTTTGCCATCTCGTATCCAAAAGTTTTACTACATAACATAGCCCCAGTAAGCCCAACAGATATTTCTAAGTTCCATTGATTTAATTCAAAATTCTCAAATCTTGATTTGTTTACTTTACTATTTTTTTCAAATTTAGGGTCTATTGCTGCATTGTTAATCAAAATATCTGGGTATTTATTATATTTATCAAATATTACCTCTTTTGCTTTTTCTAATTCATTTTCTTTAGTTATATTTACATTTAGTATTAAAATTTCTTTTTTGTATTTGTCTAAACAATATTCTTTTACTTCTTCTAATGCTTTATCATTGATATCAAAAACTATTACATCTGCATCTGCTTCAAGTAAAGCTTCTATATGTTTTCTTCCAAGAAGTCCTGCACCACCTGTAATAATTGCAAGGTTACTTTTTAAATTAAAATTTTCTATTGCATTCATTTTTTATCCTATATTGAGTTTTTATATAATTTTATTTTTCTATCATTAGTAGTATTGAATTTATCTTTAAAAATTCTAGTAAAATCTTTATTTATATCATATACTTTCATATCTTTTATACCTTTAAATGACAACACATCACCATTTGCATCAAAAATATTACTACTTTCTTCATACTCTAAATTATTTCCATCTATACCTGTTCTATTTACACCTACTAAATAAATTTGATTTTCGATAGCTCTTGCTTTTAATAAGGTTTCCCAATGATTAAGTCTTAATTTTGGCCAATTAGCAATATTTATAATAACATCTGATTTTTTTGAAAGCGAACTGTATAACTCAGGAAATCTCAAGTCATAACAAATTGTTAAACCAAAATTATAATTTTTATAAGTTACTATCTCTAGCTTTTTACCTGCTTTAAAATATTTATCTTCGTTGGCAAAAGTAAATGGATGTATTTTTGTATATTGACCTATTACTTTTCCCTTATCTGATATAAAGAAACTGTTATTTGTAGCTCTGCTTTTACTTTTTATAACAGCTCCAAATAAAATAGCTATTTTATTATCTTTTGCCAGTTTTGACATTCTTCGTAAAGTAATACTTTCTTTTTTATTTTCTGCTGAATATGAGATATTTGTAGAAAATCCAGTTAATGTCATTTCAGGAAAAATAATTAATTTAACATCTTCTTTTAATGCTAATTTAATATATTCTAAACAATTATGAAAATTTTTATCTTTATCTTCCCAAACTTGATCTAATGATACTATTGCTATTTTCATATTATCACTTATATTATTTTATTTAGCTGTCCACCATCGACAACAATATTTGATCCTGTTATAAAATCACTTTCCTCTAAAAACATAACTGTTTTAGCTATATCACTAGGTGTAGCAAAAGTATTAAGCGGTACATTATTTTGGATGTAAGTTTCAACTGATATTTTATCATTTTTAATTTTATCATCCCACGTACTACCCTCAAACATAACATTACCAGGGGAAATAGTATTTACTCGTATATTCAATTTAGCAATATTTTTTGACAAAGCTTTGGCAAAACTATACAAGGCTGTTTTTGCACTACTATACGCTATAGGTGCACCTATTGATTCACATCCTGCTATAGATGCTATAAATATAATATGCCCTCTACTATTTTTCATCGCTTTAATACTATGATTTGCTAAAGATACAGCACTAAAGAAATTGACATCAAAAACTCTTTTATGTTCTTCTATACTCACATCCCAACCCATTATTGACTTCCCACTTCCAATATTTGAGACGACAAGATCAAGCCTTTTTTCAGTTTTAATAATATTTTTTATAGCCTCTTGAATATTTTTATCATCTGACAAATCCGCTTTTATTGTCTTAACTTTATTCTCTAACTCTTTAGCTGAATTTTCTAAGTCTTTAGAATCACGACCATTAATGTAAACAATATAATCGTTTTCAACTAAAATTTTAGCTATACCTTTACCTATTCCTTTGCTAGAACCTGTTACTAAGGCTACTTTTTTATTCATTTTTTATAAATACTTTTTAATATATTTAGAAATAAATTTCTTTTGTTCTTTTAGCATAGATAAATCATCAATATAAGAATCATCTTTTGCCGCTTGCATTATAATATTTCCATTAAATTTGTATTTTTTAAGTAATTTAAATACTGTTTCAAAGTCAGCATTACCAGTTCCAAGTTTTACTGAGGCACCATTTAAAACTCTATCTTTTATATGTAAATCTGATATATACTCACCATATGCTTTAAACTCTTCTTTTGGAGAATACCCTAATGCCGCAGAATTTCCTATATCATAGTTTACTTTTATATTCTTTGAATTAAATTTACCTAATAACTCTTTAAATCTATCTGGGGACAAATCTGTTTCAAAATTAATATATATTCCATGTTTTTTTGCTAGTGGCAATACTTTGTTGATTGATTCTACAAGCATATCCATATCTTTCTTATTCTTCAATGTCGACTGATCAACACATGGAATTACTATATCAACTATATTTAAAGATTTAATATTTGTTATTAATCTTTTTAGTATTTTTTCACTCTGTTTTTGATGTTTTGAATGAAATGGTGCTTCCATAAAGTAATCTGCACATATAGATTTTACATCTGTTCCTGTACTTTTAATTGTTTCTTTTATCTTTTTTATTCCATCTGTAGACATTAGTGGATTATTTTCATATTCGTTATAATCCAAAATAAATTCAACTTGATTAAGTCCTAATTCTTTAGCAATATTAAATTCTGCTTGCCAGTATTGAACTGGATGTGCCTGGTATCTATTTTTATATTTTGGAAGCAATCTTCCTTGCATTATTCCTAGTTTTTTCATTTTTTCACCACCATTAATATGTTTGATGTTTTTTTTGATTCTGCTAATTTTTCGAAATATTTTTCATTTAGTAAATTCAGTTCATTGTTTAGCCAATTTGTAATTTCAGGATCTTTTCCTTGAAGTGATGGTTTATTTAATCCCCCAACACAATCATTTTGTGGTGAATCATTAAGTATCCAGTTAATATGATTTAAAATATTGTAATCCTGAGTATAAACAAAATCTAGAACTTCAAATTCTGCTTTTTTTGCAATAATACTTAATGATTTTTCTGAAAAATAAAAGCTATGTGCTGAATGATAATAAAATGTATTATATGCAGGTACATCCCATACCGAAATTAATGGATCGTATAAATTTGGAACCTCAATTAAAGCTATACCATCATCTTCTAGAACATGATGAATAGTTTTTAAAAAACTTATAGGATCAGGGGTATGTTCCAATACTTGGAAGGCACTAACTACACTAAAATTGTCCTTTATATTAAATTTAGATTCTTCTAAATAGTTACTATCTGTTGCTATTTTAAATTTTTCCTCGACAAATTTACAACAATTAGAGTCTAACTCAATAGCATTTATAGATTTAAATTTATCTTTTATATGAGATAAAAACTGTCCTGCTGATGAACCAATCTCTAAAAATGAGTCATCATTGTTTTTATATTTATTTAGTGCATCAATTCTTTCTTTTTGATAATTAACATAAATATCAAATATCTCTTCTGCATTTGTTTCGTTTTCTTCAGCTTTATGTGAGTATTCTTTTCTATACTCATTATCATAATAATCTTTTGTATCAATTATCATATTTTGTAAGAAACCTAAATCACAATCCTTACAATAATATACTTTCCCAAGTCCTCTTCTCAACTTATCTGTTAAAACTTCATCTGTCTTTGTATCGCAAACCGGGCATTTTATCATTTTAATTCCTCTACTACTTCTAAAATCGTACCATCTATATCATGACCATACATCACTTTAACATTTCCGTCAGGTGAAAATAATGGCTTACTATTACATTTACAATTATACTTTTGTAGTTTTTCGTAAATTTCATCAATATTTTTTACACTCACCGCAATATGTGAACAACCTAGTCTGTTTGCTGCATAGTTGTTTTTTTCTTGTTTTATAGTGTTTTGGTATTCTAATAATTCAAGAACCGTACCATCTTTAGCTTTTAATTTAGTCCAACTAATAGATGCATCTTTAATAGCAACTAATTCATCGATATATTTACCTTCTTCTATCATCTCTTTTTGAACTTCTAAATCAAATAAATCTTTATAAAATGCAACAGAATCTTTTAAATTTCTTACTACAATACCTATATGTCTAAGTTTAAACATTGTTTCTTTCTTCTAACAGCTCTATTAAACATTCTTTATAAACATCAATTGCTTCACTTAAGGCATCCATTGGAATTGATAATGGTGGTCCTAGTTTAATAGTACCAGATAATGTTCTTACTGAATTTACACCTTTTAACATTGCTCTATATATTAAACTATCTACTAATTCAATATCAAGTTCATTTGTTCCAAGCTTCACAAAAAATACTGCTGCAACTAAACCTTTACAACTTATATATGAAATAATTTCAGGAAATTCTTTTTGGAATGATAATAGTTTTTTTTCTAGCATTTTACCTTTTACTTTAGATTGTTCTACTAGTTTTTCATCTATTAATACATTAAGTGATGCTAATGATGCAGAACAAGCTAATGGATTACCACCATGAGTACTATTCATAGATGGATCAATATTTAGTATATTTGCTCTTCCTATAATTGCAGATAAAGGTAAACTTGAAGATATAGCTTTTCCCATACAAACAATATCAGGTTCCATATTATAATGTTGAAAACCAAACAATTTCCCCGTTCTACCAAAGCCTGCTTGAACTTCATCTACGGTGATAAGTGTTTTATTTTCTTTTGCCCATATAACCATAGCATCTATATAAGATTGTGGATAAAATAATGCTCCCCATCCTTGATATGACTCCATTATAATTCCAGCGATATTTTTTAAGTTTAAGCCATTTTCTTCTAATGTTTTTAGATCTCTTAAAAATAATTCTCCAGCATCCAATAAACTGTCTTTAACATACCATTCAGTTGGAAAAGGTAAATGATAGATGTCTTTATCTTGGTTTACAATCCACTCTTTTCCACCTTCTTTTCCACCTAATTGCTGTGAACCAGTAGTTTTTCCATGAAATGAACCATCAAAACTCAAAATAACAATTTTATCATTGTCTATTTTTCTTCCATTTTGTCTCATTGTTTTAAATGCGGCTTCTGTTGTTTCTGAACCTGTTGTATACAAAATACATTTATCCAATTGTTTTGGGGTCACTTCTATTAATTTTTTAACAAAGTCTCTTCTTTCTAAAGATGGGTAATAATAATTGTTCAATAAATTCTTTTTACAACTATTCTCTATTGCTTCCACAACTCTAGGATGTGAGTGTCCTATATTTGCTACAAATATTGTTGATGTTAAATCAATAAAACAATTTCCATAGCCATCAAATATCTGATAATCTTTTGCACTATCCCATAATATCGGTAATTGATCATGCATAGAATCTGTTTCATAAAGTCTCAAGTCATTCATTATCTCAATTGAGTCGGGATGTGGTATTGGTGAACAAACTTTTCTATGTTTCGTTTCTATATTTTTTGTTTTTTCTGGTATTAAATCATAATGAATTTTCATTATTTATTCTCCTTGATTTTATTAAGATATTTAAATAAGGGGGTACCTTTTTTTGAGATTTGGAATTCAATATATTCAAAATCATCCAAAGTATCAACCTCATATCCCATAGGCGTAATAAACCCAAAAATATGATTTCCATAGAGTGAATTATGCATTTTTACAAACTGTGTTCTTAATATATCTACATATCCATTTGGTATATAAACATCAGGAAAAAACTGTCTTGGTCTCTCCGTATCTTCTAACTTATATTTTTCGCAGATAGGTGTATAAAACTCATTTCTTAATGAAAACCATTTAAAAGGTGATTCTGATACTACATGTGAAGATCGCAAAGAAGTAGCAACATTATTATTTTTTAAGGATTCTATTGCATCATCAATATATTTAATATCTCTAAGAGGAGTAGTGGGTCTTAATAGTACAACTAAATCTGGAATATAATTTTCGTTTTTTTCTAACCACTCTAAACTGTGTAATACAAAATCGATATCGGTTGCATGATCAGTGGATATTCTATCAGGTCTTAAGAAAGGAACTTCAGCATCATATTCTAAGGAGATATCTACTATCTCTTTAGAATCCGTACTAACAATAACTTTATCTATCGTTTTTGATAATTTTGCGGCAGCTATTGTATAGCTAATCAATGGAAAGTTTTCCAATAATTTTATATTTTTTTTAGGAACTCCTTTTGAGCCACCTCTAGCAGGAATTAAAGCTAACACTTTCATTTAAAATCCTTAAAAAAGTCTCTTTCTACAATTCCACAAACGATATGACCTATAAGAATATGACTCTCTTGTATCCTTCCAGTTACTCTAGATGGGACATTTACACACTCGCACAAGTCGCTCACAGCAACGGGTGCTTCACCTGTTAAAACAAAAGTTTTTATTTTCTTCTGGTTTGCTACTTTTATAGCTTCAATGATATTCTTACTATTACCACTTGTTGTGATAGCTATAAATATGTCATCTTGATTTCCAATTGATGAAAGTTCTCTAGAAAATACTTTGTCATAGCCATAATCATTAGCTATGGCACTTATTGCTGAATTATTAGTTCCCAAACAGATTGATGGTAATGAATCTCTATCAAGAATATACCTAGAAGTAAATTCAGCTGATATATGTTGTGCATCTGCGAAACTACCTCCATTACCAGCTAAAATTATTTTTCCACCATTTATTAACGATTTCAAACATTCATTAGCTATATTCTCAATTTGTTTTATTAAATTATTATCATTTAATATTTTATGTTTTACTTCAATAGAATCTTGAATCTCTTTTTTTATCATATTCTATTTTCCATTCGCTCAAGACTTACCCAAAAACCTTCACCATTATTTTTATGCCCTTGCCAAACTTCAGGGATAAAGGATGCTTCTGGAGACAAATCATTGATAATAGGATATATGTTATCAAAATCTACATTACCATCACCTATTTGAATCCCTTCTCCATCTACACCTGTGCCATCAGAAATATGATAATGAGCTGTGTATGGTGCAAGTTTTCTTGTATATTCTATATGATCCCATTCAAATTTATTACAAGCGAGATGTGAATGTGAAATATCTTGACAAATTTTTAAATTAGTTTTGTTACAAAAATCTATAATTTCATCAGCATCTATAAAAATATTCTGGTATCTTTGCCCTCCAAAAAGCCATGGAAAAGGTGCCATATTTTCTGGCAATAATTCTATACCATCTAAATTTAATTGTTTAACGGAATCAATAAGGTTAGCATAATGTACATCTCTATCTTCAAATGGCATAATTTCATCTTTTGTGAACCCACCACAATGCACTACAATCTGAGGTATTTTTGTTCTTGGAAAATACTTTTTCATAGTTAAAGTTTTATCAATAACTCTTTGTAAGTGTGCAATTGATAGTTTTCTATACTCTTCATTTGGTGTACAAAGATCTAATAGATGATCATCTTCAAATAATTCTGGAGCATGTACAATATATTCACAAGAATATTCTTGTGTTAAAAACCTTGATAAATCTTCCTTGATATCTTTAAAACTCATATGAAATTCTACTGAATCCGGTTTAGTATTTTCCATTAAAGAATTAATATCGTGAAATCTTACGGGTAATGCCCAAGTTCTATTAAAACTATAATTCTTTTTAGCTCTTATCAATCCACCTAAATCAGATTTGAATAATGCTTTCCCTTTTTTAATATCTCTTATTGCTTTATATCCAATTATCTTATTTAAATATTGAGGATTCAGCCCTTGCCCAGGACTTTTTATCTCAAACATATCTTTTGCAAAAGTTTCGCCCTCTTTAATATCACTTTTAGCATAAATGCTTTTTGATAAATTTTCTCTATTAATTAGTTCACCTTGAGTAACTATTCTATCATTAGAAGTTCCTAAAGACAACTCAACTTCTCTAATCCCATCAACTAGTTTCTTAAAATCAGCATATTCTAAACTAGCTGAATGATCTGGACCTTCCATATTTCTATCAAGTGTAAAGTGTCGTTCAATTATTTGTGCTCCCATCGCGACTGCAGCTATTGATATTGCTATTCCTCTTTCATGACCTGAGTAACCAATTGGAATACTATATTGTTCTAAACGATTTAAATATCTAAGATTGATGTCTTTAAATGGTGCTGGATAAGTTGAATTACAATGAAGTAGTGCAAAATTAGCATCTAATTTTGTAAGAAACTCAACAGTTTCATCTATCTCGTCTTTTCTACTCATGCCTGTTGAAAGAATTAAGGGTAAGTTTTTATTAACTAAATGCTCTAATAAATCAAAATTTGTCATATCAGCAGATGCTGTTTTAAAAGCTGGCACACCAATTTTTTCAATTAAATCTGCACTTGACTTATCCCAAGGAGTACACATAAAAATTAAATTTTTACTTTTTGCATACTGCGCTATAGACTTGTATTGTTCAAAAGTTAATTCAAATTTTTCTAATAATCCCATTGTATATTGTGTTGATAAATCACTACTAGTCATATCTAGTGCATCTTGAGTATATAGCTCTTTTAAATTCCTCATTTGAAATTTAACACAATCTACACCCATTTGCGAAGCCTGATCTATCATTTTAATAGCATTCTCATAAATACCATTATGATTCATTCCTATTTCAGCAATTATGAATACTTTATCATTTTTACCTATTTCAACATGCTCTATTATCATATTTTTTCCTTAGTAATCCAACTTCTTAACCCTATATTATCAAAGGTAAACGATTCTATACTTAAACCTCTTTCTCTAATAGCGTTCATTAATTTAATTTTATAAAATGTGGGTACATAAAATAAAAAATACCCACCACCGCCTGCACCTAAGAGTTTTCCACCTAATGCACCATTTTCTAAAGCAAATTCATAAATATCATCTAAAAAAGGTGTTGTTATTTTATCTGAAAAATGTTTTTTTGTTTCCCATGCTTTATGTAATAATTCACCAAAATTATCAAGTTGACCTTTCAATAGTTTCGATTTCATCTCATAAGCTATATTCTTTGATATTTGAGCAAATTCTTTTTGCTCACTCTTCTTCATATTATCTTTTTGATTATCATGAATATCACCTGAATTATGGTTTAATCCTGTATAACATAGGACAAGTGAGTCTTCAAGTTCGTTAAGTATATCATCAGATATTCTTAATGGATTAACTATATTTTCATGGTTTTTAAATTCCATAAAACTAAATCCACCAAAAACAGTAGCATACTGATCTTGCCAACCACCCGATAATCCAAGTTCTACTCTTTCTGCATGAAATGCCAATTCAGCTATCTCATAATCATTAAATTTATTTTCTCTAAAATTATTAAACGTACCAATTATTGCTGAAAGTAAAACAGCAGAACCACCTAGTCCTGAACCAGGGGGGACATCACTATATGTATATAATTCAAACCCAAAATCTGGATTTAAAAGTTTAATTACAGATTTAATCAAATCAAGTTTCCCATTGAAATTAACTTCTGTTATATCGGTACATTCTACTTTTATATTTAAATCATTGGAAAATATTTTAATTATATTATCATCTCTTTTTTCTAATACTGCATGAGCAAATTTATTTATTGTTGTATTTAAAACAACACCATCTTCCTCTGTAAAGTAAGTAGTTAAATCTGTTCCACCTCCAGCAAAACTAATTCTTACTGGAGATTTGGCTTTTGAAATTATTTTTTCTTTTTCATTCCAATTAATATTTTTTTGAGATGTAACTGATATGAATTTATGATTATTATCTAAAATTGGTATTGCTTTAATTCTAGTATCTAGTAGCTTTAATATATTTTCTTTTGTTCCATTATCTTGAAATAAAAATACAAAGTTTCGATTTATACACTTAACTATTGGTAATTCAAAATTTTTGTTTTCTAACAAAAATCGTCTAATATCTCCATCTGTTGCACAGCCAACAACCTTGTTTTTATCTTCTATAAAAATAACACCTAAGTGGTTATTATCTATTTTAATTAATGCACATTCTATTGTATCATTTATGTTTATTAAATATTTATCTTTCTCCATTATTCAAATCCTTGATATATTTTATCATCTTATCATAATCTTCAGGAATTCCTATATCTATAAATATATCATGATATCTAAATAAATCTATTTTTTTATTTAAAAGATATTCTTTAAACTTATCTTCTATTGCAAATATTTCTTCTTTAATTTTAGTGAAAAATTCTAAATTATTAAAATAATAACATCCAGCATTAATATAAGAATTATTTATTCCAACCTTTTTTTCATTAAAGTTTGTGATAAAATTATTTTCTATTATTAAAGTTCCATATCTATCACAATTATTTTGTAATGAGCCTAAGATAGATATTTTATTTTTAGAATTTTTAACCATACTATTTAAGTCTGGTGCTATATATGTATCGCCATTAAATACAAGTATAGATTCAGATTCTATAAGTTGTAATTGATTTATTGCATTCTTAATACTTCCACCCGTTCCAAGTGGTTTTTTTTCCTTTAATACTATAATAGATTTATCACTTCGAAAATAATCTTCAATAATTTCAGATAGATAATGTGTAAGTAAGTATATTCTACTACTTGGAAAATATTTTCTAATTTCTTTAATTTGATATTCTAAAAATGGAATATTGAGGATAGGAGCCATTGGCTTTGGTACATCATTTACAACACTCCGGAGTCTTGTTCCAAAACCACCTGCAAGAATAAATATATTAATATTATTTTTATCCAAAAATACCCTTTAGTTCAATTAAATTATTTAATATTCTAATATTAAATTTATTTTTATCTATTTTATGCCCTGTAGATATCAAATAACTATTCCCTATTTTAGCATTTATACCTGCCTCAACATCAGTATTCTTATCACCAACTAGTATTGATTTATCTAAATCAATATTAAACTTCTTTTTAGCATCTAATATCATTTTAGGTCTTGGCTTACGACATTCACAAATAATATCATATTCTGGATGATGAGGGCAACAATAAACTTCACTTATTATAATACTTTCTCTCGCAAATTTTTCTATCATCCACTTATTTAATATATAAAAATCTTTTTCTGTGTATTTACCTCTAGCTATTCCTGCTTGATTTGTTATTACAATTATTATATAACCAATTTTTTGAAAATATCTGCAAGTTTCAAATACACCATCAATAAACTCAAACTCATCTATTTTATATAAATAATTTTTCTCTTTATTGATCACGCCATCTCTATCTAAAAACAGTGCCTTTTTCATAAATTATTGTTATACCATTTATACATCATTTTAATCCCATCTTCAAGCTCAACCTTATGTTTCCAACCAAGAGAGTGAAGTTTCGAGGGGTCTGTTAGTTTTATCATCGTGCCATCAGGTTTAGTATCGTTGAAGTATAGTTCACCTTTAAACCCAACTATTTTTTTAATAGTAAGAGCTAATTCTTTGATGGAAATGTCTACCCCTGTACCAATGTTGATATGTGTATTTCTTATCTCTTTATCATCGTATGTATCTTTTGCATCTCTACTTTCAAGTAAGAACACACAAGCATCTGCCATATCTTCTGAGTAAAGGAATTCACGTCTTGGTTTACCGCTTCCCCAGATTTCTACTTGAGCAGTTTTGTTTAGTTTTGCTTCGTGCATCTTTCTAAGTAATGCTGGTAATACATGAGAAGTTTCTAAGTCAAAGTTATCGTTTGGTCCGTATAAATTCGTAGGCATTACAGATATGAAGTTAGTTCCATATTGTATGTTGTAAGACTCACACATTTTTATACCTGCTATTTTAGATATAGCATATGGTTCATTTGTGTATTCTAGTTCTGATGTTAGCAGGGAGTCTTCTTTCATAGGTTGTAGTGCATTTTTTGGATAGATGCAAGTACTTCCTAGGAAAAGTAGTTTTGTGACTCCATGAACATAGCTTTGGTGAATAACATTGTTCTGAATTTGTAAGTTTTCATATATGAAGTCTGCTCTGTAAGTGTTGTTTGCAACTATTCCACCTACTTTCGCAGCCGCTAGTATGACATACTCCGGTTTTTCATTTTCAAAGAAGTCTGCTACTGCTTGCTGGTTTAATAAGTCTAGTTCTTTATGAGTTCTATAAACTAGATTTGTGTAGCTTTTGCTTTGTAAGTTTTTTACAATAGCAGAGCCTACTAAACCTCTGTGTCCTGCTATATATATTTTACTAGTTTTATTCATTATTCGAAATAGCTCAAAGTCTTATATCCACCATCTTGAAGGTAAACATCTTTTGTCATAAGCTTTAGGTCTGATTTCATCATATCGTTTACTAGTTGTTCTAGTTTATACTCTCTACTCCAGCCTAGTTTGGTTTCTGCCTTAGTTGGATCACCAAGAAGTAAATCAACTTCTGTTGGTCTAAAGTATTTAGGATCAACACAAACTACTTCTTTTCCTATTTCTACTTGGTACTGATGGTTTGAACAAGATACTACGTAAGCTTTTTCATCTACGCCTAC
The DNA here is from genome assembly GCF_016744025.1 of Sulfurimonas sp. Lineage (GTDB taxonomy): Bacteria > Campylobacterota > Campylobacteria > Campylobacterales > Sulfurimonadaceae > Sulfurimonas. The sequence continues at coordinate 14,273 of NZ_JADGFC010000005.1, forward strand.
ACCTTTAAACTCTAACTCTATACCTGCACAAGCGAAACTCATTTTTACAAAGTCTCTTACAGTTGTAGTTTGTCCAGTAGCTATAACCCAGTCTTCTGCTTTGTCAGCTTGAAGTATCATCCACATCATACGAACATAGTCTTTAGCATGTCCCCAGTCACGTTTAGCGTCAAGGTTTCCAAGGTAAAGTTTATCTTGAAGCCCTAGTGCTATTTTAGAAGCTGCTCTTGTGATTTTTCTAGTTACAAATGTCTCACCTCTAACTGGTGACTCATGATTGAAAAGGATTCCATTACATGCAAACATTCCATAAGCTTCTCTATAGTTTATAGTTATCCAATATGCGTACATTTTAGCAACAGCATATGGACTTCTTGGGTAAAAAGGTGTTGTTTCACTTTGAGGTGTTTCTTGCACCTTTCCGTATAACTCAGATGTAGATGCTTGGTATATTTTTGTTTTTTTACTTAGACCTAAAAGCTTTACAGCTTCAAGTATTCTAAGTGTTCCTGTACCATCTGCATTTGCAACATACTCCGGTGTTTCAAAAGATACTGCTACATGGCTCATAGCTGCAAGATTATAAATTTCATCAGGTTGAGTTTCTTGGATAATACGAGTAATGTTCATACTATCTGTCATATCACCATAGTGCAGAATAAGGTTTCTGTTCTCTACATGTGGATCTTGGTATAAATGATCAATTCTGTCAGTATTAAACATAGAACTTCTTCTTTTCATACCGTGAACTATGTAACCCTTTTTTAGTAAAAATTCAGCTAAATAGCTTCCATCTTGACCTGTTATACCTGTTATTAATGCTACTTTTTTATCAGTCATTTATATAATATCCCTTTTATAATCATCTTCAATTCTTAATATATCATCTTCGCCAGTATATTCACCAACTTGTGCTTCAATAATAACTAATAGTTCATTAGTATCATTTAATAGTCTATGAATATCACCTGCCTTAATGTATGTAGATTCATTCTGATTTAGTATGAATGTATTATCATTTACACTAACAGTTGCTACACCACTTACTACAATCCAATGTTCATTCCTATGTTTATGACTTTGTAAAGATAGCCTTTTTTTAGATTTAACTTCTATGCGTTTTATCTTATAGCCTTGACTGTCTTCAAGAACTGTGTAGTTTCCCCATGGTCTATGACCAGTTAAGTGAATATTATGAAGTTCTGAACCCATCTCTTTTAGTTTTTGTACAACTTTTTTTACTTTTTGAGAAGAACCTTTTTTAGAGATCAAGAGTGCATCGCCAGTGTCTACAATGATAGTATCTTCTATATCTATAGTTGCAATTTTTCTATCGCTTCCATAGACTAGGTTGTTTTTAGAGTCTATGCTTATAAGGTTTTCATTTTTAGTATTGCCATTTTCATCTTTAGGAAGTTCATCGTAAAGAGCATCAAAACTACCAACATCTGACCAGTCTATATCCGAAGCTATTACTTTTACTTTTGAAGATTTTTCCATTACTGCATAATCTATGGAGTCTTCTGGTATTTTCAGCATATCTTCGTGTTTAATTCTAACTATATTTTCTTTATTTGCATTCTTAAATGCTTTTTCACATTCTACATAAATTTCTGGAGAATATTTCTGAAGCTCTTCTAAAAACGCCCCTGCTTTAAAACAAAACATGCCACTGTTCCAGTAATAGTTTCCAGCTTGAAAATACTCAGTAGCCTTGTCAAAGTCTGGCTTTTCATGAAAAGCTATCACATTAAATTCATCAGCTTCAATATACCCAAAACCAGTCTCAGCAAATGATGGAGTTATTCCAAATGTTACAAGATTATCTTCTTGTGCTAACTTCTTAGCTTGAATTAAAACTTTTTTATATTCTAATTCATCTTTTATAAGATGGTCAGATGGTGTAACTAATACTATTTCATCAGGGTTAAGAGTCATACAAGCCAAAGCAATGGCTGGTGCTGTATTTCTCCCTATGGGTTCTAAAAGATATCTATTATTAGTTTTATTTATCTCTTCAAGTTGATCAAGTGCTAAAAAATATTGCTCAGTATTTGAAACTATAAATTGACTATCACAAACCTTAGAATTTCTTTCTACCGTTAACTGGAATAATGACTTTTCTTCAAATAATTTTACAAACTGTTTTGGCATAAGAGTTCTGCTTATTGGCCATAGTCTTGTACCATTACCACCACATAAGATTATATTCGTCATTAACTTATTCCTGACTTTTTTGTTTTAATAGAATTATATCTTAACTTTCTTTTTGTATATTAAAATATGTAGGGGAATAATTTAAGTAAACTATATAAATACAACAAATGTTATGTCTTTTATTTTTTACAAGGACTTACTAATAAGTTACTCATATTTTTTTCAACTGTTTTACTACCAATACCTTTAACATTTACAAGTTCTTTGATATTTTTAAAACAATTTGCTTTTCTATAAGAGATAATTGCTTCTGCTTTTGTAACACCAATACCATTTAAACCTGTTAACTCTTTTTTAGAAGCCGTGTTAATATCAACAGCACCAAATAACACACTAAGACCTAAAAGCATAACTACAAAAAATTTCATTGTATATCCTTAAAATTTATTTATAACAGTATATAATAAAACCCAGAAAATAACAAATTCAATTTTTAAGCTTATTCTTCAATATTATTTTTCCACTTTCAACACCAGGTTGGTTATAAGCATCAATATACATAAACTTAGCACATATAGAAGTTAATAGTTCATATTCATACATTAGACTTGCTATCGCTCTTTCACTAACATCATCTATTGTTATTACATCACATGGTATGTCATTTAGGTTATTTATAGATTCTATTGTTGCATCTGCTTGAGAATTTATAAGTGATGAAAATTTCAATCCATCAATATAGTCTAACTCCTCTAGTCCATATAGTTTAATGTGTGGTATATTTAAATCACTATCAAAGTCATCTACTTTAATAACAGTTACTGTTTTATCTCTCTTACCCTCAACTATAAGCTGTAAAAAAGAGTGTTGATCTATCGGTCCTATAATTCCTATGGGAGTGAGACCTTGTCTTGTTGAGTTTATATCAACTTTTCCTAGGCTCTCACCCCAAAGCTGAATATACCATTTGTTAAAACCTTCAAGTCTTGATGAGTAGGAAAAAACTACATTTATATTAAAACTATTTTTATACTCAACAAAAAATCTAGCTTTTTTTATAAGTTTTTCATAAACAGCTCTCTCATGTGTTACGCCAAAGAAAGAGTCATGTATCTCTTTTGTACCCCTAAGCAGTTCATCTATATCTATTCCTACAATTGCTAGTGGAAGTAAACCAACAGCACTAAATACAGAAAATCTTCCACCTACATTTTTCGGTATTTCAAAACTTTTTATATAATTAGTTTTTGCAAAAGAGTTAAGCTTAGAATCATTTTCAGTTATGACTACTGTATTTATTTTATCACATTTAACAAGAGAATTTATATACTTAAAAATAGAAACTGTTTCTATTGTTGTACCAGACTTTGATATCACAATAAACAGAGTATCATCTAAGTCAATAGCTTCAACTTTTGATTTTATATCTATAGGATCCGTTGTTTCTAAAAAATAAAGATGTTTGCTCAGAGATTTAGAATGTTTTAAAAACTTATAGATTGCATATGTACCAAGAGTACTTCCCCCTATTCCAATAACTACAATATTTGTCTGTTTAACACTCGCTGCATACTTTTTAAAGTCACTGGTCTCTTGATGAACAAGATTATAATAACCTATTGTCTCTTTTTCTTTTTCTATCTCATTAAAAACGTCTGCATCTGATATACTTGGGTTAAAGTTGTGTTGGTATTTCATATCTCTTCTTTTTAGTATCTTTCATGTAGGAACACTGGGAATCTAGGATTACCTTTTGATGTTAGTCCATAATATTTAAATGTTATTATAGCACCTATTTTTGGTGGATTTGTTCTTTGTTTATTATTTAAACCACTTCCAATCTTTATAACTTTCTTATCTTTCATACGACAGGACAATGAGCCTACGGCATTTTTATACTTTCCATTGCCCTTATTGTAAGCGACTATTTCACACTCTGCATCTATGAAGCTCTTTACTTTTAAAGAATTATTATCTCTACCAGTATAGTAACTCAGACTGCCATCACGCACAACAACACCCTCTGCACCTTTTTTCTCGACACTCTTTAAAAACTCATATAAATACTTTTTATTTTTAACTTTTATCTGTTTAATCACTTTTATATATTTAGATGTTTTAATATGACTGAGTCTCTGTAAAAGATTTCCCTTTGCATCTGGAACTTCAAATATATTATAAGTAATACTTCTCCATCCACTATTCGGCTTCTTCTTATTTACGATTGAAGATATATTTGAGAAGTCTCCTCTCTTGCTCCATAGTTCTCCATCTAACTTATGTTTAGGAAATTCTTTTGTAAAAAAAGATGGAACTGCAAAAACTTTTCCACCTCTTGATATGAGTTTTTCTCCATCCCAGTAAGCTCTAACACCATCAAGCTTTTCACTCATATACCAAGAAGTCACATTTATATCTTTAGTATATTTATTTAATAAGAAGAGTTCAGGCTTCTGTGCGAATAGTGATGTAAAGAATAAGATTAGTAATAACGGTTTCATCTACATCTATATCTTTAGTTTATATACTTTAGCATGAGGATTTGTTATAACTTTTTCAAAAAGTGTTTTATCATACTCTTCTAAAACCATCAGTTGAATATAGAGTGAATTATATGTTTTTTCATCTAAGATTAAAAAGGTTTTATAGTCTGCCATATAAATAAGACTTAATTGAGCACTAAAATCAATAAGTCTAATGTTTTTTTGGAGTTTCATCTCTTTATCATAAAAAGTATTTACTACTCTTCTTAGGGCTATTTTCTTACCACCAACAATTAAACTATTATTTCTTTTATTTAAAGAGACACCTCTTCCTAACTCTATACTATTTTTACTATCTTTAAAGTTCTTACTTATAAAGAAAAATGGTGCTTTACCTTGTTCCCCGTTCATTAGATTTATATTTGAAAAAATATTTACTGTTGGAAAGATACTTAACATTCTATAAGGAAGATAAAAGTAGATATCCCTTGTCTTCTTTGGCAGTTTAATATCAGTTGGTAGTGATAGCAAAAAGTCGTTTGTATCATCAAACCCATATTCTTTTGTCATCTCTTCTATATTTGTAAAGAATTTTACTTTTTTAGATTCATTCAAATCTTTGTTTTTATCTATTAACTCAAAAGCTTTTTCAGTAAATTCTACATCTAACCTAGCCATTTTTGAAGCTACAGTTTGAGAATGATTTAGCATAAAACTAACTGGGAAGTTAACACTTCCACTATGTTTACCACCATCAACTAAAGTTTTTACATCTGAGTAATAACGGATAGGGTAACCATAGTCCCACCAAGAGACAACGTAGTCTTGTCTACCTGCTAGAGTTTTTAGTTTATCCAAAACTTCTACTTCACTAGAGTTAAATACAGTTGGAACCTTATATGAATCTATATGTTTATAGTTTGGATATAAAATTGCTAGAGTGAAAGTTATCATACTAAGATATTTTAATTTTGTTGTTGGCATCTTTTGTGAAAGCTCAGTTATTAAAAAAGCTACTCCAAAGGCTAAAATAGGAACAGCATAAATGGTAAATCTTAGTCCTCCAACTAGGGCTAAAAAACCAAGACCAATCATAGGAAGTCCAAAAAGCATGATTCTATGTTTATATGCTAAATAGATGTATCCGAGTATAGATAAAATAAGTGTAATAGTATGACCGCTTATACGATTTGCAAATGTCTCAAATGGAATTTTACCAGCTTCTCTAACGGTTTGCATAACAGAGTAAAAATGAAGATTCAGACCATCTTTAGCCATGCTAATAGCATCTGTAAATACATAAGCTTTTAATTTGCTCCAAATAGGATTAAAGCCACCAGTTGCAAAAAACGCTAAAATAGATATAACTAAAATATGATAAATATATTTTTGAAATTTTTCTTGTTTAAAAGTATAAAATATACCAATAACAATAGGGAAACGGATTAGGGCATCTATATTTAACATGGCAAACATCATAATGGCTAATAATTTATAGTTATAAAGATTTTTTCTGTCAAATATTAAAGCATAAAATAGTATCAGTGTAAAAAATGAAAATTCTAAAGCATAACTTTGAGGGTACCACCATCTATATACTAAAATATCAAAAGCAGTAATAAGTAAATACTTATCTTCATTGATCTTTATCGCCCAGATTATAGACCATAACAAGAACATTGGTAAAACTATATTTAGCATATCTGTATCATAATAGCCTACCATAGTACGGTTATAATAACTCCATGCTATTGATGCCAAAAGAGCTGCAATAAAACCAAGTTCCAAATTGTCTATACTTTTAGCAATTAAAATAATTGGAACTACAACTAACGAACTTAAAACAACTGGCATATAGAATATAATAGTTTCAAAAGTAAAAGGCAATATATAGGCAAAAAATGCTGTTAATTGAGATACTGCAGTTGTAATAGGAGAATAATCATTTTCCTGAGAGACACAACTAAGGATATCTCTTGCACCCTCTGCCCAAAAATAACCATCATTTGTATTTATCATAAACTGACCGTTAAAAATAAATGGCTCAAAACCATTAAACTGATAAACCCAAATCATACGCATAGCTACTGAGAATATAAATGCGATTGCTATATAGCCAATCGTCAATTTTATTTCTGATGATATATTATTCAACTCTTCAAATCCTCTATCTTTTTTTCATAAATTTTAATTTCTTGTATTTTATCATGTTTTTGAGCACCTGTTAGTAGTAGGCTGTATTTTTCAATTAATGTATTATTTATAAGTTCTTCTTTAGAGTTTGAAATTTTTAAAAGTTTTTCTAATGATTTAACTCTAAACCGATCCATTCCCCAAAACTTCATACTAAGCTGATCAGCATCTCCACCATACTTTGTAATTAATTTTTTATCTACTAGCCCTATCTCATTTATCATAGCCACTCTCAACCAAAGGTCATAATCCTCACAGACTTCTAGACTCTCATCAAAAAGCCCTACTTCGCTAAGTAAGTTTTTATGAATAATAGTTGAAGATGGAGCTATAAAACAATGAGAAAGGCACTCTTCAAAAATGTCTCCACCAACTTTTCGATACTTTTTAGGTATTTTTACCTCTTTTAAATTACGTATCCATTTTTCATCAGTATAACTAATCTGTAGTTTTGGACACTTTTGATGTAACTTTAAATGTTCTTGAAGCTTCTGGGGATGCCACTCATCGTCTGAGTCTAAAAATGCTATCCATTCAAAGTTTGATTTTTTTATACCTAAGTTTCTAGCACTTGAAACACCTGAATTTTTTTGATAATAATACTTTGCATCTGGAAAAGTTTTTAAAATTTGTGAAGTTTTATCAGTTGAGCCATCATCAATAATAATGACTTCTTTTGGTTTATGTGTTTGTGCATAGACAGATTTAAGTGCACGTTTAAGAACTTCATATCGGTTATAGGTTGGAATGACAACCGATACATCCATCTATACTACCACTCTTTTATTTCGTTATATAGACTATCTCTCTCTACTGGAGTAAATCCACTATTTTTAATAAGTGCTACAAATTCTTCTAAGTTTACACCATTTGCACTAGCGGCACCTGCGGCTGAGTTTATAGACTCTTTTTCTATTGTTCCATCTAAATCATTTGCTCCAAACTCTTGAGCAACAAGAGCTAAGTTTACGGTTGAAGTAACCCAGTATGCTTTTAAGTTTGGAACATTATCTAAAACTATTCTACTAATTGCCATAGTCTTTAAAATCTCATTTGCAGTCATAAACTCTGTAACTTTAAGGTAGTTGTTTTCAGTCTGATACACAAGAGGAATAAAAGCATTAAAACCTTTTGTCTTATCTTGTAAATCCCTGATTCTCATCATATGGTCTATTCTATGTTCTCTTTTTTCAACATGTCCAAAAAGCATAGTAACGTTTGACATCTTTCCACGTTCATGCCATTTTTGATGAATTTCAAGCCATTGTTCTGATGTCAATTTACCCTTGCAAATATAGTCTCTAACTTTTGTATCAAAGATTTCAGCACCACCACCTGGCATTGAATCAACACCATTTTCTATCATCAAATCTAGTATCTCATCATAAGTTTTTCCATACTCTCTTGCTAAAAAATCAACTTCAGCAGCAGTTAGAGCTTTTACATGCATATGAGGATAAGCATCTTTAATTTTTTTAAATATTTCTAAGTACCATTCTAATCCAGTATCTGGATTATGCGCAGACACAATATGCACCTCTTTTGCACCACGAGAATCAACATCTTTTACGATACCCATAATTTCATCATGAGTCATAGTATATTCATTTGGATTTTTTCTATTTGCGGAATATGCACAAAACTTACATATATCTGCACATTTATTAGTAGGGTTAATATGACGATTTATATTGAAATATGTCTTATTTCCATGAAGTGCTTTTCTTTTAGCATCTGCTAACTCTCCAAGCTCAAAAAAATCCATATCATAAAGGCTAAGAGCTTCATCAAACGAAACTCTTTCCCCTGCTAAAATCTTCTCTTTTAATGTCATTTCTATTATCCTATATTGACTTGTGAACCAGTAATATTAGCAAACGGTTTTGAAGCCATTGCACAAACAAGTTCAGGTATGTTTTCTAAGTTTTTACTTACTAAAATTGTATTTACTCTAACTCCAATATTTTCATACTTTACTTCTTTTTCATTTTCCGATGCCAGTATAATTGCCGAAGCATCTATTCCCAATTTTAGAAATGGAATTGTCTCTTGTATTAACTTTACTTTTGACACAACAATATCAATTCCACCAAAGTTTCTTACTACAGTTGTAATCGAATTTTGTATATCAGTATTAGAATTAAGTGTAACTACTGAAGCACCTCTTGCTCTTAGTATCTGAGCTATCTCTTTTGCTTTGCTAAGCTCACCATCAACTAATACAATCTTACCATTAAACTCAGGAGTGCTTCCAGATTTTTTTAGTTTAGCCTGTTCAAGTTCCCAATACTCTACTTCAAAAATTTTTGCAGCACTAAGTGCTTTATATCCACCAAGTTTTTCAGCTTTTAAAATCGCTTCAAAGGTGTGGTCGTTTATATCTTTGATGATATTTGCTTCTTTAGCATTTTTACCAAAAGATAGAGTTCCATTGTTTTTTAGTATTGCAAAATTTGGTGCAGGGTTTAGAAGTGTCTCGTTCGTTTTATTATCTTCAAAATATTTCGTATATTCTTTAACATAAAATGCCAAGTCAGCTTCAAAATCTTCGCTTATAATTGCAGGGATACGTTTTGTTCTAATAACATGATCTGGAGTTAAAGGACCCTGTGTTGCAATTTTTTCAATATTTTGTTTTGAGAAGTTAACAGCTCCATTTGAATCATTCAAGATTGAGATGGTAGCACAGCCTTTTATCTCTGACATCTTACGTCTGATAGATGCTAGTTCTAAAAGCTCGATATTTATACTTTCTTCACTAACTTCTAAGTTAGCACCATTAGATGTTAAATATTTTTCAGCTTTATCAACCAACTCAATAGTCTTCTCATAAGATTTTTTCGCGTTATCATCAAAAGTAAAAAGACCGTGATTCATAAGAACCATTCCCTCTAACTCATCCCAGTTTACATCTCTTGTCATGTCATAAATAAGTTTTGTAAGAACAAATCCCGGCATAATGTAAGGAATAATAAGAACTTTATCACCATAAAGCTCTTTTATTTTATCTTCACCACCCTCTGTATTTGTGATAGTCACAATAGCATCTGTATGAGTGTGATCTACAAATTTATAAGGAATAACAGCATGTAAAATTGCTTCAACAGATGGATTTGGAGCAGATGGATTAGTCATAGCAAGTCTTTGATACTTAACCATATCAGTATCATTGAGCTCTTTTAACTCAGCCATACGAAGTAGCATCTCCATCTTTACAGGAGCAAACCCCTCAGCTTCTATAGTTGCTAAATCCCAACCACTACCCTTTACATATAAAATATCTTCTGTCTCGCCAAAAAGATTTGTTGCAGTTAATTTTACAGATGTGTTTCCACCGCCATGCAGGACTAAAGAGCTATCACGTCCAAGTAGTCTTGATGTATAAACTCTTAAATCTAAATCTGTTTTAAACTCACTTGATTCTTTGTCATTGTATAAGCTCTTCATTTTTTCTCTTTTTGTTATATTTTCGAAGTATTTTATTTGTAAAAGGTTTTGAGTGGTATCTATAGGATGGCTAAAACTCAGACTAAGTGTCTGAATTTTATTTTAGTTTATTGAATACATCCATAGCATCTAGTTTTTCCCAAGGATAGTCACTTTGACCAACTTGACCACGAGCAGCAACATCTGCATAAAGAAAAGTCTCAGCACTTGGCTTATCCAGTCCAAACTTCTTAGTAATCCAGTTTGGAGTTAATGAGAAGTTTTCACTTACAAAAGTAGAAAGCTTATCATCATCAATACCATCACAAACTGTTCCATATGTGTCTACAGAAACTGAAGTTGGTTTAGCTACGCCGATTGCATAAGAAAGTTGAACTGAACATTTTTTTGCAAAACCAGCAGCAACAATATGTTTAGCTACCCATCTAGCAGCGTAAAGACCACTTCTATCAACTTTTGTGTAGTCCTTAGAAGACTGAGCACCACCACCAATAGGAGCGTATCCACCAAAACTATCAACAATTAGTTTTCTACCAGTAAGCCCTGAGTCGTGTAAAGGAGAGTGACTTACATATCTACCAGTTGGATTTAAGTGAACTATAGTCTTTTTAGGATCATAAAGGTCAGTTGGAAGTCCAGCATCATTTATTAGTCCTTGGAGTAATTCTCTAACTTCAGTGATATCCATATCTTCATGTGATGGAGCAGATACTACAATAGTATGAATTGAAAGAGGATTACAATTTTCAAAATTTTCTTTATTTCCATAATCAAGAGTAACCTGTGTTTTAATATCAACACCAAGTTTATGATTGTGTTTTAGAGCATAGTGGTAAACTTTATCACTTAAAATTCTTGCATAAGTAATAGCAGCTGGCATATAATCAGCTGTTTCACTTGAAGCATAACCAAACATAATTCCTTGATCACCAGCACCTGTTTCACCATCTTCTTGGTCAACACCTTGATTAATATCAGGAGATTGTCTATTTAATAGAATCTGTACTTTCACATCTTCAGGAAACAAGCACTGTTCTCTTGTAAAAGCACTTTTACCATCATAACCGATGCCTATAAGTGCATCTTTTACAATTTTCTCATACTCAGCATCACTAAGGTTAGCTTTTGAAGTAACCTCTCCACCTACTATTACATGTTTTCCAGCTACAAATACTTCAGATGCAACTCTACTTTGAGAGTCAGCAATGATTAATTTATCAACTATACTATCTGCTATGATATCCGCACACTTATCTGGGTGTCCTGGGGCTACTACTTCACTTGTAAATAAATACATTTATTTCCTTGAATTATTATCAGTATAGAGGGATGTCTCCCTATAAACTAGTTTGAAAAGCAACTTTAATCTAGGCTATAAGCCTGGTGCTTTCCACATTGAAGATGTGATATTATCATCTACTAACTTTAGTTGTGCTTCATAAGCTTTTTCGAACTTTATTTTAAGCTCATTATATGTCTTATTATTTTTCATATTTGGTTCATAAACTTTATCCCATACAACTAACTTTTTTGCTGCAGCTGAGATTGAGTCATATATACCAGCACCTACCCCAGCTGCCATTGCAGCACCAAGTGCTGTTGCTTCTGTTACTTTTGGAATACGAATTTCACAACCCGTTACATCAGCTAAGATCTGGGACCATAAAGCACCTTTACTAGCACCACCAGCAAAAACTATTGTGTTAATTTCTAAATCTGTAAACTCTTTTATTTTATCCAGATTTATACTTGAGACAATTGCTGCATTTTCTTGTAAACTTCTAAACATAGAAGCACGATTACAAATTTCAGGATCAAGGCTAAGATTTAAAAAGCTTGGACTTGCGTGATACCATTTTCCATACTTCATTGAGTCAGAAAAAACTGGAATAATTCCATAAGAACCTACGGGTATATCTTTAGCTTTTTGTTCTAAAATCTCATAAGCATCTACCCCCTGCTCTTTTGCTTGAAGTTTTTCCATCTCACAGAATGCATCTCTAAACCAACGCATGACTAAACCACTAAAAAAAGTAATTCCTTCTGCTTGGGATTGATTTTGTATAACATGAGGATTTACTCTAATTCCCATATCTTTTGGAGGTTGAGTAGCACTTGGGATATTTACAACCTGTTGCCAGAATGAGCCACCAAGTATTGCCACATCACCGAGTTCTACTACACCTAAACCTGCAGAGCCTAGTTGAACATCTCCACCACCCATAACAACTTTTGTACTCATTGCAAGTCCTGTCTCAGATGCAGCTTCTTTAGTTACAGTTCCAATAAGAGTTCCAACTTCTAAACAAGGAGGGAAAATATCATCTTTTAAACCGACTTTCGTAGCCATTTCACTCATCCAATCGCGTGACTCTAGAGAGAAGATTCCTGTAGTTCCGCCGTTGCTTGGATCAGTCGCTATTACAGCGCTAAGACGAGCTAATATCCAATCTCCAATCATAGAGATTTTACTAACCTTCTCATAAACTTCAGGTCTATTGTTTTTTAGCCACATGATTCTTGGAAGTGCTCCCAGTGCAAAAGTCTGCCCAGATGCTTTGTAAAAGTCTTCTTCGATGCCAGCAAAATTTTCTTTAAGATACTTAACTTCTTTATCAGCCCTTGCATCTACATTTGCAACGGCCCAAAGTTCTTCTACATTTTCATCATAAAGAACTATACCTTCTCTCATACTTGTAGCACTTAGAGCAATTATATCTTCGCCACTTAGCTTAGCATCTAAAAGAGCTTTTTTTATACATCCAACTACAAGTTTCCAGTTAGCTGTAAAATCAAAACTCATAGAATTAGCTACACCATCTTCTGCCAAATGAGTCCATTCTTTTTGTGCAGCAGAAATTTGATTTCCATCTGTGTCAAAGATAACTGCTCGAACACTTCCAGTCCCTGCATCTATGGCCATTAAATAGCTCATAGTTTTATCCTAAAATCTCTAATTCATCACTATATTTACTTTCACAATATGGCTCATAACTTGATTTATATACTGCATAGTGCGCAGATGCTTTATGACCATCAAGTGCAACCTCATTTCTCCAAGTCTCAACTGCCATAAATTTTTTAGGGTTATTTTCGTACTGAAAAATATCATATAAAAGACATCCCTCTTCTATCTTACTAGGTTTTACCATAGCTGTTAAAAGCTCTTTCATCTTTGCTTCACTACCCTCTTTTGCTATAAATGTTACTCTTTTTGTAATTGTCATTATATTTGTCTCCATATGCTTAATTTTTAATCTTGAAGATTATATCTAATTTATACAACTACACTATAATAGTAAAAACAGATGAGGATTTTTTTTTGGATTTACTACTAAAAATAGAAGATATCATAGATAATAATGGTTCAGACTTTGAACTTTCAAAACTTTTCAAAGCTTATATTAACGAGTATAAAGCTTCACTGCCAGAGCTTTTTGAAAGCTCTCAAGGTAAAGATTTTTTAGTTAAACACACAAAAAAGCTAGACTCTGTCATCTCTTTAATGTACAAAACAGTTTTAAGACGTGTCTTTGGAAACTACTTACCTATGAGAAGTTCTATCCCAGTAGCTATTGTAGCTCTTGGAAGTTATGGAAGAGAACAACTATGTGTGAATAGTGATATTGATCTTCTAATTGTTTATGAAGATGTTGATGGATTTAATACTCAATTGATTATAGAAAAACTTTTCTACTTAGCCTTAGATGCAGGCCTTAAACTTGGGCATAGAGTTCACGAAACATCTGATCTTTTTAAGGCTGCAGGTGAAGATATAACAATAAGAACTTCACTAATGGAATCACGTCTTATAACTGGTTCTGCTTTTACTTGGCATGCTACTCAAAAAGAGCTAAACAAAATAAGACTTTTCAATCAAAAAGAGTTTATACTTGCCAAAATAGATGAGGCTCAAATAAGAAGAAAGAAATACTCAACATCAATGCAGCCAAATATAAAAGAGAGTGTTGGAGGTCTTCGCGACACTCAACTTCTTCTATGGATAGCACAGACTATTTATGGTGTACAAAGTTTAAGAGATTTAAGTCCAAAAATGTTTTCTGATGATGAGTACAGAGAGTTCAGAATAGCTTTAGAACTTTTATTTCGTGTTAGAAGTTCCTTGCATCTAATAACACATAAACAAGAAGACAGACTAATTCTCGATCTCATGCCACAAGTAGCAAAAATGCTGGGATTTAAAAATGAACAAAAAATGCTTACAAAAGTTCTTCATGCTCAGTGGCGTATAAGCAACTTCACTCAAATTTTTGTCAAAAAAATGGTTAGACCATATATTGCTGATATGAGTTATGTTAAAAAATTTAGACATAATCGTTTAAGCCGTGGAATCTATCTTTTAGAAGACAGACTCTTTGCTTCTTTCAACCTTAAAATCCAACCAATCAACACTCTGTTGAAACTTCTAGTATCTCTGCCTGATAAGTTTTACCATTTTGATGCAGGTTTTTTAAACCAGTTAACATATACAAAAGTAACTTACCCTCTTACAAAAAAAACTTATATACTACTAAAAGCCTTACTTTCCAAAGATAATATTTACTGCTTTTTAAAATTATTTTATGATGCAGGAATTTTACATGAACTTTTTTCTAGTTTTAGAAAAGTTCTGCATCTCCCTCAATTTGACGGATATCATCACTATCCTGTAGATTTTCATTCTATAAAGTGTATTGAAGCACTTGAAAATATAACAGAACCTTTTATACAAGAACTCCATGATGAACTAACAGTTGAAGAAAAGCTTTTACTAAAAGTAGTTGTATTATTTCATGACACAGGAAAAGGTCGGATACAAGACCATTGTGAAGTTGGAGCAAAACTTGTCGTCCCATTTGCAAACAAATTAAATTTTAGTAGTGAACTAACAGAAAGAGCAGTTACTCTTATTAAACATCATATTCTTATGAGTAACGTCGCTTTTAAAGAAAATATTCACAACGAAAAAACTCTTTATAAATTTATGTCTAGCGTTAAAGATACCAAAAACTTAAAACTTTTATATATTATTACTTACGCAGATATTAATGGTGTGGGCGAAAATGCATATAATTCTTTTAACTCTAGACTTCTTCATGACTTATACTCTAGTGCATTAGAAGTTTCAGAAAATAGCGAAAGAATTACAGATGCTTTAAAACGAGTTACTATAGAAAAACGTATTAAGAATTCTGATGCTTTTAAAGAATTACCAAAACTTCTTCAGACTAAACTACTTAATGTAGAATCAAATATGTTATTTTTTAAACATACACCTCTAGATATAGTTAGAATTGCAAAAAAAGCAAAAGAAACAAAAGCGTATGAGTATAATATTTATGCTAAAAAATCTCTAAGTATTGAAATTTTCAGAAAGGTTCCACTAAATGTTGGATATCTTTTAGCAACACTAAGTCATTTGGATGTTGCATCTATGGAAATATTCACCCTATTTGATGGTATCAAATATTTCAAAATAGAGTTCATAAAAAATGTAGATGGTAATGAGCTTATAGAAGTAGAAACAATTGTTAACAATGCATTTGATATGAGCAGGCATGTGACAATGAAAGAAGTAAGTATTGATAAAAAAGAGATCATTATAGATTGTGATCATTCATTAACACATGCTGAGCTTAAGGTAAATACTAAAAATCAGATTGGTCTTCTTGCCTACATTATGGAGTGTTTCGAAGAATTAGGAATAAATATTGTAACAGCTAAGATTCACTCCACTAAACATAAGGTGCGTGATAGCTTCTTAATGGAAAAACAAAATGATATATGCAATAATGTCGCAAAAATATATGAACTATTAACTAAGGACTAACCTAATGTGCGGAATTGTTGGATATCTAGGCGAAAAAAACACTAAACAAATTTTACTTGACGGACTTAAAGAGTTAGAATATAGAGGTTATGATTCAGCTGGAATCGCTGTTTTACAAAATGGTGAGTTTTCAAACTATAAAGCAATTGGTAAACTTATAAACCTAGAAAAGAAAACAAAAGACTTTGTTACAGAGGGCTTTGCTGTAGGTATCGGACATACTCGTTGGGCAACGCATGGCAAACCTACAGAACTTAATGCACATCCTCATCTAGGGGAGAGTTCTTATATTGTTCATAACGGTATTATAGAAAATTATGCCCAGCTAAAAAAAGAGCTAATATCTGATGGAGTTACATTTCTTAGTCAAACAGACACTGAGGTTATAGTTCATCAGTTTGAGAAGAATTTAAAAACTCAAAAAAATGCTTTTAAGGCTTTTGAGAAAACTATAAATGAGTTGGATGGTGCTTACGCTATTTTACTTACAACTAAATCAGAAGAAGATACTATCTTTTTTGCAAAACATGGTTCACCTATGCTTGTTGGAATCAATTCTGAGTATGAAAAGTTTTTTGCTTCATCTGACACTCCCCTTATCGAACATGCTACTCAAGTAAACTATTTTGAAGATGGAGATTATGGTTTTGTAAATTCTAAAGAAATTTCTATCTTTGATAAAGATGCCAAAAAGAAGAAAGCTATTTTTACAAATCTTTCTCAAAATAAACTTTCAGCTCAAAAAGACGGCTTTAGATTTTTTATGGAAAAAGAAATTTATGAACAAAGTGATGTTATTGCAGATACTCTTATGGGAAGACTTAGTGATGATGAAGTCATATTCGATGAATTTGATAAAAGTCTATTTGATGATGGTATAAATGAAATTAAACTTTGTGCTTGTGGAACCTCTTATCACTCTGCTCTAAGTGCTTCTTATCTTTTTGAGCGATACTCAAAAATCAGAACCTCAGTTGAGATAGCAAGTGAATTTAGATATAGAGAACCTATAATGTGCAAAGACACTCTGTTTATAGTTATTTCACAGAGTGGAGAAACAGCAGATACTCTTGAGACACTAAAAATGGCAAAAAAAGCAGGATTAAAAACTTTAGTTATCTGTAATGTAGACAATTCATCAATGGTTAGATTAGCAGATGCGACAATTCTAACACGTGCTGGAATAGAAAAAGGCGTTGCGTCTACAAAAGCCTTTGCTACTCAGGTTACAATTTTTTGGATGCTTAGTTTATACATAGCAAAACTCAGAGACTCTTTAAAAAATGAAGAAATAATTAGACAAATATCTCTTCTTCGCGAAGTTCCTGCATCTGTAAAAGTAACAGATGAGATGCATGAAAAACTAAAAAGACTATCTAAAAGATACCTACACGGACATGGGTTCTTTTTCATTGGTAGAGATATATTTTTCCCATTAGCCTTAGAAGGGGCATTGAAATTAAAAGAGATTTCTTACTTACATGCTGAAGGTTACCCAAGTGGAGAGATGAAACACGGTCCTATCGCGCTTGCCGATCCAGAACTTTTTACTATTGCCCTACTTCCAGAACATTTGCACTATGAAAAATCAAAAAGTAATGTAGAAGAATTAAGTGCAAGGGATTCTACAATCTGTGCTATTAGTTCACAAGAATTTGATAAAGCAGATGACTTTATTCGTATTTCTAAATGTAAAGATTATATGTTAGAATTTTTTGAAATGATGGTTGTCGTACAATTACTCTCTTTAGAGATTTCTGTTCGTCTTGGGAACGATGTTGATATGCCAAGAAATCTTGCTAAGAGTGTTACCGTAGAATAAGATATTATAACAAAACATAACTATTATTAAAAAAAGTGATATTTCTTGCAGTTTCATATTAAATTTATTTTTTATTAGATATTATCTACGCTTCTATTTAAATTTAATAAAAGTGAAGCTGTATGAAAACAAAATCAAAACTCATTTTCATCGTAACTATAATGCTCCTTGTTCTAACAACCGCCACAATCATAAATGTATCACTAAACTTTCGAGACTATAGCATCAAAAGTGCTATAGAAAAATCAAAAATGACTGCTACTATTGTAAAGGACGGTTTAACTGCTCATATGGTCAATGGTATTATGGACAAAAGAGAATACTTTTTAAATCAAATATCAGCAAATAATGATGCAGTAAAATCTTTATGGCTTGTAAGAAGTGAGAATGTTATTAAGCAATACGGGAAGGGCTTAAACGACGAAACACCTAGAGATGATATAGATAAAAAAGTTCTTAGTAGCGGAGAAACACTTAGAGAGGTGATAGAAAATTCAAACGATATTACTCTAAGAGTTACTATTCCTTATAAAGCAACAGTAAGTGGGGGAAACACAAACTGTCTAACATGCCATGATGTACAAAGAGGAGATACTCTTGGGGCTATTAGTATGGAGTTTGATATCAGTGATATGAGAACAACTGGTATGCTTACTATACTGAAAATATTTGGAATTAATATGCTATTTTTAGTTATTGTTCTTCTTTTATTAAACTACTATGTTACTCCTTTTATGAGATTATTTACTAACTTACAAAATGGAATTAAAAAAGCCTATAGTGGTGACTTTACTCATAAATTTGAAACTACCGTTGGTGGAGATGCTAAAAATATCGTAGATCAAATGAATTCACTCTTTGCTAAAATGCAAGAAACATTTGGAGATATAAAATATAACCTTGCAACATTTATACCTCAAGGCTGTGTCTCCTCAGCCGACCCTTTACATGAAGCTAAAACGATTATCAATGAACTATCCGATGTGTATAAGTTTAAAAAGACTATTGAGCTTGATTCTTCAAAAGATGAAGTTTATACAAGAATCATTGATATACTAAAACTTAAATACAATCTTAATAGATTTGCCTTATATGAGGTAAATAATATAACTCAAGAGAGAAAACTTATCTTTAGTTCAGACAAAGAATCTCTTATCTGCCAAGAAAAAGTAAATAAAGACGCTCAGGGCTGTAGAGCATTTAGAACAAAAAGCGTTACGATTTCTAGTGAATTTCCAAACTTATGCCAAGCATGTTTATCAGAAAGACAGAACTATATATGTATTCCATTTACAATTAATAATGATGTTTCACTAACTATATCTATTACTGGAGACAGCGAAGATGAAATAGAAAAAATCAGAGCTCATATAACAAGTGTTAAACATTATCTTGAAGCTGCTAAGCCTGTTATAGAAAGCCAAATTTTAATGGAGAAACTTAAAGACACTTCACTTAGAGATGGAATGACAGGTCTTTATAATAGAAGATTCTTAGAAGAGATAATCGACAAGATTATGCATCAGGCGAAAAGAACAAAAGAGACATATGCAGTAATGATGCTAGATGTTGACTTCTTTAAAATGGTAAATGACACTTATGGACATGATGTAGGTGATAGAGTTATAGTAGAAATTGGTAAGGTATTAAAAGACAATATACGTGAGTCTGATTTAGCTATACGCTATGGCGGGGAAGAGTTTGTTGTAATGCTTCACAATGCAAGTGAAGAAGGAACTCAAGAAGTTGCTAAAAAGATTCACTCTGCCTTTGCAGCACTATCTTTTGATGTTGGAACAGGAGAGACCCTGAGAAAGACTATGAGTATAGGTATCTCAAAGTTTCCTGAAGATGGTGATACTATTTGGAAAAGCATTAAGTTTGCAGATACTGCACTCTATGTTGCTAAAACGACAGGTAGAAATAAAATTGTTCATTATGAAAAAGAAATGGCTGATAGCGACGACTTAAGATAGATTTAAATCAAATTAATGACGCAATTCTGCGTCGTTACATTCGTCACACATATTAGTGCACTCCCTCTCTAAACTCCTTACATTTACATCACTCTTTTGATTTTATTGTAAAAATATTAAAACAATTGAACAAAAATATTTATAAATAAAATTCTAGAGTAAAAAATTTAAAGAGTGGTGTAATTGCTAGGCAGAGAGAAGGAAGTGTGCTGTAGCACATGACGAGGAGCTAACGACGCAAGTGCGCCGCTATTTGAATTTGTGTTAGGCTAAGCCTTAAACACTACAAGCACTAACTCCAGGAGGTGTTGTTGGCTGTACAGAATCGTTAGTAGCACCACCATCTGCATTAATAGATTCGATAGTAGCCCAGATAGACTCAGCTGCTGCTATATATCTCTTTGCACTTTCTGAAGTTGGGTTAACAAAAGTAATTGGTTTACCTTCATCTCCACCAGTTCTAATACTTGGCTCGATTGGAATTTCAGCAATAATCTCAGTATCAAATTCTTTAGCCATTGGACCAGAAGTTCCTTTACCAAAGATATCATACTCAACACCAGTATCTGGTGCAATAAATCCGCTCATATTCTCAACGATTCCAGCGATAGGAATATTAAGTTTTCTAAACATATCTAAAGAACGACGAGAGTCATCAATAGAAACTGCTTGAGGAGTTGTTACAGTAAGACCTGCCGTAACGGGTACACTTTGAGCTAATGTAAGCTGAGCGTCACCAGTTCCTGGAGGCATGTCAATAACTAAAACATCTAACTCAGACCAAAGAATATCTCTTAGGAATTGCTCTATTGCTTTCATAATCATAGCACCACGCCACATAAGTGACTGACCCTCTTCCATTAGTGAACCCATAGACATTACTTCAATACCATAAGCTTTAATAGGAAGAACTTTGTTTCCAGTAACTTCTGGTTTAACATCTGCTATACCCATCATACGAGGTATATTTGGACCATAGATATCAGCATCTAATAGACCAACTTTTTTGCCTTGTGCAGCAAGAGCTACAGCAATATTTACTGATGTTGTTGATTTACCAACTCCACCCTTACCAGAACTCACCATTAAAAAGTTTTTAACTTGTGGAGCAATATTTTTGCTTTTTGGAGCAGGTGTTGCATCTGGTATTTTTGGAGCTTTGATATTACAGCTTACTTTAGAAGCACCAACTGCTTTAAGCTCTTTAGTTGCTTCGTCTGTAATTTGCTGTGCTACTTCTGGAGCACTTGATGTAATTTCTACGTTAAAACTCACATCCTTACCATTAATCTCTATGCTATTAACAAAACCAAAAGTTACGATATCTTTAGTAAAACCCGGATACATAACTTTTGATAGTGCTGAATTTACAATTTCGTTAGTCATAATATATATTTTCCTTGAATTTGATTTTGTGTCATAAAATAAAATGAAGTAAAGTTTTACTTTTATAAGTAAGACTTTAATTCTTAGAAGCATATCATATCTAAATAAGACAAATATTGTCTTATATCAATAATCTTACTTTTTAAGCTGTAGCTTTTGCCGCCTCAGCTGCTTCTCTTTCTTTGTTTTCTCTTGATATTTGCTCAATAGCTTCTGGATTATCCATAATATTTTGAGTTATTTTATAAGAACAAAACTTTGGTCCACACATAGAACAAAATTCTGCTTCTTTAAATACATCTTGAGGAAGAGTTTCATCATGATACTCACGAGCTCTTTCACCATCAAGTGCAAGCTCAAACTGTTTTTCCCAGTCAAAGCCATATCTTGCATCACTCATAGCATCATCTACATCTCTCGCACCCTTACGACCACGAGCTATATCAGCAGCATGAGCAGCAATTTTATAGGCAATGATACCTTCACGTACATCATCTGCATTTGGAAGCCCTAAGTGCTCTTTTGGTGTTACATAACATAACATACTTGCTCCATGCCATCCACCAACAGCTGCACCGATAGCTGAAGATATATGATCATATCCTGCAGCAATATCTGTAACTAATGGCCCAAGAATATAAAATGGAGCCTCATGACAAAGTTCACGTTGAAGTTTCATATTACGTTCAACTTGATTAAGAGGAACGTGACCTGGACCTTCAATCATTACTTGAACATTTTTCTCCCATGCTCTTAGAGTTAAATCACCTAAAACTTTAAGCTCACCAAGCTGTGCATCATCAGATGCATCTGCTAAACAACCTGGACGAAGTGAATCACCAAGACTTAGAGAAACATCATATTTAGCACAGATATCTAAGATATCATCAAATGCAGTATAAAATGGATTTTCTCTATGGTAATGCATCATCCATGCAGCCATAAGTGAACCACCACGGCTAACGATACCCATTTTTCTTTTTGCAATTTTTGGCATAGTTTCTAGCAAGAAACCTGCATGAATTGTAAAGTATGAAACACCTTGTTGTGCTTGACGTTCTAATACTTCAAGCATTACTTCTATACTAAGGTCTTCTATCTTATTACCAACATCATGAAGGATTTGATAAATAGGAACAGTACCAATTGGAATCTTTGAAGCTCCAATAACTGCTCTACGAATCTCATCAAGGTCTCCACCAGTTGAAAGGTCCATTGCTGTATCAGCATTATAATGCTGAGACACTTGCATCTTTTCAACTTCACCTTGAACATCAGATGCTATAGCAGATGAACCAATATTAGCGTTGATTTTACATTTAGATGCAATTCCAATCGCCATTGGTTCAAGAGATGTGTGATTTACATTTGCAGGTATGATTAATCTACCTCTAGCAATTTCACTTCTTACAAGTTCAGGAGATAAATCTTCTACTTTTGCAACATACTCCATCTCCTCAGTTATTATGCCTTGTTTTGCATAATACATTTGAGTTCTAACAGTATCATTTTCACGTTTATTTACCCATGACGTTCTCATATTTGTCTCCATATATTATATATTAGTATGTGGAAATATAATCAAATAAAGTTAAAGTAGCATTAAGCACTTCTTTAAAAAAAAATCTCAAAGGCAATATAGCACTATATGGTAACAAACAAGATAAAAAAAAGCTTTCCAAGTGTATAATTTCGTAACACTTTTTAAGAGAAGGAATATATTTGACGGACACAACACTTATTTTACTTGCTGCGGGTAGTTCTAGTCGTTTTGAGTGTGATGTAAAAAAGCAGTGGTTAAGAATCGGGCATCTACCTTTATGGCAATTTGTCGCTCGTAAGTGTGTAGAAACTAAACTTTTTAATAAAATCATTATCACTTCTTCTAGTGATGACATTGAGTTTATGAAAAGTTATGATTCTTTTACCTTTGTAGAAGGTTCTAGCACTAGGCAAAAATCTTTAAAAAATGCTTTAAAAGAAGTAGATAGTGAATATGTTCTTGTTAGTGATATAGCAAGATCTTGTGTAAACGAAGAATTTTTAAAAAAAATCATCTCTAAAAAAGGCGAAGCTGACTGTATAGTTCCATACTTGAGAGTCAGTGATACTATAGTATATAAAAATGAGACTATAGATAGAGAAGAAGTAAAGAGAATTCAGACTCCTCAACTCTCTAAAACTTCTGTTATTAAAGAAGCTCTTGAGAGAGATGAAGAGTTTACAGATGAAAGTAGTGCAATAGTTGCTAATGGTGGTTCAAGAGAATTTATACTTGGAGAGAATGAAGCTAGTAAAATTACTTATATCCGTGATTTGAACTCTCTTTCATGTTTATCTCAGCCATCAAGTGACATACTTAGTGGCACAGGCTTTGATGTGCATGCCTTTGATGACAAGGAAGAAATGTATCTAGGTGGAGTAAAGATAGATTCAACTTTTGGATTTAAAGCTCACAGTGATGGAGACGTAGCAATTCACGCCTTAATAGATGCTCTTTTAGGAGCAGCTGGAATGGGTGATATTGGTATGATGTTTCCAGACAGTAGTGATGAATACAAAGATATTGACTCAAAAATTTTACTTCAAAGAGTTGTTAAAAAAATATACAACTTTGGTTTTATTATTGTTAATGTTGATTTAACAATAGCGGCCCAAACGCCAAGGATTGGCAAGTACAAATTGCAAATGAGAAAGACTATAGCAGAGATTTTAAATTGTGATAGCTCTAGAGTAAATATAAAAGCTACCACAACTGAAAAGCTTGGCTTTATTGGTCGTAGTGAAGGTGTTGGCGTTATTGCGAATGCAAATTTAAAATATTTTGATTGGACTAAAGTTCAGAATAAAGGTAACAATTGAAAATACTAATTATAGAAAACGAAGTTTATTTAGCACAGAGTATTGCTACAAAGTTAAGCGAGTTAGGTCATGTATGCGAGATGTGTACATCCACTAGAGATGCGATAAAAAGTAATAACTATGATGTAGTTTTACTTTCTACCAACATCAACGGTCAAGACTTTAACCCGGTTATTGAGACATTTAAAAATTCTATTATTATATTAATGGTTTCATATATCTCAAATGACACAGTTTCTAAACCACTCAGTGCAGGTGCGAAAGACTATATCCTTAAGCCTTTTATGATTGAAGAACTCATTAGAAAGATAGACCACTATCAAGACTATGAGAAACTAAAAAATAGAGATGAGGCTTATAAGAAGTACTTAACTCACTCTTTTTCTACCGTGACACATGAGCATGATCACGATGCAATTGAACTGCCGATTTTTATCTCATCATCATTTCAAAAATACTCAGATGCTTTTGCCTTTGAGCATGCATATAAAAAAGATTTGCCAATACACTTTATAACACTTAGTGATCCTAAGGCTATGAGTGAAATAGAATCTATAAATCAAGATTCTATTCTATATATTATAGATTATCAAACTCTTAAAAAAGGTGATAGAAAAACTTTTGCTTCTCTTATACATAATAAAAAAGCAATTATTTCAAGTACCGACAAGATTGAAGATGTAGAACATAAAGTGTTAGAAATAAAAAGTGAAAACAATATTTTTGACCAAGGTGACATACTTCCAATTGAAGATTATGTAAAGTATATTGTTCTTAACTATCAATACAAATTTCCAGATATTGAACTATCAAAAAAATTAGGTATAAGCCGTAAAAGTTTATGGGAAAAACGAAAGAAATATGACATCATCAAGAAAAAATAAAACTCTTTTAATAGATAAAGAAGCAGCCTGTGCTTTAGAACTACTAAAAGATGGCTTATTAGCACCAGCTACTTCATTGATGAACTCAAAAGAGAGTCAAAGCGTTTTAAAGACAAGATTAATAAATGGAAAAACATTCCCTTTTCCTTTTATTCTTGCACCATCAGGTAAAACTAATGCTCTAGTTCTTGAATCACTCAAAGAGGGAGAAGAACTAACTATCTTATATGATGGCAAAGTGTTTGCAACTCTAATTGTTAAAGAAGTTTTTCATATTAATCCTAGCGATAGAATTAAGCAAATTTATGGAACAGATGATCTTAATCATCCTGGTGTATCAGCTACAATGAGTAGACTTGGACCATTATCTGTTTGTGGAGAGTATGAGCTTGTAAATAAATCTAGCAATAACAATAAAGAGATCATAGAAGATGCAAAAAAACGCATTAATGCAAAACATACAACATCTCTTGTTATGGCAGCTAATCCTTTACATCGTGCACATGAAAGATTAATACGCCAAGTTCTTGAAAATACAGACCTGCTTGTAATATTTTTACTCAAACCATATACTGAGTCAAATCTTTCATATGAAATACGAAAAGAATCTCTAGAATTTTTTATAAATAACTTCTTAACTAAAAATCATGTGGTGGTTGTTCCTCTGGATAACAACTATATATTTGCTGGTTTTAATGAAATAATTCTAGATGCCATAGTAGCTAAAAATTATGGTTGTGATAGGCTAACTATTGGTAGTAACCATGCTGGAGTTGGTATGTTTTATGACGCTAATTCTAATAAGTCAATCATAGATAGAGTAGTTGGAATAGATATAGAAATTACGATTACAAACGAATATGTATATTGCGATAAATGTACAACTCTTGTAAGTAAAAAAACTTGTCCACATGGTCAACACCATCAGATATCTTATCATGCAGACTCTATCTTAGAACTTTTAGAACTTGGGCTTCTTCCTCCAACTATTCTAATAAGAAAAGAGATTTCAGCACAGATATTATCTAAGCTATTTCCAAACAGATTTAAAAATTTGGAAAAACTATACTACGACATCTTGCCAGTTGAAGGTCTTTTAGAAAAACACACTGAAAAAGGTTTCTACTTAGAGTTAATGAAACTCTACCAAACAACATCACTTACATAGGAATATAATGAACTGGTTTTTTATAACACTAGGCTTTAGCGGTCTAGCTCCAAAAGCACCTGGAACGGTAGGAACTTTAGTTTCTCTGCCTCTTGGAATGCTTATACTAATATACTTTGATGCACGAACTCTATTCTTAGCATCTCTTCTTATCAGCATTATTGCTATTAAGTCTATAAATAAATACGAAGAAAAAAGTGGCATACATGATGACAAACGAATTGTTATAGATGAACTTGCAGGAATGTGGTTTGCACTAAGTGTATCTCCAGCAATAAGTGTTGGTATGGGTGAAGTTACAAGCTTAGAAAATGGTTTTTTAATTCAGTCTATCTTATCCTTTGTTCTTTTTAGATATTTTGATATCGCAAAACCTTCTATAATAGGAAGAATTGACAGAGAAGTTAAAGGTGGAATCGGTGTTATGGGTGATGATATCATCGCAGGTTTTGCCGCAGGAATCATGAGTTCTCTTATATGGCAAGCTTGGTTACAGATTCAAACTATGACTTAATTAAGAAGAGGATTTAATTCCTTCTTCTTTGCATCTACTACATATTTTTTCTTCTTTACTTGTACTAAATATCATATTACATTCATCGCATCTACGTACATTAAAAGAGATAAGATTTTGAACTATCGGCTCAAAAAACTCTTTTATATTATATGCAGGACTTAGAGTAATAGCATCACTTTCACAGACATCATGGCAGATACTACATTTAACACAAAGAAATGGATCAAAATCTATCTTAGAGTTCATAAGATCAGATGTTAAAGCACCTGTTGGACATAGTCTATAACACATTTGACAAGCAGTACAACTCTCTTTATTTAAAAGCTTTTGCGAAGTAAAAGATACTTCATTGGCATCTACAACATGAAATTGTGAAGGACGCTCAACTCTTTTTATAGCTGTAAATAAAATCTTACGTTTTTGAGGAATTACTTTTTTCTTTAATAAGGCAATATCCTCTTTTTCTAAAGTATGCTCTACTAACTCATTTGTGGCTTTTTTAAATTCTTTTTCAAAAGCACTATTGCCTTTTGCAACATTACCAAGAGTTATAGAGTTAAAAAAATCTCGTCTATTGCTTTCTTGATTATCTTGTGTTTCATCACATTCAAAACAAATATTTTCAAGTCTTATATCAGACTTATTTTCCATTGCACTTAAAAGATAAATCGCTTCTTCATAATTTTTAAGGATTTGAGTTTTGCATTTATGAGAGATTGAGCAATCATCGCAATGCCCCATGTCAAGAATTATTTCTTTTTTAAATATTGCCAAAGAGATAATATACTCAACACTAAGAGCTGCTATACAAGGAACATTTTTATGACAAGAGATAAGACTACTTTTATCATCTACAAACTCAACTAAAAAATCTCTTGGTTTAAAGTTATCAAGATATAGTGCCTCATTAGGGCAAATTGCATCACAGGCACCACAACCTATGCAAGATGCAGTATTTATCACAGGAAGAGGCTTCCCTGTTACTCTGATTGCATCTGTTGGACAAATAACTTCACACTTATCGCATTTACTCTCTTTATCAAGTGAGTGGACACATTTAATTGCAGTTAATGATATTGATGACATCAGGTTTTGCTATGCTCATTTTCTCGGTAGATGCTCATAGATGGAAATGCAAATTCTAATGAGTTTTTCTCAAATATTTCCATTATTTTATACATTACATCTTCTTTCGTTTCTAACCATTCATTCCATTTTATACTTTTTGAAAAACAGTAAACAAGTATATTAATACTTGAATCTGAGAATTCATCTAGATATACAAGTAGATTTTTTTTGATACCCATCTCATCATCTTTAGAAACAAGTTTAGAACTCTTATGATAAGAATATTTATACTGAGTATTTTGAGTGGCAATTTGAGGATGTTCATCTAACATATGACGAATCTCTTCTATAGCAATTTTTATATCCTCAGGACGAGAATCATACTTAATACCAAGACTCATCTTTATTCTTCTACCAAGTGAACGTCTGTTCCAATTTTTCACATCCTGATTAGCTAAGATAGAGTTTGGAATTGCGATTATTGAATTATCAAAAGTTCTCAAAGTTGTAACTCTTAAACCAATCTCTACAACTATTCCTTCTTGTCCATTTACAGCTATCCAGTCACCTTGAGAAAAAACATCACTAAGTAAGATAGATAAAGTACCAAAGAAGTTAGCTAAAGAATCCTTAGCAGCAAGAGCAACAGCAAAACCACCAATACCTAGACCAGATAAAACTGTAGTTAAATTAGCACCTGCAAAGTGTAAAATAACTAAGAGTCCAATAACCATAATAATGAAATTAATTATTTTAATACTAACATTAATTATTTCACTTTTGATTTTTTTATCAGCTGTATTTATTTCATGTATTTTTATAGTTGAAATAACATCTACTGTTTTGTAAACTATATATGTTAGAAAAATCACATAAACGATAGTAAAGAACTTATCAAATGTGCCAGCACCTGTAAAGTCATTATATATATAAATAGTAAGTTCTATATTTATAAAAATAGCAATATATTCTAATGGTTTACGCACACAATTTAAGATATCTATAGAATATTTTTTTAAAGACTCAATATCAAAAACATATGCTTCTAGTTCTTTGTAAAGGTATTTGCGAATCAAATAAATTATTATGTACACAAAGAGTATAAAAATAATTTTAACAATATCAAAACCATATGGGCGGATAACTGAGTTTACCTGTTTAGCAAAATTTGTATTATTTATTGAGATAACAGGATTGATTAGATTATAGTTCGAGTATTTATTGAGTCTATACATCTTTTTTTCAAACAGTGAAAGGTATTTAATAGTATCTGCATTTAATTCTACTAATGCATAATAATCTTGGATATTCTGTTTAGCTTGCTTTAGGGTTATTGATGAATCATCAATTTGTAATATAGACTCATAATCAACCTTTAATATCTTCTCGTTATCAGCCTTATTTTTGGCAAAGGTATCCATCATATAGATTTGAAACTCTTCAAAGCTCATTCTATCTAATGACTTTAAAATATTCCTAACCATAGTGTTTTGAGCATTTAAAAGTTTATATGATTTGACTAGGACTTCATCTCTAATGGTTGCATATGTATTGCCAAGACGTTTATTCAATTTTATAATTTTTTCTAAGGCAAAAATTTCAGAATCATAGACTCTTGATTTATTTATAAATCTAGCTTTATTTTTTAAAATGTCGTCTAATGATTTGGAATATAGGGCTTCTTGTTCTATAGCAATTTGGATGATTTTTTCTTGAGTTACATTATTATCATTCATCTGCTTTATTATAAAAAGCTGTTGTTTTACAAATGTAGAATAGTCTGGTTCCGAGATAGCCAGTAGCGGTAAAACTAAGGCTAAAATTATCAGTAATTTTTTAATTTAAGATTCCTTACTTAGATTCCCTCAGCAATCATAGCATCTGCGACTTTTTTGAATCCTGCTATATTTGCTCCATCTACATAATTACCTTCAACTCCATAATCTTTGGCAGTCAAAGCAACTCTTTTACAAATTTCTTGCATTACATTTTTTAATTTTGAATCAACTTCTTCAAAGCTCCATTTACTCATAGAAGCATTTTGAGCCATCTCAAATTCACTAACTGCAACACCACCAGCATTTGCAGCTTTTGCAGGAGCAAAGCATATTTTATGAGATAAAAAATCACTAATTGCTTTTGGTGTTGAAGGCATATTTGCACCCTCACTTACACTTACACAACCATTAGTAATAAGGTTTTGAGCGTCAAAGCCATTTAGCTCATTTTGAGTAGCACAAGGAAAAGCAGCATAACATGGGATATCCCAAACAGGATGACCCTCTTCTGGATAATCTGAAACTGGAATATATTTAGCTTCTGGATGTACTTTTATATATTCTTGCAAAGAAGCTCTTTTTTCTAACTTCAACTCTTTAAGAAGTGCTAAATCAACACCTCTAGAGTCATGAATAGTCCCTCTAGAATCAGTACATGTAACAGGAATAGCTCCTAAATGATAAAGTTTTTCTATTGCATGAAGAGCAACATTTCCTGCTCCACTTACAGTACAAATCTTCTCTTTTAAACTCTCTTTACCTTCCATCTCAAGCATAGTTTCTGTAAAGTACACAGTTCCATAACCTGTAGCTTCAGGTCTCATAAGAGATCCTCCAAACATGAAAGGTTTACCTGTTAGAACACCTTCATATGATGAAGTAATCTTTTTATATTCACCAAAAAGATATCCTATTTCTCTTGCACCAACACCAATATCTCCTGCTGGGATATCTATACGAGGTCCAATATATTTGTGAAGTTCAGTCATAAATGCTGAACAAAACTTCATAACTTCAAAGTCACTTTTCCCCTTAGGGTCAAAATCACTTCCACCTTTACCACCACCGATAGGAAGACCAGTAAGTGCATTTTTTAGTATTTGCTCAAAGCCTAAAAATTTAAGTATTCCCTCATTTACAGATGGATGAAAACGAAGTCCACCTTTGTATGGCCCAAGTGCATTGTTAAATTGAACTCTATAACCTGTATTAACCTTGATATTTTGATTATCATCCATCCAAGTTACTTTAAATTTAAAGATTCTATCTGGAACAATAAACCGCTCTAATATTGCATGTTTTTTATATCTATCATCTGCTTCTAAAAGTGGTGCAATAGAGTAAATAACTTCTTCCATCGCCTGATAAAATACTTTATCTTGATCACAGTTACTTGTCTCGAATTTTTTAATTCTATTCTCGGCTATCGTCATTTCATCCTCTTTAAGTGCCTATATTAAATCTTATCATGATATGTTTTTAACATATCTGTCATCTTTATATGACGCTCTTTATGTTGTTGTATCATCTCTTGTCTTTGTTCATTTATACTCTTAAATTCATTAACAAGTCTATCATAATTTTTATTTAAAAATGTATTGTTTGTATTCATCATATTATTAAGCTCATACAAATAAAAACTACTTTGTAATCTATCTTTTATATCCTGTATTATAGGCTGATATAAAGAGAATTTTGCAGGGCTATCTTCATATAATTTTATAGACTGCTCTATACGTTTTTCCAAAGATGCAACACTCATTTCTGTAGCATTTTGATAGTTAAAACTAACAGCACTACTTAAGTGATTAAACTCTGAACTAATCTTTGCATAAGATGCATGTATTTCATCACTAAAAGGTTTTAAAATATTCTCATATGCCTTAGATGCAAACTTACGCATATTGGCAAACTCTATATCAGAGTGCATTGCTTCTGATTTTCTTATAAACTCATAAGGAGATTGCCATTTTTTGATTTTACTGGTTAATAGTTCATAAACTAGAGCATTATTTTCATTAACTTCTATTTGTATCTCTTTTAAATTTCTAACATACTTTTTAAACATTTTTCCAACAATATCATCATCATGAAAAAGTCTTTTATATATTAGATTTGTTTCAATTTTTGCAGCTTGATACTCTACAGCTTCATAAGTCACTTTACTCTTTAGAAAACTACCTTTTTGTTGAGCATATCTCACTCTAGTCTCATTTGTAATGTGGTTATAAATATCATTTGCTATAGTGTCAATAATCTCTTCAATTGAACTATAAGAGCTTTTTAGTTTTTTAGTAAATTTACCTTTTAACTCATCAAACCTTATCTTATACTCATTTTCAAAATCATTTAACTCTTTTTCTAATTCACCATATATATTTAAGAAAAGTTCATGTTGATCTATAAGTTTATTACATATAATTTTTATATCTTTTTTGATAGCAAAATCTTTTGATGAGTTTGCAATAGGTCTTATTTGCTTATCAATAAAATCTAAAACTAGTTCTATGTTTGACTCTTTTAACTCATTTAGGTTTTTGTTTAAATCACTATCTAAAATAGCTTGTACTTCAGACTTATACTTTGCATAAGGTTCTTCCACAAGCTCACCTATTTCTAAAGAGTTTGTAGCCTTTAGTTTTTTTGAGAGTGATTTTAAAAACTCGTCTAACTCATCTTCTATCAAAATATTCTTATCATGACTTCTTGAATCTAAGGCTTGCTTAGCAGAGATAGGTATTACTTCACTAAAGTACTCACTAAATCTATCTTTTACATAAAGTGTAGTTTGAGATATCTCCTCAGTAGTGAATTTATCTTTTTGATTTAGTACACAAAGAGATTTATTTTGATACTCATTTAAATACTCATCTAAAACCTTTGCTTCACTCAATTTACCTGCATTATCAATTAATGAAAGCCAGATTATTCCATCTACTTCTTTTAAAACTTTTTGAGTAGTTGTTGTGTCTGTGTTGGCTTGAGAATTTAGACCAGGAGTATCTACAAAAACTACATCTTTTAAAAGCTCTAGTGGAGCATAAAGAGTTAAATATTCTATTTCTTGTACCACCTCACGCTGATCAGTAAACTTAGAAATATTTTCAACACTTTGATATTCATCTCGTCCATCTTTATATCTAATACGAATTTTTAACTCATCCGCATATCTTATGTAGTTTACTTTAGATGTTACAGGCGTTATTCCAGTTGGAAGGATATTTTTTGAAAGAAGTGCATTTAAAAAAGTTGATTTACCACTTGAAAATTGGCCAGTAATTGCAACTTTCATCGGTTCTTTTGCTCTTATTTCAAGTTTTAAAAGAGCTTCTTTTAACTCTTTACTTGATGACATATTTTCATCAAGCATTGTATAACTTGTCTTTTTTATTAAACCAAGAAGATTCTCATCAAACTCTGGAACGACCTCAATAAACTTTGCTTTATACGAAGCAATAAATAAATCTAATTTACTCATGAGTTTTTCCTAAATAAGTTAAATCATCTTTTACTTTATCAATAAGCATAACTTTTTGCTCAATTATAGATAATCTTTTTGAAGTATCAAATGATTTATCTTGTACTCTTTGTTTGGCCTTGTTAATATTTTCTTCTTTTGTTTGCATCTCAAACTCTATCTCTTTGAGAGGTTTTTTACATGTAAGTTCAAACTGATTTACTAAATCTATATTTATTTTTTGTGCTTTGTCATCAAACTTACTATAAAGTTCATCAAAAGCTTGAATAAAGAAAGCTTCACACTTTTTATCAATACCCTCTATATCTTTTTTAGAAGCTGATTTTATTGCAGCATTAACTTGCTCTATAAGTATAAGATTACTATTTACTAGATTTAAGTCACTAAAGTGTTTTTGGAAAAACTCTTTTGCATCTTCTGTATTATTATTTGAGTCAATAAAACCTTCGAAATCCCTTTGTATCTTTTCAAAAGAATCTTGCATCCTCTTTTGAAATTGATATCTATAATCTCTAAGCATATCTATAAAGCCATCTTTTATACCTGTTTCTATGATAGATGCTATTCTGCTCTCTTGTGGTTTAGTCTTATTTTTTCTTAATTCGTAAGAAACATCGTCTATAACTCTTCTTTTAACTACTGTTTTAAGTGATATCATTTTATTTTTAGAAATATTTTTAAGTGTTGAGAAGTAACTAATTAACTCATCCTTAGCCTGATCTATATCTTGATTTAGTTTTGTTATTTTAGTTTTTATTTCTACTATATCTTCTTGATATTTATTATATTCATTTTCAATCTCACTAGCACTTTTACCTAGTAAATCTTTTTCTATTTGTAATGTATTTTTAGATATATTAGCTATGCCCACTAACTCTTTTGTGTTTGATTCTATTACAAGCTGAGCTTTTTGTGAATTATCTCCAAAAAGTACATCACTTAAATAATTTTCTATATTGGAGATTCCTGTTTTTTCAATAGGATAGCCTAACCTTGTAGCTTCTTCACCCTCACCTATTCTATGCATAAGTGCCATTTTTCCAGCGATTGGAATAAAGTCGATCTTGTCTATGATGGAATTAAACTGAGCTTCTTTATTTAAACTTTGTAGTTTTGTTTTTATACTTGATTTTGTATACTCTATAACTTCGTCTAGTTCTTTTGTACTTACTGTATCTATTCTTGTTATTACTATTAAGAGTCGGGCAATGCTTTGATAAAGAAGTGTATCTACTATAAACTCTATGTCTTTTTGAGTAGCTGATTGATTTACATTCATTAGATGACACATTAGGTCACACTCAAAAAGATAACCTTTTGTAATCTCTTCTCTTTGTATTACAGGATCATCTAAACCTGGAGTGTCAACTATTTCAACTCCATTTTGTACAAATTTTAAATCTGTATACAACTCAACACTCTTAACTAAATTACATTTTTTGTCTGAATGTTCTGCGGAAGTATATGATGGAAGTTCATCTATATTTATCTCTGCGCTAAAACCATCTTCTGTAATAAATGATTCTAGATTATCTTTAAAATATTTTTTTGTTTCTTGAACAAATGGTTTCATGCTCTCAAGCGTTAAAGCACTTTTTTCTATATTTTGCCACTCTTTTGTTGTCCAAAAATTAACTTTTGCACTTGGAGTTTTAGCATGTTTGATAATACTTAAGTTCGCTGTTTCAGGAACAACAGAAGTTCCCAATATCTCTTTTCCCAACAAAGCGTTAAGAAGTGTTGATTTACCAGCATTCATAACACCAGTTATACCAATAGAGAATTTCTCATTTCTTATTTTTTGAGGTATTATTGATAATCTTTCATTTAGACTTTCATCTTCAACAGCATTTTTTAGATTATCTACTGCTGTACAAAGAGAGTTAATTGCACTTTCAAAGAAGTTTGAACCACTCTCAGCTTTTATAACATGGATTGGTTTAATCTTTTCTTCTTTTGACTCTATTAAAGCGAGTAAACTTATAAGTCGTCTACTAGTTTCATAACCTATAATATTTTCTTTTCGTAATATATCTAATCTTTGTTCTATCTCTTGGTTTAGCTCAATATTTCCATTTGAACTTAGGAAAAAAAGAAGCTCTTTTTGAATGTATTGAACACTCTGTTTATCCCATTCTTCAAGGCCAACAAGAAACTCCATAGCTTCTCTTGCTTCACTAATAGTTGAAAAATTATCAATATTTAAGGGGGTTACTATGAGTAAAATTGAAGCATAATCACAAAAGGTCTCTTGATTTGAGTCTAATGTAGAGGTTAAAAAGGTTTTAATATCACCAAAACTAGAAAATATTTGTTTTGCATCTTCTTCCCAAGTAAGAAGAAAAAAGTCATTGATTATGTGCATAGGCTCTCTTTGTGGAGGATAACAAATTAATGTTATCCTGTATGGAAGTTTTAACGAAGTGCTACAAGTTTACGTCGCATGAAAGCAATTTTACTTTGCAGAGGTAAATGTTTAGGACAGTTGTCTTCACAAGCAACTAGTGACATACAACCAAATATACCATTGTCATCACCAACTAACTCATAATAATCTTCGTCAGTTCTATTATCATGTGGATCAGCGTAGAATCTTGCGACTCTGTTTAGTCCAACAGCACCAACAAAGTCTGGACGCATAAGTTTTGTTCCACAAGCAGCAACACAAATACCACACTCAATAC
Organism: Sulfurimonas sp.; assembly: GCF_016744025.1. Classification (GTDB taxonomy): domain Bacteria; phylum Campylobacterota; class Campylobacteria; order Campylobacterales; family Sulfurimonadaceae; genus Sulfurimonas. The sequence goes on from NZ_JADGFC010000005.1 coordinate 50,006, forward strand.
AACGATCTATTTCAAAAACTTCTTCTGCAATTTTTGGATCAGATGGAGCTTCGAGTTTTGAAATATCAACTTCTTCATTTGTATGAATCCAGCTCTCTACGCGCTTACTCATATCATTCATCCAGTTACCAGTATCTACAGATAAATCTTTTAAAAGTTTAAAAGCGGGCATTGGGAATAGTTCAAGTACACCATCGTCATAATCTTTAGTAAGAGTACGACATGCAAGTTGAGGAGTACCATTTACCATCATTCCACAACTTCCACAGATACCTGCACGACACACAAAGTCAAAAGATAAATCAGGATCCATAGTTTCTCTAATCTTGCTAAGAGCAATAAATAGAGTCATACCTTCAGTTTCTTCTAATTTATACTCAACCATATGTGGTTTTGAAACCACTGAATTTGGATTATACTTCAGTGCTTTTATAGTTACAGTTCTGCTCATTATTTATCTCCAAGTCTTTCGTTTAGTGCTTTAAAAAGTGGTTGTAATTCAAAAGGCATTAACGCATCTTGAATTTCAATTCTATCTTTACCATCTGCTTCCATCTCTTCGCGCTTTTTGTCAACTTCTTCTTGACGTTTAACACTTAGTTCATTCTCAATCATCATACCTTTGGCACCATAACCACGAAATGCTGGAGGCATTTCCATTTTCATAATATCTAAGTCTTCATAAGATAAAGTTGGTAAAGTATCACCTTCATTCCATGTAGCAAGAGTTCTTTTTAACCAGTTAGCATCATCACGTTTTAGGTAATCTTCTCTATAGTGAGCACCACGACTCTCTTTTCTCTCTAAGGCACCAAGTGCTACACAAAGAGAAAGTTTAAGCATCATTGGAACTCTGTACGCTTCTTCAAGTTGAGGATTAGCAGTTAGAGTTTTTGATTCTATTTTAACATCAAGTGATTTTTTATATAGTTCTTCTAATTTTTGCACAGCTTCGCTAAGACCTTCTTCATCACGGAAAATCGCAACCTTGTCCCACATAATAGCTTTCATTTCATTTTTGATTTCAAAGATATCATTAGTACCTTCTTTTTCAAGAAGATCGTTCATATATTTTGTTTTATCATCAATACTAGCTTGAAGAGTTTTTGAGCTAATGTCTATATCATGTGAAGCACAAAAATCAGCAAAATAATCTCCAACAATCATACCAGCAACAACAGTTTCACTTACTGAGTTTCCACCAAGTCTATTAAAACCGTGCATATCCCAACAAGCTGCTTCTCCACATGAGAAAAGTCCATCTAGTTTTTGAGACTCACCAGTAGGTTTTGTTCTGATTCCACCCATAGAGTAATGTTGCATTGGAAGAACTGGAGCCCAGCCTTTTGGACCTTCATCTGCAGGATCAATTCCATTAAAAATTTCACAAATTTCTTGAACATCACGAAGATTTTTCTCAATATGTTCACGACCTAAGATAGAAATATCTAACCATAAGTGATCGCCATAAGGAGATTTAACACCTTTACCATTTCTAATATGCTCAAGCATACGACGACTTACAACGTCACGAGATGCAAGCTCTTTTTTCTCAGGTTCATAGTCTGGCATAAAACGGTAACCATCAACATCTCTAAGAATACCACCATCTCCACGACAACCTTCAGTAAGAAGAATTCCAGATGGAACAATTGGAGTTGGGTGAAATTGTACAGCTTCCATATTTCCAAGTGTTGCTATTCCAGTTTCAAGAGCGATAGCCGCACCGATACCTTCACAAATAACAGCATTTGTAGTTTGCTTATAAAGTCTTCCGTATCCACCAGTTGCTATTAGTGTACCTTTAGCAACATAAGCAGTTAATTCACCAGTAACTAAGTCTCTTACGATAGCACCATAACAACGATTGTTTTCATGGATAAGAGAGATAGCTTCTTTTCTATCTTCAATATTTACATTATGTTTTAAAGCTTCATTAGCAACACCAAAAAGCATAGTATGCCCTGTAGCATCTGCTGTATAACAAGTTCTCCACTTTTTAGTTCCACCAAAGTCACGAGAATGGATATAACCATGTACTTCATCATCTTCAACTAGAGTTGTTCTCTCAGCATTCATAACAACTTCTCTTGGACCTTTTGTTATTCTTGTCCAAGGAACACCCCAAGCAGCCAATTGGCGAATTGCTTTTGGTGCAGTAGTAACGAACATACGAGCAACTTCTTGATCACAGCCCCAGTCACTACCTTTTACAGTATCTGCAAAGTGAACATCTTCATTATCACCTCTACTCATTTTAGAATTACCTAAACTAGCTTGCATACCACCTTGAGCAGCAGCTGAATGAGAACGCTTAACAGGAACAAGACTTAAAACTGTTGTACTTAAACCTTTTGACTGACTAGCAACTGCAGCTCTTAGACCTGCTAGTCCACCACCGATTACTAATGCATCGCAATATTTTACATTCATGCTGTTACCTCTGTGTTTGCGTTATAAATTTTTTCTATTTGTGTAGTTGGATGATATTTTTCACCAGCATTATCTGAATGATCCATACCAATTTTTAAGTATGCTAAAAGAGTAGTAAGACCAAGAACTAGGAAAAATATTGTTATAGTCCATTTAACTTTTTTCAAAGTTTTTCTTGTTTCTTTTGAATTTTCACCTTCGAACCATCCCCATTTAATACAAAGACGATAAAGACCAATACTTCCGTGTAATTCTACAGCGAAAAGAAGCATAAGATAAAAAGGCCATAGTGTTAACATTCTGTCGCCTGAACCGTATGGTCCAATTGAGCCTGGTTGAGTTAACATTAAGAACAGGTGAGCTGAACCAAGGAAGAACATTGAAAAACCAGTAACGGCTTGAATAAACCACATACTAGTTTCATCATGTTTCATCATTTTCATATGAGTTCTGTATACTTGCCACTGTCTAAAGCTTGCAGGAAGTTTTCTCATACCCATAGCAGCATGAACAATAAATATAATGAAGACTACAGCAACAGCAAGAGATACTAACCCTGGCTTAGGCTCTTCAAAGAACATACTACCTTCCATAAACTTAGTAAGAGAATACATAAAGTCTTTGCTTATCAAAATAGTTGATACAAAAAACATATGCCCCCACATAAATAAACCTAAAAACAATCCTGTTGCACTTTGTATATAATCTAACTTAGCTGGTAGTCTACTTTTTTTACCATCCACAGACTTGCCTAAAAAACCTTCAATTAGGTTGCTCACTCTATTTCCTTTTCATTGCCACGCAAATGCGATATAACACTTCTAAAAGCCATCTATAAATTACCTATAAATTTATATTTTATGCTAATACAATTAAAACCCAAATTGTGCAATAAAGATAAATATCTTCATTGCACAACCCAAACAAAATAAAATCTCACAGTTATATCAAATTTTTAACATAAAAAGAGAGATTTAATTGCGTAAATTATATCCATCATTATCAAAAACTTAACTTAAGTCCTAATGGAAATTTGGATATATAATGATTATTATTTCTTATAATACACATATTCATTTTTCTTATGCTCTAGGCGTTTGTAGAACAATATAAAAAGTATTAAAAATCTCTTTATTGCCTATTAAATTATGTTCCTTTTTTTTTGCCATTTATATCCTTTTATAATTTTATTTATGCAAGAATTTTATACCTCCAAGATGACTTAAAAGTTACTTTTTGATATAAAGCAATCTTGTTTAGTTAATCTTATGCTAAAATTCAAAAAAAAAGGACTAGCCATCACTTACACAATTATTCATACAATTCACATTTTCTCAGTATTTATATATGGAGGTTTTTTATTTATAGATATATTGTTTATATCTAAGATGCCACAAACTCTAAGCCCAGAAGAGAATACAAAAGCTAGAGAAGCAATTATGATGCATGTTAGAAAGGTTGTTCCTAAAGCTCTTATTGTAGCTGTCGCAACTGGCCTTTATATGTTTTTTCAAGTATTTGGAGAAATTTCGGATAGTGGAATGACAAGCTTTCAAATACTACTTAGCATAAAAGCTTCTTTGGGACTCTGTTTAGGATTTAGAGGAATCAATCAAGTATTTTTTGGAATTCAGCCATGGGTATTTAAGAAGCATTATTTCCCATTTACTTTAGTTGTAATGATTATTTTATTGTCACAATTTATGTACCTATAAAATTAAGAGATTCTTATCTCTTAATTAAGGAATAAAACTATTCCCACTCATCATATTTAGCATTAGTATGTTTATCTTTTTTGTATCTTCTAGCATTTTTACTTTTATCCAATTGGTTTGAACTATACAAAATATCATCTTTTATATCTTCTACACTTTTTTCACTATCTTTAAATGCTATCATTTTTTTAACAAGCTTTTGCAAGTCTTGTAACTCACCTTTATATAAAGCAATCTCTTCAACTCTATTTAAAACTTTAAGAGCATTATCTATTTTTTTGATGAAGCCGGGCATTGACAATTGAGGTGTATTATTGAGATAAGATATTATACTATTATGAAATCTCTCTAAAGATCTTATATATCTAAGTCTATTTGAGTTTTCTATAGCTTTAGTAGATGCTGCCATGTTATGCCTATTATTTAATTATCGTTGGTATAATTATACACTTAAATTACCATATGGAGAACAACTTGAGAAAAATATTACTATCATTAATGATTTTAAGCCTAACACTCTTTGCATCTATGAGTAACCAATACCCTTCACAAAAGATTTTAGACTCTAAAATCCCTATTGTTGATATACGTACACCAGGTGAATGGAAAGAAACAGGATTAGCAAAAGGTGCAATCCCAATAATGTTCTTTGATGAAAAAGGTGCATATAACGTAAATGCATTTTTAGATGAGTTAAATAAGAAAGTAGATACTAAGAAATCTTTTGCCATTATCTGCAGAACTGGAAATAGAACTAAAATGGTAGCAAATTTTTTATCAAAAGATCTTGGTTATGATGTTATCAATCTTCAAGGTGGTATGGTTTACTTTAAAGCAAGTAAGTTACCAATAGTTCCTTATAAGAAATAATGAGCTTTTTAAAATTTCTTTTTCATTTCACAATAAGAGTTATAATCTTCTTCGGAATTATATCTCTTATTGTTTTTCTACTATGGGGTGCTTTATATCTTGCTTTCTTGAAAGAGGCTTGATATCATTTACCAAAGCATAAAGAGTTGGTAAGTATAAAAGATTTAAAAAAGTACCCCACACTAAACCAAAACTCAAAGAGACCGCGATAGGCTGTAAAATAACAGCTTGTCCAGTTGCATAAAATACTAGAGTAAATAATCCTAAAAATGTAGTCACAGAAGTAATAACAATAGGACGAAGTCTAAGTTTTGCTCTTGTAAAAAAATCTTTTGTCTCATGCGTTCCATGTAAGAAATCAAGCATTATAATTCCATCATTAATTACAACACCTGCAAGTCCAAGTATTCCTATTACAGAGGGCATACTAAGGTTTATTCCAAGTAGTTTATGTCCCACTAAAGCACCTAAAGCAGATAGTGGTATTACACTCATTACCATTAATACATATTTGATTTTTGAAAAAATTAGAAGTAGTGTTAAAAAGATTAAAAATACTGCTAAAAATAGAGCATTTTTCATATCCTCTTTAAGTTGTTTCTTTTTCTCTTTTTCTCCAAGAAGATTTACCTCTATGCCAGAGTCTCGAATCTCATCAAGTTCAGGTTTAATACTTTCTAAAACCTCTGTTGGAGTAATTATTCTCTTATCTACACTCGCATAAACTGTTTTTACAATACTTCCGTTTAGCTTATCTATCTTTTCATAATCTTGAATCTGGATTATAGTAGAGACATCCGTAAGTTTTACATATCTACCATCATCAAGAGCTATGCTGAAATCTAAAAGAGTGTCAGTACTATCTTTTGCACTATCTCTAGTTTTTATCTCCATTACACCGCGTTCATTAAAAGTAGTTGATTGTTTCTTCTCTAAAAAGTATGTACTTAAAACTCTAGCTATAGATGCTTCACTAAGACCTAAACTCTCACCATAAGAGTTTATCTTTATCTTATACTCCATCTTTCCATATCGAATATTATTACTAAAGTTTTTGATACCTTCTAGTTTTGATATTGATCCTTCTAGTTTCTTCACCGCCTTTTCAAGCTTGACATCATTACTACCGGAGAGATTTATCTGAATATCACTTCTTATAAGTCCTGGCTTATCTTCCATAACTCCAAGATTTACCATCTTGTACTTCTCTTTAAAAGGCATCACCAGTTCTTTAGCTCTAGGTGATAATTCAAAAGTCTGCTTTTGTCTTATCTTCTCAGGATTATTAAAATCAAAACTAAAGTTTAGTACCGGACTTACATATTTATTTATCCAACTTGTCTCTTCTCTATCGTAAAGTTCCATGGTGATAAAGAAAACGCTATTGTTTCTTTGTGTATCACCAGATAGACTTCTTCGATATCCACTTGTTGAAGAGATAGATTTTAGTGAAAATTCTTGGGAATGTTTCATCATTTCTGTTTGTATTTCACTTGCGATTTTAAATGTATCTTCTAATGGAGTATTGATATCCATCTTACCTGATATATAAAGATTATTACCATCAAAATTTGGAAAGAACTGAAACCTCATAGACTTTGCAGTTAACACAGTTACTATAGGGATAAGAATAACAAATAAAATTAGAAATGTTTTTTTATACTCTATGAAAAAAGAGAGTGTTCTTCCATAAAGTTCTTGAAATGGTTTCCAATCAACCATGTTATTACTTTTTTTAAGGAACTCAGATGCATGAAGAGGTAAAAAGATAAAACTCTCTAGAAGTGAACCTAAAAGAATCATAACAACAACTATAGGTATAAGTATTAGAAATAGAGCTATTTCTCCATTTAACATAAACATAGGAAGAAAAGCTGCTACCGTTGATACAGTAGCAAGTGAAACTGGAAGAATCATCTCTTTTACACCAAGCATTGCAGCTTCACTGTTTTCCATCCCCTCATCTATGTGACGTTGGATGTTTTCACTTACAACAATGGCATCATCAACGACAATACCAATAACTATAAGTGCTCCAAGAAGCGAAACAATATTTATAGAATATCCCATATAGTATATAAATAACAAACCTATTATAAATGAAAATGGAATACCTAAAGCGACTATAATTGCTATTCTAAGATTAATCAGAATGTACATAGACAAAAACACTAAAATAAGCCCAAACATTAGGTTTGAGATTACTGTATTTAGTCTACTCTCAACTGGTTTGGATGTATCTTGATAAAAATTAAAGATAACCTTGGGATAACTTTTTTGTAGTTTTTTTGTATATTTTCTAAGCTGTGCTGAGAGTGCAATAGAATCACCAACTTCACCTTTTGATATAACAAGAGTAAGAGTTTGTTTATTGTTAAAAGATGCTAAGGTATCTGTTTGAGGGTATTCTATCTTTACCGTAGCGATATCTTTTAATTTAATATATTTACCATCTATATTAAGGACACTATCCTCCCATTCAGATACATCAGCTTTACCATTTGCAGTTGAGAGGTATACAAAATTTCCTCGCTCTTCTATATCTCCAACAGGAAATATATATGAAAGGTCAGAGATTGCTTTAAGTACACTTGCATGTTTTAGCTCATAAGCTAAAACAGCTTGTGAGTCTACTCTTATAGAGACTTCTTTTTTTGAGTCTCCACGTATAAGTATCTCACTAATATTTTTCACTCTAGAGATTTTTATTTTTATCTCTTTTGCTATAGCTGTAAGCTCACCTTTACTCATCTCATCTGAAGATAGTGACAACTTTATAAGAGAGCGAGTCTTATCCAAAATTCTTGCAACAGGTTCATTCATATCAGAAGGAAGGTACTGTCTTGTAAGTGCAATAGAATCTTTTACACGAGAGAGTACATTTGTTTTATTTACACTTTCATTTAATGTTAAAATGATTGCAAAAGCACCAGGAGTAATAGTTGTCTCAGTTTTATCTATACCATTAATATTACTTAGTTCTTCTTCAATATCACGAACTGCCATCTTATCCATAACTGTTGCACTAGCACCACTATAAGCACCGCGAACACTTATCTTATCAAGCTCAACATTTGGAAATAGTTCTTTTGGAATGTTTACATAAGCATTAAAGCCCATATACGCTAAAAATACCAATAGCATATAGTTTAGGCGTTTATTGACTAAAAAATACTTTATAAAACCTGTCATAGTTTACAAAAGTGACTTAATTACGTTACTTACACCTTGGTGCAAATTGTAGTGTGAAATTGGAAAGTCAAGAATTTCATCTTCTAAGTTTACGTTATAGTGACCAAGATAATCACCCAATATTTTTAGATCTATATCTGTTTTAGATTCATCTTCAAGCTTGTTTGATCTTTGAATTTTAAAAGCCAAAGATTTAAGGCTTACAAAATCACTCCATTTAAAAAACAATTCTGGTGTTAATTCTTCTACAATTACACCTTCTGGATTATATAGTTGTTTAGCGTCTCTTAAAGGTATAAGAATACTTAGTATAGCTTCTGCAAAAGGAACAACTTTCTCGCTCCAAAAAGCTTGCTCATTTCTTGACTCTAGTTCTTTTGCTAAAACCTCTGTTATTTCATTTATCTCTGCATTTTTAAAAAGTTCGTAACTCTCTTTTTTCATAAGTTATCCTCTGTTTGCTATATTTGATATTTTAAGTATAATCTCGCTTTTAAACTAGGAGATTATATTGAAATTAAATAAAAGTTTTATTACTCATTTTATTGCCGTTATTTTAACAGCTTTATCATTTGTTCTACCTAACGAGCAGAGTTCATTGCTTCTTTATTCCGGTCTTTTTGCTCTATCTGGTGCATTGACTAACCAGTTAGCAATCCATATGCTTTTTGAAAAAATTCCCTTCCTTTATGGCTCAGGTGTCATTCCTGCAAGATTTGAAGCTTTTAAAGAGTCTATTAAAAACCTTATGATGAATGAGTTTTTTACGAAAGATCAATTAGGTGATTTTTTTAAGAATGAAGAAAAAAAGATAGATTTAGAACCAATCATACATGAAACTGATTTTTCACCTGCATTTGATGCACTGAGTAAAACTGTCATGGAATCATCATTTGGCGGTATGCTTGGAATGTTTGGCGGAGAAAGTGCATTAGATGCTCTTCGTGAACCATTTTCTATTAAAATGAAAGCAGCTGTAGCAAAAATAGTATCTTCAAATGCATTTAATCAAACATTAGAGCTACATATGAAAAGTTCATCATTGAGTAATGATATGCTGAGTTCTATAGAAAATGTCATAGATGCAAGGTTAAATGAGCTAACTCCACAAATCGTAAAAGAGATAGTTCAAGAATTAATTAAAAAGCATCTAGACTGGTTAGTTGTTTGGGGTGGAGTTTTTGGTGGACTGATAGGACTTATTAGCTCTTTTATTCTCTAACTCCATATCTACCATTTTTAGTTTATCATCAAGCGGATATATTTTTCTTGCTTGTTTGATATCTTGTATTGCTTTATCTAAATCCAACTCTTTTGAGTGAATATCTATATTTAAGAACTTCTGATGAAGCTCTTTTAAAGAAGTTTGTTTAACTTTATCATCTGCATTAAGTATGTTTAAATTAATATATACAATACTAAATGCTAGAAGAAAGCTAAAAATAGTTTTCACTATACTACTTCAACCGTAACTTCAGCTATCTTGATAATATCACCTGAAACTATTTTAGCTCTTTTTCTAAACTCAACTTCTCCATTTCGTTTAGCATACCCATCTGCAATCAATAACTTGGCATGTGCACCACTGTCAACTAAGTCTAAAACTTTTAATAGTTTAAACAGTTCTATATAATCATCTTTTAATTCAAACTTCATAATTTACCTACTTTTATTTAATGACGCAATCATAGCCAAATTTATTTTATTATAGATGCACAAGTAAGTATTAGCTTACAAATGGACTAACTAAATATCCACCAACAAGAACGACAACGAAAGTGTAAAAAAGTTGTATCTCAACTATTTCTATAAATGTCTTTAACATGTCCTACCTCCAAACTTTCCTATATATAATAGAAAATTCAAATTTATACAGAGTAATTAACTCTGCTATTACTATATATATCGGCAATATGAAAAAAATATGAAAAATTTATATTTATTGCATATTTTTTTAAAATATAAGATATAATACTTTTGATGATAAGATGAGGTTCGAGTTCATCTTTAGTGTGTAATTCAGTGCTATGCTCAATTGTGACCCTAAAGACTCTCCAAATTTTGACTCCACTTCTCTCACGAAGTGATATTTTAATACAAGAGGTTTTGCAATGGCAGAATTACTAGACGGTTCAGTTAAATGGTTTAATGAAGAAAAAGGTTATGGATTTATCCAACAAGATAATGGCGGACAAGATGTATTTGTACATTTTCGTCAAGTAAACCACTCAGGTGGTGGTCGTGTTTCTCTTGCTGAAGGGCAAAAAGTAACATACGAAGTAGGCGAAGGTCAAAAAGGCCCTCAAGCTGAAAACGTAACACCTCTCTAGTAACATCTTTGCAGGCTTTTAGCCTGCACTTCTTCAAATACTTGTAAACATTCACTCTTTACACTTTTTTAACACTTTATTTTTCAATAATCACTTTATCAATCGCCAATTCCAACAACAAGTGCAATTTCCACCTAAATTAGCTAGCTAATCTTTTACTCATTTCACTGAAAAACACTTCATACGGAGTTTTGTATTT
>NZ_JADGFC010000108.1 GCF_016744025.1 Sulfurimonas sp.
TGCTCATCTAATCCTACAAAAAATAATCTTTTTCTAATTTGGGGAACACCATAGTTTGGAGCATACAAAATTTTAGATTGTTTAGTATATTTATTTTCTTTAAAATTTCTTTCAATTTCTTCTTTAGCTTTACCTTTATACAGTGTTGCTAATCCAGGAACATTTTCTATAATAATTGCTTTTGGTTTGTCATTTAGCATCTTTGCAATTTCAAAAACAGAGTAAAAAAGCTTGTTTCTTTCGTCATCCTCTTTTCTTGAGCCAGTTAGTGAAAAGCCCTGACAAGGAGGTCCTGCAATTATTACATCAACTCCACCTTTCTCGTTTAAAAAATTAACTATCTCTTGTAAATTATCTATTTTTGATAAATCAACATTTTTTGTATGTGAATTGTTATGATTATATTTGAATGTTTTTAAAGCAATATCAACATTGTCAATACCTAGAACAACATCAAATCCTGCTTCTTGAAATCCATATGAAAAGCCACCGCAGCCTGAAAATAAATCTAATACTCTCAATATATATTTCCTCATGTAATACTTATCGACATTTTATCAAAAAAAAAATTACTTAGAGTAAAATATGACATTTTGCAAAATATTACTTTGGAAGACAACTATTTAATCAAACACATTATATGTAAAATAATCTTAAATCACATAAATAACTTACATACTGTTTGTGTGTTAAAAAGGTTTATTTTGTCGTTTCTATATTAATTTGTCATATTATTGATAAACAAGAGAATAATTCTATAAAATTCTTAAAGTCAGCGTGTTTGTTTAATACTGTATATTCAAATTAAACTACATTTTGTGCGTTATTTCGCAAATATCTTACATAACGCTACTTAAGCGAAGGATTGAAAATGGAAGTTAAAAAAAAGCTATAAAATATAAGAGCTAATAAAATCTTTAAATATTAAAAGCACACCAGTAAAAACTACAGATCCAATAATAAGATAAATAGCATTCTTAGAACGAACTATATTTAAAAAGTTTGTTACTCCAAAAACCCTTATAGTCAGAGTGAAACTCACAAAACCACCTACTGTAGATGCAAGGGCAAGACCGCTTACTCCCATAGGCGAGATAAGAGATAATGCAAAGATGATGTAAGTAACTAAAGAGAATGTTGCTATCTTCGCTGCTTTCATCTGCATCTCTTTAGCGTATAACCATAATACAAATAGCTTTTGAAGACCAAAAGGAAGAAGTCCTATCATATACATCTGTAAAACTAATGTTGTGTTTTGAGTGTCCTGTGTACTAAATGCACCTCTCTCAAAAAGAAGCCAAGTAATCTCTCGTGAGAGTACAAGTCCACCAATAGCACTCGCAGTTAATAAAAATGCTAAAAACCAAAATGCTCGTTGCAAAAAGAGTAAGGCTTTTTCTTCATCCTTGTTCTTTATATATCGTGCAACTCTAGGAAAAAGAGCAATAGAAGTAGCGATAGCAAAAAGAGCAAGTGGGAGTTGGAAGATGCGGTTAGCGTAGTAAAGGTATGAGATAGAGCCTGTTACTAAAAAAGATGCTAAGAAAGTATCTAAAAAAGCACTTACCTGAGCAGTAGAGTTTCCCCACATAGCTGGAAAAAATTGTCTTCTAAACTCTTTTGTGTCTTTTTGTATAATTTTTGACTTTACTCTTAGGTGTTTAAATCCACCTATTAGAAGTCTTGAGAGTCCCATTTTATAAATAGCTATAACATGAACTGCTAGTTGCATAAGTCCACCAATAACTACACCCCAACTTAGATAGTGAACTATATCTATATGACTCTTATCTTGTGATAGAAGTAAAGCAAAAATAAGAGATAAGTTTAAAAGAGCAGTAGAAAAAGCTGATGTTGCAAAATGATGTTTGTACTGAAGCATAGTACTTAAAAAAGTAACCCCAAAGATAAGTGGAAGATACCAAAAGTTTATAGCTACAAATGGAGATGCTAATGCTATAGTTTTTTCATCAAAACCTACTGCTATGGCTTGTGTTGCTAAGGCCGGCATAATATTTACAAGTAAAGTGATTATAAGTATGATAGAGAGAAATACTACAAAAATGTTTGCTGAGAAAACACCCTTGTGTTTTGATTTAGCAAAAGCGGGAATATAGACCTGTGTAAAAGCGCCTTCAGCAAAGATGCGACGGAAAAGATTTGGTAGTTTAAAAGCTATGAAAAATATGTCACTGTAGATGTTTGCACCAAGAACAGATGCTGTCAATAAATCTCTAATAAATCCTAAAATTCTTGAAAATAAAATTCCAAAACTATTTGTGAAAATTGCTTTAAACATGGGCTTCTTTGTGTATTTTGATTGGTTTTACGAAAGTTTAACAAATATTTGATTAAAATGTAGTGTTTAATTCTAAAATATAATCTATGTAGGTAAAAATGGCACTATTTGGTTCAAGTACAAAATCATCTTCTAAAAAATCATCAAAAAAGATTCGTCCAACTGTTGTGCGCACACAAAATGTTGCAAAAGAACTGATGACAATCGCAAAATCTTATGATATGAATGTTAACAAGATAGACTTTAACATATTAGAAGTACAGATGTATATGAGAATGAATAATGGAGACAAAGAAGTAGACTGGGAAGAGGCTACTATTGAAGATATCTCAGAACTAGAAGATAAAGGCGCATTACTAGATAAAAATTTTCAAATTAAACAGATGTATGAGATAGAAATATTTTCAAAAGTCAAAGATAGCCCATATAATGACTTTAACTTAAGCATTGGAGCAAATGCTACAAAATGTAAAGTATATCTAAGCATAAAAGAAGGTTCTAAAGTTTCTTACAATCCAAACTTTAAGCAAGACCTCTTAATACTTATTAATAAGAGTAAGGTTCGTGCAAATATCCTAATAGGTATTTTTGATGAAATATTATCTGAGCTAGTCTCAAAGATAGACGCCTATGTTAGAGTAGCAGAAAACGCTTACTATGAGAAGAATGAAACATACTTAATAGCTGAAGCTTATGAACCTACACCTACAACTAATGACAAGCTTATTTTTCACTACAACAAAAAAGAAGCTGTTAGTGAACTAGAAAAGGTAGATTATTCAAATAGAAGCTTTATACAAGGTGTCCACAAAGATGAACTCCTAATAGAATATTTAAAGCCAAAAGAGGGAACACCAGGAAGAAACTGTCGTGGTGAATTTATGGAACCTAAAGAGCCTCTTGAAGATAATATCCCTAGCTTTACTACTGATGAAACTATAAATATAATAGACTCTGATAATAATATAGAATATCGTGCAGTTGAAAATGGATATATAGCTCTTGATGGAAGCCTGTATACGATTAAGTCTGATGTTGATGTTGGTGAGATTACTTTTAAGACTACCGGTTCTATAGAAGCCGGTGTTAACTCAGATGTTAATATAAGCGTAAAAGAAACAGACTCAGTTAAAGATGCCATTGGTACAGGTATGGTTGTTGAGGTTAGTGAGATAGAGATAGATGGAAATGTAGGTTCTAATGCAAAGGTTACAGCACTTAAAGCTACTATTGGTGGGCAAACTCATAAAACAGCAAGAGTAAAAGCTGATAATCTTCAAATAAATGTTCACAAAGGAAATGCATATGGGAAAATCATTAATGTAACTAGACTAGAACATGGTGAAATTGACGGAGATGTAGTTGAAATATCTCAAGCTGTAGGTGGACATATAAGAGCAAAAGAAATAAGCATAGAACTATGTGGGTCTTATGTTAATGCAACTGCTTCAAGAGTTATAGAGATTAAAAAGCTTCAAGGAAGTGAGAATGTTTTTACGATAGATCCACTTTTGAAAAAATCTGACCAAGCAGGTCTTGGTGAGAACAAAGATAAGATTTTAGATCTAGAAAAAGCAGTAAAAAATATAAAAAAAGAGATAGATAAGTATAAAAAACTGGTTAAAGATAATCAAGTAACTTTTAACAATGTAAAAAAACGTTTAATTCACTACAAAAAAAATGGTGTAAAGATGCCACTCTCTTTTGTTAAACAGTTTAAGCAGTTTAACAAAGTAGTAGAACACTTAGTTAATATTCAAAAAGAGTCTGAGATAAAAAATGATCAACTTACCTTGCTTACTACTAAGACAGCATCTTTTCAAGATAACATTTTTGATGCAAGAATAATTAATAGGGACAAATGGATTGGACATAATGAAATTATTTTTAAGTTAGTTGACCCACCGATAAAAGTCTCTTTTAACCCTCTAGAAGGTTCTCTAGATAAAATTTTTGCTATTGTAGAACAAGAAGATGGTTCATATGAAATAGAGGCGGTAAGAGAGTAAATGATAGTTGGAATAAATGGAAATGTAGTATATAAAGAACCAACATTTGCACATGTTGATGTTAAAGGGGTAGTTTATGAAGTTTTTATCTCTTTGCACACTTTCTCTGCTTTAGGAAGTGATGAGGTTAAACTCTTTACAACTCAAATCATACGTGAAGATGCACAACTTTTGTTTGGCTTTTTGGATATGGCTGAGAAAAAGATGTTTGCAAGACTTATAAAAATAAATGGAGTAGGACCAAAGGTTGCAATGGCAATCTGTTCAACTTACACACCTAGTCAATTTGCAACAGTGATTAATAACAAAGATATGAATGGTGTAAAAAAAGTGCCAGGAATTGGGCCTAAAAGTGCAGGGCGAATCTTGGTAGAACTAAATGGCTTTGATGTGGAACTTATCTCGTCAACAGACGCACCAAAGAGTTTAGCATATAACCAAGCAAGTGAAGCACTCGAATCTTTAGGCTTTAAAAAAGATAAAATTTCTAAAGCTTTAAGTGCATGTACAGGTAGTGATACTGGCTCACTTGTTAAAGAAGCTCTAAAAGTACTTCAAACTCTTTGAAGTAGTGCTAATAAGGTAAAAATGCTATAATTGCAAGTTTTAATTAAGGAGATTTATTTATGAAACTATACGGTATACCGACTTGTGGCAGTGTTAGAAATGCAAGAAAGTTTTTTAAAGATAATGATATAGATTTAGAATTTATTGATTTTAAAAAGACTTCTGTTGAGTGCGTGAAAGTTGATGAATGGTTAGAACAAATTGATATGGCTGTTCTTTTTAACAATCGCGGTACTAAATACAGAACTTTAAAGTTAAAAGATTTAAACCTAGATGATAGTGGCAAACGAGAATGGCTTTGTAAAGAGAATATGCTTTTTAAAAGACCAATTATTGAGTTTGAAGGTCAAGTTATAGTTGGCTGGGATGAAGAAAAATATAAAGAAATTTTTACAAAGTAAGGAATAATATTTGAAATTAACAATTTTATTTGGTGGCGCGAGTTTTGAACATGAGATTAGTATAGTAAGTGCAATAACAATAAAAGAAAAATTATCTGGATTTAACCTTAGTTTTATTTTTTGTGATCAAGACCATAAATTTTATCTTATAGACGCTTCAAAGATGAAAGCAAACACCTTTTCTAAGGGTGAACATAAAAAGATGCCACAGCTTAGTATTACAAATGGATCTTTTTGCCAAAAATCTATGTTTAGTACAGTTGAACATTCGGGTACTTTACTTAACCTTATTCATGGAGCTGATGGAGAAGATGGAACTATCGCATCTTTACTTGATTTTTTCTCTATAAAATATATTGGCCCTAGAACAGATGCTAGTGTTTTTTCTTATGACAAAAGATATACAAAATGGTTATGTGATGCTAGAAAAATAAAAAGTGTAGATTATGAAGTTGTTTCATCAAATGAACATCATAATATCAATATGCAATATCCAATAATTGTTAAACCTGCTAGACTTGGAAGTTCTATAGGTGTAAGTATTGTAAGAGATGAAGCAGATCTTGACTACGCTTTAGATGTTGCTTTTGAGTTTGATAATTCTGTGATAATTGAACCATTTATTGAATGCGTAAAAGAGTATAACTTAGCTGGTTTTATGTCAAAAGGGGAGGTTCATGTCTCAATAGTAGAAGAACCTCAAAAGAATGAATTTTTAGATTTTGAGAAAAAATATATGGATTTTTCACGCTCAGAACAAGTTTTAAAAGCAGATATTGATGAAGCCTTAGAAGCAAAACTAAAAAATAGTTTTATCAAAGTTTATAAAAATCTTTTTGAAGGCGCACTTATTAGATGTGACTTTTTTGTAGTTGATGGTGAAGTCCTTTTAAATGAGATAAACCCAATTCCAGGTTCTATGGCAAATTATCTTTTTGAAAATTTCGAGGCTTCTTTAGAACTACTTTGCAACTCACTTCCAACGAATAAAAGAGCAAAAGTAAATTATGAATATATTCACTCTATAAGTCAGGCAAAGGGAAAATAATGGCTATTAAATCTATACAGTATAATCACCATACTTTAGATGTTAGCTATGAAATATTAAATCCGCAAGCTCCTGTAGATATAATCATCTTACATGGTTGGGGAAGTAATAAAAGTTTAATGAAAAAATCATTTGCTCCATACATGAATGCTTTTCGTCATATTTATATAGACCTTCCCGGTTTTGGAGGAAGTACTTGTAATGTTGCTCTAGAGACTAAAGATTATGCAAGAATAGTTGAACTTCTTATGATTCATCTTAATGCATCTAAAGAGATTATCCTTGGTCATTCTTTTGGCGGAAAGGTAGCTGTTTTATTAGAACCTAAAGTTTTAGTTCTAGTTTCTAGTGCTGGTATTTATATTCCTAAATCTTTTAAAGTAAAAGCTAAAATTGCTATATTTAAAATATTTAAAACTTTTGGACTTGCAAAACTTCGTTCTATCTTTGTAGCAGAAGATGCGAAGCATCTAAGTGAACCAATGTATGAAACATTTAAAAATGTTGTAGATGAGGATTTTTCTGAAGAATTTACTTCTTATAATGGCAAAGCATTGCTTTGTTGGGGTAGAGAAGATACAGCAACTCCATTGACTTGTGCTGGAGAGATAGATGAGCTTATACAAGATTCTACTCTGAAAATTTATGATGGTGATCATTACTTTTTTATGAATCATGCAGAAGAAGTATCTAATGAGATACAAAGTATATTTCTCAAAACTATGGAACATTCATAATGTTTGATTTTGAGATTTTAACAGCCTTTGTAACAAATGTTCTTTTTGTGACTGTTTTAGGATGGTACTTAATCACAAACTTGCAGTGGTATGATTATAAACTTTCTCGTGTCATTTTAAAACATCATAAGCCTCATTGGCATGTGATGTACTTTTTTATACCTTTTATCGCTTATTACACAACAGATGAATTTTTCCCAATCTTTTTTTACTTTGCAGTTCTTCCTTCTATCTTTGTTTGGCACAAGAAGCTTGATAAAAAACTTGTTTTAACTTGGAGAGTAAAAAGATTTTTAATTTTACTAATTTCTCTGGTTCTCTTCCAAGATGTCCTTTGTACTCTAAAAGAAGCATGTGGAACTTATGGTGTATTAATGCCTCTAGCTATCGCTTATATAGGTAGTATAATGATAGAAAAGTTTTTATTTGTAGCATTTAAAAAAGAGGCAAAAAAGAAACTCTCTTCTATCCAAAACCTTCAAATAGTTGCAATTACGGGAAGTTATGGAAAAACAAGCATCAAAAACTTTGTAGCAGAGATACTCTCTACTAAGTACAATGTATATGCAACTCCAAGAAGTGTAAATACTCTTGGTGGAATCATGCGTGATGTAAATGAATCATTACCAGCTGACACTGAGATATATGTTTGTGAAGCAGGTGCAAGACAGAGTGGAGATATCTATGATATTACAACTTTTTTAGAACCTCAAGTTGTTGTAGTTGGAAAAGTTGGAGAAGCTCACCTAGAGTATTTTAAAACCTTAAAAAATATCATAGCAACAAAACTAGAAATTATGCAATCACCAAGACTTAAACGTGCTTTTATACACACTTCAGTAACTGATGAACCACACGACAAAGTGACTTTTTTTGGTGATAACATACAAAATATAGATGCTAATATAGATGCAACTACGTTTGAATTAAAAATAGATGATGATATTTTATCTTTAAATACAAATATTTTAGGATCTTTTCAAACTATGAATATCGAAGCAGCAGTTAATATTGCAAAGAACTTTAGTATGAGTAATGAAGAGATTATTAAGGCAGTTAGAAAATTAACTCCAGTAGAACATAGACTTCAAAAAATAGTAGCTGGTGGAAAGATAATTATTGACGATGGTTATAACGGAAATATAGATGGAATTCTTGAGGGTGTAAGACTCTGTTCACTTCACGAGGGTAGAAAAGTTATAGTTACTCCCGGACTTGTTGAGAGTAGCGATGAGCTTAACCTAAAACTAATAGATGCTATCAATGATGTTTTTGATATAGTAATAGTTACAGGGGCTTTAAACTCTGCTTTATTTGATAAAAACCTAACAGTTACAAATAAAACTATACTTCATGATAAATCAAAAATTCAAGATGTCCTTGCATCTCAAACTACGGCAGGAGATATTATTCTCTTTGCAAACGACGCACCGAATTTTATATAAAAGTAATGGAATAAAATTAAGGGATAATTATGGAAGATATTTTATACGCACCGTGGAGAGATGAATATATCACTGGTAAAAAGATAGATGGTTGTGTTTTTTGCCATATAAGCTCTCATGCGGATGACGATACGCAGCAACATGTTCTTTACAGAGATGAACACTGCTTTATGGTTATGAATCTATATCCATATACTCCTGGTCATTTTATGATTATTCCTCATAAGCATACTGATAAACTAGAAGACTTACCATCTGAGACATGGTTACAAATGAGTGCTTTAGCTCAAAAGGGTGTAAGACTCTTAAAAGAAGGTTTTAATGCTCAGGGTGTAAATATAGGTATGAATTTGGGTCGGGCAGGTGGTGCAGGGATAGCTGAACATGTACATATGCATCTAGTTCCTAGATGGGAGAGAGATACGAACTTCATTACTTCTCTGGCAAATACAAGAGTTTACTCAACTGACTTTGAAGAAGTATATCAAAAAATCAAAAGTCTAATCCCAAAATATATAGATGCTAACTAGTTTATAGTTAGTCTTTCGCCAATTCTAAAATCAAGTGCAATTTTTTGAAAGTAAGTTGAAAGATAGGATTAATCGATAATCTGCTAATCTTATTCGACCAAAAACAAAGAA
>NZ_JADGFC010000227.1 GCF_016744025.1 Sulfurimonas sp.
ATACAAAACTCCGTATGAAGTGTTTTTCAGTGAAATGAGTAAAAGATTAGCTAGCTAATTTAGGTGGAAATTGCACTTGTTGTTGGAATTGGCGTAATACTTTTAGAAGAACATTTTGGACAGTTTTTAGAGCTTTTTTATAATCCATTATAGAAATACCTTGGTTTCTTACCAATATACAGAAGTTTGCAAGGGTTTTCAAACCCCCATATTTTTAATTAAGTCGTTTTAGGTCATATTTAATAATTTATTATCCTTCTGTATTGTTCTAAGAAATAAGTAAGAAACTGTAACTATTTTGTAACAGTAAACACTCTATATCATAGTAAAGCTGTTACAGTAAGCCCAAAAAAGCCTATATTCATGGATTTATTAAACCCTTCTAGAGTTTAGTCCCTTTGTAACAGCTTCATTAATATCTTTTTTATAGTCTGGATTTAGTCTTCCCAGCTCTCTATCAAATTTTACAACTATATCTTTGTTTGTGTTTGGATGCCTACATATTCTAAAGAGAAGATCTTTATAAACATCAAAATCTGGATGTGATCTCATCCCAAGTTTTTCATGTACTCTTCCGTGATGCTTTAAAACAAGGTCTAATGCTTCTTTTAGTTCTTTAGTTGTTGATTTCTTATTTTTTACGATTGAGACAAGGTAATCTAAGCTTGTATTAGGAGAGTTTCTTTGTGTAAATGAGGCTTTATTAGCTTCAGCCTTTTGTGCTTGTTTTTTTTGTTTAGAAGAGAAAAATAATAAAAATATTAAAATGGCTAGTATTACTACTAAGCCTAAGATAGATTTTATTAGTAGGGTTATCTCCATAGTTTTGTGACCTTCATAATTATTTTATAGGTATTATATCGGTAAAAAATAGTTTTGACTTTAAGTGAGCTATTGCACACTCTTTAAAATATTATGTTTAATTGTTCCTTGTAGCTTTTATAAGCCTAAAAACTTGTTTAGTTTTATTTTTTATCAATTTTAATGCTGTTTGCTTTTGCATAGCATCTTGCAAACTCATAGGAGAATCTAAGATGCTAAAAACTGCACTTACACCTTTTTGGTGTACTTCATCATCTATCTCAGCATAGTTTCCGGTTAAAGCTATACAAGGGATGTTTTGTGACTGACAATGCTCAGATATGCCATCTATGACTTTACCCATAACTGACTGTTTATCTATCTTGCCCTCACCTGTTATAACAAAATGAGCATCTTTGATTTTTTCTTCAAACTTTATATGTTCTAGGACTATCTTGATGCCAGATTTTAACTCAGCATTTAAAAAAGCTAAAAATCCAAAGCCGATGCCACCACCTGCTCCAGCTCCAACAATACTTGAAAAATCTTCTTTAACTTCTTTTTTTACAAAATCTGCAAATGCTTTTAACTCAGAGTCAAGCTTTTCTATCATCTCTGCATCTGCACCTTTTTGTTTCGAGTATATATATGAAGCACCATTTTTTCCATAAAGAGGATTATTAACATCGCAAGCCACTTTAAAGCTACACTCACTTAGTTCTTCTAAAACATTACTTATGTCTAATTTAGCTATGCTAGACAAATCTTTTGCATAAACAACCTCTGCATCTAAGGAATCTAAAAACTTGAAACCCAACGCTCTAAGCATGCCTAAACCTGCGTCATTTGTAGCACTTCCACCAAGTCCTATAATAAACTCTCTAATGCCCTTATTTATAGCATCTCGTATAAGTTCACCTGTTCCATATGTAGTAGTATAGTAAGGGTTTCTATCTTTTTCATTTATAAGAGGTAAACCGCTAGCGGCAGCCATTTCTATAACAGCAGTAGAATTATTTAGTATGATGTAAGAAGCTTCTATATCTTTATTTAGTGGGTCTTTACATTTAACAAAAATATCTTTTGCATCTGAGTCAGCAGACATAGCTTCAAGAGTTCCCTCCCCACCATCAGCGATAGGACATATTATAATCTCACTATCTTCATAAATTTCTCTTATTCCATCTTTTATGGACGAAGAAAGTTCACTCGAACTAACACTTCCTTTAAATGAATCTATCGCTATTACTACTTTCATATATTATGCCTATTTTACAAATCATTCGCCAATTCTAAAATCAAGTGCAATTTTTTGAAAGTAAGTTGAAAGATAGGATTAATCGATAATCTGCTAATCTTATTCGACCAAAAACAAAGAAG
>NZ_JADGFC010000109.1 GCF_016744025.1 Sulfurimonas sp.
ATTTTGGACAGTTTTTAGAGCTTTTTTATAATCCATTATAGAAATACCTTGGTTTCTTACCAATATACAGAAGTTTGCAAGGGTTTTCAAACCCCCCCCATATTTTTAATTAAGTCAAAAATGTGGGGTAAGGTAACAGCAGAAGGTAGAAATTAATCAAACTGAAAAGTTGTCTTGATTTTTCAGGCCATTATAATATACTTGTGATAAATTTAAATTAATGAGTAAATTAAAGGTTTTTTGTGGATAGTGAAATAATTTATACTGGGATAGGTATAGTGATTTTTATTATTATCATTATAATAACTATGCGAAGCAACGTAGTTGAGATAATTCAGAGCAAAGAAGAGAAAAGAACAGATATTGTTGCTGGTTATAAGAGTGAACTTAAAGCGGCGTTAGAACCATTAAAAGAAAATAAACAAGCTAGAATTGCTAAAAAAAATAAGATGCTAAAGAAATTTAGTAATGAATTATCTTTAAATATATTTTTTGATAAAGATGAGCTAAGAGAAATTATCTTAGAACTTTCACAAGAATCGTAGTTTTTATGCTTTTAGATAATAAATGGTCAGCTCTTTTAAGCACACAGATGCAAGAGCTATACTTTATAAAATTACAAGAATTTGTTGATTCGGAGTATGCTTCAAAAATTATATATCCAAAGTATGAAAATATATATAGAGCTTTTAATCTTATATCCCCAGAGAATGTAAAAGTAGTAATTATTGGTCAAGACCCTTACCATGGGCAGAACCAAGCAAATGGTCTTGCATTTTCAGTTAGTGATGAGTGCAAAGTACCTCCATCCCTTAAAAATATATATAAAGAGTTAGTTGATGATATGGGATGTGACTCACCGAGTTTTGGAAACTTGACTGCGTGGGCAGAGCAGGGTGTTTTACTTATAAACAGTGTTCTAACAGTAGAACAAGCGAAGCCGAATTCTCATAAAAATAAAGGCTGGGAAAAGTTTACAGATTTTGTTATAAATCAACTTTCATCAGAGTATGAAAATATAGTTTTTGTTTTGTGGGGAGGGCCTTCTCAGAAAAAAGAAAAGCTTATAGATGCAAGAAAACATCTCATACTAAAAGCTCCACATCCTTCACCTCTATCTTCATACAGAGGTTTCTTCGGCTCAAAACCATTTTCTGCATCTAACGAATACCTAAATGCTAATGGTAAAAAAGAGATAGACTGGTGTCTTCATTATAAAAATCAACACTCAACATAATGAACTGCCAGCCCACCTAATGAAGTCTCTTTATATTTATTTTGCATATCTTTACCAGTATCATACATAGTTTTTATTACAGAGTCTAGTGAAACATAATGTTTCCCATCTCCAATTATTGCCATTCTAGCTGCATTTACAGCTTTGACAGCTGCCATTGCATTTCTTTCTATACATGGAATTTGCACAAGACCAGCAATTGGATCACAAGTAAGCCCTAAATTATGTTCCATCCCAATTTCAGCAGCATTTTCTATTTGTTCAATAGTAGCCCCTAAATAATTAGCCATTCCTGCAGCTGCCATAGAACAAGCAACACCAACTTCCCCTTGACACCCAACATCAGCACCAGAGATAGATGCATTTTTTTGATATAAAAGTCCAATAGCTCCTGCTGTTAATAAAAAATCAATTACAACTTCTTCTTCATTTTCTTCTTTTAATAAAAAAGTAATTATATAGTGTAAAACTGCAGGAATAATTCCCGCGGCTCCATTTGTTGGAGCAGTAACAACTCTATGTCCACTTGCATTTTCTTCATTTACCGCAAGTGCATATAGATTTATCCAATCCATAAATACTATGGGATCATGACCGTCTTCTTCTTTTAATTTTTTATGAATCTTAAATGATCTTTTTTTTACATTTAATCCGCCAGGTAAAATACCATCTTGAACTAATCCATTTTTAACACTATCTTTCATAACTTGCCAAATATTTAATAAATCTTTTTTTATTTGCTCTTTATTTTTGTAAGTTCTTTCATTTTCTAAAATCAATTCAGATATTTTTAGTTCATTCTCTTTTGCCATACGGAGTAGTTCTTTAGCATTTTTAAAATCATATAAAACTTCTTTTTCTTTTGTTGACTTTTTATTTATGTCATCTTCACATAAAATCTCTCCGCCACCAATAGAATAATAAATTTTTGAAAAAAGAATTTCTTGATTTCCGTAAATAGAAAGTTTTATAGCATTTGGATGAAAAGGTAAAGATTTGTTTTTATGTAAAATCAAATCATTTTCAAAGGAAAAATTTATCTCTTTTTCATTTAAAAGTTTAATTGTTGAAGAGTTTATAATTTTGGATATTTTTTCTTCTATAGTATCTATATCTACTTCTTTTGGATTCTCTCCTAGTAAACCTAACAGTACTGCTACATCGCTATGATGACCAATTCCTGTTGAACCAAGAGAGCCAAAAAGCTCTATTTTAATATTATCGAGTTTATCAAAGTAGTTGTTGTTTTTAATAAGTTTGCAAAATTCATTTGCTATAAGCATAGGACCAACTGTGTGAGAACTAGAAGGTCCTATTCCTATTTTAAAAAGGTTAAATATAGTCATATGGAGTATCCTCTAAACATAACTCTGTGTACTCCTTTTTTAGTAAATTCCATTTCATGAGTAACCCAAGTCATAGCAATTCCTTTATCCATTAGTTTTATCATAACATCAAAAAACTTCGCCAATTATTTCTTGATCTAGTACTGATGTAAGCTTATTTAAAAGCATAATTTCAGGATTATAACATAAGTTCAAATCATCTATATAATTTTTTTCTTCAGTCTCTTACTTAACTCTAAATTTTGCCATTACAGGTAAGTGGTCTGAGTAACCCTTGCCTTTGTGTTTTGAGATTCTTGCTCTAGAGACTTGCCATCTAAAAATTCTTTTCTTTTTAAATAGATACTTAGCATTAAAGTTAGTAATAGAATTATCTATATATGAGATGTCTTTTTTATCTAGTAAAGGTTGCGATACTAGAATATTATCAATAGCTTCTTTTTTACCTCTAAATATATATGAGTATCTATTGTCTGCATCTGTATCGTACCAGAGGTTATAGAAGTTTTTTTTCTCATACTCTACATCTTTTGCTTTTTGATTTTGCGTGAGACTTCTTAAAATATGGTTGATACCAGTTTTGCCATTTGTATCGTTGTGTTTTCTACTTTTCTTAAATGTTTTATACTCTTCATAGTTTGAGTTAAAATCTCCAAGCAGAACTATATTTTTATCGTAGCCTATCTCTGAAACTCTATCTCTTAAAATCTTTGCAGATACTATTCTCTGACTTTCAGGTCCAGATTTAGCTTTCCAATGGTTTACAAAAAGATATAAGTCTTTGCCATTTATTTTAAACTTACTCTCTAGTATATTTCTATGTTTATATGTTGAGGTAACAGTTAACTCTTTTGTATAAACAAAAGGAATTTTACTTAAAAAAGCAACGTTAATTGCTGTGTTTTTTTTGTCTGCTATCTTGTAGTACTGATAATACAAGCCATTTTTTTTGAGAGTTTTTCTTAAGTCTTTTAGGGCTATAAGCGAGTGGATTTCTTCTAAGGCTATTATGTCTGCATCTATGTCTTTAATGACTCTAGCAATATTTTGTAGTTTTATTTTATATGTTTTTTGACTCCAGTTAGACTTTGTGTTAGGTTTGTACTCTTTGTACTTATACCCTTTTTTTTCTAAGTCAAAAAGGTTCTCTACATTGTAAGTTGCTATTTTCAAGGTTGTTTCTCCAAGAAGTGTAGCCCAGAGGGCTAGAAGTAGAAAAAGAGATTTCACTACTTAATGCCGTTTAACCTTAGTAGGTTTTGTGGGTTTGGCTCTCTGCCCATAAGCTCTTTAAAGTACTCATCCATACTTTTTGCTCCACCACCGTTTAGAACTATGTCAAGGTACTTTTTAGCAGTTTGTGAGCCAAATATTCCTTCATCTACTACACTAAAAAATGCATCTGCACTTAGTACTTCTGCCCATTTATAACTGTAGTATCCAGCTGCATAACCACCAGCAAAGATATGAGCAAAACCATTTTGAAACTTGTTATACTCAGGAGTCTTAATAAGAGCAGTATCTTTTCTGATACTATTTAGTAACTCTTGAACTTCATCACCTTTATAAAGCTCAGTATGAAGTTTAAAGTCAAATATAGAAAATTCTAACTGTCTAAGCATTCCAGATGCAGACAAGAAGTTCTTTGCACGTACAAGTTTTTCTATCATTTCATCTGGGATAACTTCTGCTGTTTCATGATGAGATGCAAATAGTTTTAACACCTTTGGCTCATACGCAAAGTTTTCTAAAAACTGAGAAGGAAACTCAACTGCATCCCACTCAACTCCATTTACTCCACTTACTTCATTTTCATTTACACTACTAAGAAGATGATGAATAGCGTGACCCATTTCATGAAAAAGAGTTACAACATCATCATGACGTAGAAGTGATTTTTGTGTATCACTTGAAGCTGGGAAGTTACAAACTATAAATGCAGATGCAAGTTGTGTATCACCATTTTCATCCTTGCAGTGAGCTTGCCAGTTGTGCATCCAAGCTCCGCCTCTTTTACTTTTTCTAGCTTCAAGGTCAAGGTAGATTCTAGCTTTTACTTCACCATCAAGAATCAAGTCATAAGAAGTCGCTTTTTCATCCCAAAGTTTTTCATCAACTTTTTTAAAGCTAATATTTACAAGTTTATTTAAAAAATCGAACATTCCATTTACAACACTTGTCTGTTCAAAGTAAGGGCGGTATACTTCTTCGTCAATGTCATATTTTGCTTTTTTGAGTATCTCACTGTAGTAAGCACTATCAAAGCTTTGTAGAGGAGCAGGAGCTATTGTCTGAACCTCTTTTAACTCTTCTACGGCTTGAGCTTTAGACTTAGTTACAAGAGTTTGTAAAAACTCATTTACACTTGTCGTATCTTTTGCCATCTTAGATGCAAGTGAATACTCTGCATAACTACCAAATCCAAGTATCTTACTCATCTCATTTTTAAGAGATAACATCTCATCTATAATAGCTGCATTCTCAGGAGCTCTAGTTACATAAGCTTTATATAGTGCTTGTCTGATTTGTGCATTTTTACCATAAGTCATATATGCGATGTATGATGGCATCTGAAGAGTAAACTTGTATTTTGTAACTCCTTCTTTTTCAACCTTCGCACTCTCTATATCACTCTCAGGTAAACCCTCAAGATCTTCTATATCCTCAGTTACAAACTCATAAGCATTTGTTGCATCTAGTAAGTTTTGAGAGAAGTTATTTGATAGTTCACTCTTTTTTATATTTATCTCTTGAAGTCTCTCTTTTGCGCTTGCATCTAAGTGAGCACCGCTTAGTTCAAAGTGTAGAATATTTAACTCTACTACTCTTTTTTGTTCAGAATTAAGAGAACTTTCTTCATTCTTTTGTATCTCTTTGTAAGCATTGTAAATATCTAAATTTTGAGATATTTTTGTTGAGTACTCTGTTATTATCGGCAAAGAATCAGCATATATCTTTTGTGTTTCATCTGAGTTGTTTACAGAGTTTAGATGCGAAAGAGGAGTAAAGAAAAGCTCTAATCGCTCTTCTAGCATCTGTAGTGGTTTTACAAAATTTGCATAACTCTTGTTTTGTGTTTTTAATAGCTCTTCTATCTTGTCGTTGTTTACTTCTAGTTTAGTATTTAAATCATTTATAAAATTGTCCAAATCTACTTTGAACTCTAAAAATTTACCCATTATTTGTCTTCCTCGTCTCGTTTTAATTTTATTGCTTTGTATTTGTTTATTAGTATTCCATCGTACTTGTCTGAGAGTTTAAAAAGTCTCTCAAATGCAATTTTACCCTCATCAAGAGTGAGCGATGAATCCACAATTAAGTAAGATAGATAAATACTATTTTCATTTATGGAAAACTGCAGATAAGTAAGCTTTTCATTCTCACTTAGCAGATAGTCATAAATCTCTTCAATGTTCTCTTGTGGGATTCTACATAATTTTGAATCCCCAATGATGATTCCATTTTCATAGTAGTTTATCTCAACTCTTGCACTTCCTTGATCTACTCTCCAAGAGGCTTGTGAGCGTCTTGAGAGTGTAACATTTACATCAAGAGAGTCTAAAATCTCTTCAAGAAGTCTTGTCGCTCCACTAGGGTTATATCCTTTTCTTCTTTGTTTTGCAACCTCAAGTTTTACACCACATTCAGGACAGTAGTCATTTTTAATCTCTTTTTCTTTTATGAGATTTTTACAAGATGGACATTTGATAATATTTACATCATCTAACTTTTTAAAATTATCTAGTGTTTCTTGAACATAAAAGTAGGGAAGAGCAAAGCCTAAGTTATTTGCATTTTGTATTATAAACGTATTTACACCTATAACTTCACCTTCTTCATTGAGAAGTGGTCCACCAGAGTTTCCTGGATTTATAGCTGCATCTATTTGTATATATTCCAAATCATCTTGAAGTCTTGAGGCTTTTGAGACGATTCCCTCAGTAGCTGTATAGTTTAGTCCATATGGATGCCCGATGGCTATTGTTGTATCACCATCTGTTACGCTTTTATTTGATAAGATGAGTGGGTTTTTAAGTACTCCATAGTCTGAACGTATAAAAGCCAAATCATAATCAGGGTCATCATATACAACCTGAGCGATAGATCTTTTTGTCTGTTTAGAACTTATAACTACTTCATTAAGTCCACCAACAACATGAGAATTTGTAATGATTAAATCACCAATAATAAAACCTGTACCAGAACCATATGGTGTCATGATTTGGATGATATTATCTACATATGTATCAAGGATTTTTTGAGTATTCATATCTATATCTCCTCAAAGTTCAAATGTTTTAGTTGTAAAAGGTAGCTATTGCTAAGATCATTTAGAGATGAGAAGTTTAGTTCATCACCAAAAGGCTCAAGTTCTTTGTACTGACTTAGATGCGGAGTGATAGCATCTTCTACTTTGGAGACAATTGCTTTTTTTACAAATACTTCTTTTTCTTCATCATAAAGTGGAATGTAATCCAGAGCTTTGAAAAAAGCTGGATTTTGAATCTCAACTAAAGTATGGATAAGAGCTTTAGTTACAGGATTTAATCCATAGTTGTATAAAATATAAAAAGAGATATATTTGTACATAGTAGGTATTATCTGTGTATAACGATTGTTTTTATACCAACGAATCTTTATTAGTGATTCACTTATAAAGTTACTCATCTCTTCGTGAGAAGTCTTTTCCATAGGATTGAAAGTATATTTAGAACTGTAAAACTTAGTGCTAAAGTCTTCAAAACTCATATCTCTTAGTTTTGCTATATATTTTTTTAACTCTTCATTTTTAAACTCAGTAGGATTGCTTTCATCAGCAAAATAATGTTGTATCTTTTTGCTTATCTTTTGATATATCTCACACTTTGGAACTAAAAGATAGTCCACTTTAAAAAGAACGTGTAGATATAAAAATGCTTGCATCCCAGCATTGTCATTTGTAGGAAGTGTAAGTATCTTTGCATCTAACTCATCTATCCACTTGTGTAAAAAATCATACTTAATTTTTAACTCTTCATTATCAAGTTTTACAAGATGTCCTGTATCTTGAAGTGTGATGTCAGGAAACTCTGTCTTGATATGTTCTTTGTCAAAGTCTGCATTTAGAGATATCTCTCTTAGTGGAAAAAATATCTTTTGAGGAGATACAGAAGCATTGTCATGGTAGAGCTTTAGTTTGACATACTCTTCATCACTGAAGTAGTAAGCGTAAGTAAGTTGATAGTTTCGCTCAAGTATATAGCGTTTTAGTGCAACCTCTGCATCTGCTGTTTTAATCATGATAGCTTCAGCGTATAAGCTCTCCTGAGTAACAGTTCCTACTATCCTTGCACTACCTTGAAATATCTCAAATTCAAGTTTATCATCTTCTTTTTTAGTGATGATATTTTGGTTTGGAGTATCTGCTGAGTAGTTCTCAAGAGACTTAAAAAAGTACTCATAAGCTTCTAGTACTTCATGCTTTTCAAATGCCTCGTAAGACTTGTTAAAAAGTTCTTCTTCATCTGGAGCGATAGTAGCATTTATACCTCGTCCAAATGGGTGTCTGAGTTGTGTGATTTTAGTATCAAAAAAATTAAGCCAGTTCAATTTATATCCATATTTTTAAATGTTTAGTTTATTAATATTATTATAATAGATAGAGACTTACAGATAGTAACGATTTTGTGTTTAGTGTTCAAACATTTTTACAAGCATATTGGAAATGCTTTCACAAGTCGCTTTATCAACACTTCCTAATTTTTTAACTAATCTTGTTTTATCTACTGTCCTGATTTGGTCTAACAAAACAAGTCCGTCTTTTTTTTCAAACTTTATTTTTGGTCTAAAAACAAAATCAAAGCCTTTACTCGTCATGGGTGCAACAATAACAGTATTTAAAACATTCATTTCATTTGGTGATATAACTATGCAAGGTCTTGTTTTTTGAATCTCAGAACCAACAGTAGGATTTAAGCGAACGAGATAAATCTCATATCTCTTTATATCAACTACCATTGCCAATCTTCCAAGTCATTATCATTTAATAAGTCTTCTAAGTAAGCTTCATCTTTAAGCCCTTTGTTTTTAGACATAACCTTCTCTATGTTAGCTTTCCATGCATCTCTGCCTGTATTATTTACAGGTTTGATAAGTAAGCCATTTTCTAAAACTTCAAGTTCCAGACTTACATTGTCAAGGTGTGCTTGTTGTATCAAAAGTTTAGGAATCCTAATCCCTTGCGAGTTCCCAATCTTAGTAAGTGTAGTCATAACTAACTCCTTTATGTAATTATATTGTAATTACATATTAATGTCAAAACTATTAATCTAACCTCTTACTTCCATAACAAATCCTTTCGCTTAAGTATCATCATGAGTGTTATGTAGGTTTATGAACAATTAACACCGCCAATTCTAAAATCAAGTGCAATTTTTTGAAAGTAAGTTGAAAGATAGGATTAATCGATAATCTGCTAATCTTATTCGACCAAAAACAAAGAAGT
>NZ_JADGFC010000228.1 GCF_016744025.1 Sulfurimonas sp.
AAATCGGCTCCTGTAAGCAGATTCTGGTGGGTCGGTTCCACCATCTTATTTGTAGTTACGTAATGATGTCTCATTACTCACAGCACACCTCGCGCTAGCGGGGTATAATTCTCAAATAATACACACTGTACTCCCTGATTACCTGGCATAGTGTGAAAGAATAATGTACAATCTATCACATTCCTGTTAAAACAAACATCCCCCCGCTAGCGGGATTGACGTCAACAAAATGGTCAAACTTCATTTCGTTAATTATCCAAAACAAACCTGACAGATTTTTCTACATCATGTAAATAAATCTGTCAGGTTTTAATTTATTATTATCCGTACTACATTAATTATAATCTAGATCTAATTGAATACCTAACAACTTATCCTCAGGTGATTCATCTTTTAATTCTAAACAAATATTTTCATGAATAATTGACTGATATTCACTATTTGAGAGATATTGCTTTACACCTTTTAATTGACTATGATTTAAAGTTAGAATATATTGTTTCCCTGCAGGTTGAATATAATCATTAAGAATTCTAAAAAGTTCAGCAAGTTGCCTTGGATCAGTATCACTTAATAATCTACTATCATGAAAAACAAAATTCACATTGTGTCCGAAACCTTTAAGTAGCAAGGTTAGGTCGTAACAAAATATTTTAATATTGCCAATACCATCAGAAGCGTCAGAATTAATCTTGGCATCAATATCATATCTAGTTTGATTATCCCCATCGTTATTGTAAGCTGTAATACCTGCCGTAGCTTGAGGATAAAATCTTTTTGATAATTCTCTGAAAATATCAGTCGTTTCTTTTATGACTTCCTTTGCATCATCTAAATAAGTCTGAGCTCTCTCAGTTGAGTTAATAATATCCTTATCAGTAGTAATTTTCGCTTTTTTGTATTTAGCAATTAAAGAATCATAACGCTCAATATTTTCTTCTTTGGTTTTTAAATCTCCTAATTGATCTTTTAATTTAAGAACGATATCTAATGCATGGTGCGTATTAAGATATTGTAGTTTGTCATCTAAATCAATGCTTTTTTGTTTTACATTTTCATTTAATTCACTTTCAGTCCTTAATAATTCATTCTTTTTATCAAGCAATCTTTTTTCTCTATTAACCGAAAGATGCAAATAAAATTTCTCTAATTCGTTTAATGTCTTAAGGGCATCTTCATTGAAAATAACAGAAGCTTCATTATATATTTTTTCAATACTCTCTTTTTTTATATCTGGCGAAAGTCTTCTACTATTATCTATATTTCTAATTTGATTTCCAATCAAAACCAGCTTATTCTGAATATTATCAATTTCATTTTTTATTGTATCAGCATCATTATTAATTTCATAATAATCATCAGCTACTTTAAATAATTTAATATTAGTTTCTAATTTAACAATATCCTCTTTGACTTGTTGGCTCTCTAATTTTGAATCTTTTTTTTGATTGAAAAAATCTTTAAGCAACTCATCATCTTTTAAATCTTTAACGAGGTTTTCAATTCTTACTTTCTCTTTGCGAAGTTTAAATTTTTCTTCAACTAATAATACATCTAAACCTAATAGGAATGCATTTGTTATTTGAATTTGATAACTAGTTTTAGAATTTGGATTATCATATGAAGTATAGGATGCCTTTTTAGGTCTAATAAAGAATGGAAGTAATAACCTAAAACTTAATTGGCTTACCTCCTCTGGTATATCAAATAAAAGATCTCCAAATTTTTTATTGAAGTTAGTTTTTGTAATATCTGTACCGTTTAAGGATATTTTATTTTGCTTGTCAGTTGATCTTTCAGATTTATAAATCGTTTCTCCAATTCTGAAGCTTAACGTAAATGACCACCCTTTTAAATCCCGTTTTAAACCTGTTTTATTACTAGAGCCTAAACAAAAATGAATAAGAGCTACAATCAGAGATTTTCCTACTCCATTTGTAGTTTTTCCTTTATCTGTTAATTCAGGGTTCTTTTGGCTTGCAACTATAAAATTTAAGCCTGTTTCATTATTAAAATGAACAGTCTTAAACGAATCTTTATTTGCTGATAATGAAATTAATTGCATTTATATATTATTCCTTTCCGTTGTTCAATTGCATTTATACTATAGAGAAATATAAACGTCAAAATAAAATTATCAAAGCTATGT
>NZ_JADGFC010000229.1 GCF_016744025.1 Sulfurimonas sp.
AATTTATCATTATCTCTCCCACAAAATCAAACCTTCTTCCTACTGTTCGATCAAGACTCCCAATACTAAAAGGTCAATCATCTCATAAATCATATGAGTGTGACTTAAATCTTGCTAAACTTGATTATGACGCAGTCTTTTCGTTTTTAAAGACAAATGCAAGAATAAAGAAAAATGAAGCGAAGGCTATAGTTGAAGCACTTTATCATAGAGCTACTGTCATAGATATGCTTATTCTTTCTAAAAACCAATTAGATAACTTTGATAAGGCATATAGACTCTTAGAGTTAAACTCAAGACCGCAAAGTGTTTTAGCACTTATTCTTATGGGTTTTATAGATGCAAATTGAAAAACTCTCAAACCAAATAGATGCAAAAAGATATCTAAAAGAGTTAGGTGTTGATGGTGGAGGAGTTAATATATTGGCTTCAAAAGCATCTAGTCATATTATATACATAAGAGACCTTCATGTTGGTGCTGCAAATATTCTAAAACAAGATGCACTTTCTATTGGTGCTGATTTAGCCGTACCAAAAGGTACTATCATAGCAGCAACCCCTACTGTTAACTGCATCTTAATAGCCACAACTGCGCAGTTAAAAACTCTTAGTAAAAAAGAGTTAGCACAACCATTTGGGCTTAAAATACTAGCTAAAAAATTAGAAGATATTCTAAAAATAAAAAAAAGTAAAACTGTAGAAGTCATGGGTGTTATAAATGCGAATGATGATAGCTTTTTCTCAGCTAGTAGATTTGTAAACACTGAAGCAGTAGATGCAATACAAAAGATGATAGAAGAGGGTGCCGATATCATAGATATTGGTGGAGTCTCATCAGCACCAAATGCAAAGAGTGTAGATGCTAAAGAAGAACTTGCTAGAGTAAAACCAATCCTTGAAACTATTAAAGCACAAAAGCTATATGAGAGGGTTGATTTTAGCATAGATAGTTATGAACCATTAGTAATTGAACATGCCCTAAATAGTGGTTTTAAAATAGTAAATGATATTACAGGTTTAGCAAATGATGAAATCTGTAAGTTAAGTGCTAGTTACAATGCTCGTGCAATAATTATGCATATGCAAGGAAAACCTCAAACTATGCAAATAGAACCTAAGTATGAAAATATTCTAAGTGATGTTTATACTTTTTTAGAGCAGAGAATCCAAAAAGCTGAAAGTTTTGGAGTAAAAGATATCACTCTAGATATCGGTATAGGTTTTGGAAAGACTATTGGGCATAACTTAGAACTTATAAAGCATCTAGAACATTTCCTAACTTTAAAAAAATCCCTTTTAGTTGGAGTATCTAGAAAATCTATGATAGATAAATTGTCCGCGTCACTTCCTAAAGATAGACTTCCTGGGACACTTGCTTTGCATCTAGAAGCAATTAGAAATGGTGCTTCAATGATTCGGGTACACGATGTTAAAGAACATGTTCAAGCTATAAAAATTCAACAGGCCTTAGATGCAATATAAAGGAGTTTTATGAAGTTTCCCAAGATAGGTGATATTGTTACTACTTCAGTAGTTTCTATAGACATAAAGAGTACTTTTAATGAATCAATCAATAAGATGCTTGATAATGAACATAGAAATATTGTTGTTATAGGAAGTGATAATTTTTATATTATGAGCATTATAGATATACTCAATGTTCAATCAAAAGAGATAGATATAAACACACCCTTATCTGAGTTAAGCCTCTCTAAAATACCAATTATAAATAAAAATAATAATATATTAGATACATTAGAATATTTAAATAATTCAACAGAGTATATCGCTGTAGTTAATGATGATAATTCTTTGTTTGGTCTAGTAACTCATACTGACATTACTAGTAACATAGATATCCAGATACCTTAATGGATAACTACAGACTACAAGATTTCTTAAAACTTGGACGTAGAATGAAATGGGTTAATAGAGATGAAAAAATATCGCATCTATTAAAAGATATGGTTACAGATTTTTACGATAATGTAGTAATTGTAGAAGATTTAAAACCTATTGGTATTTTTACGACAAAAGAGACTTAATTAAAAAAACGGGGGTTTAAAAACTCGCTTTTTTTGATAATTGACCAAATAATAATCTACTAAATTTAACTTCAAGCTTTTACTCAAACC
>NZ_JADGFC010000230.1 GCF_016744025.1 Sulfurimonas sp.
TATAATATATACTTAAATTATAATAAGGAGTTAATATGCGTTTATGTTTTAAAAAGAAGATAATTCTTACAGTAGCGATGTCTTTAGTGGTATCTTTGTTAGTTTTTGGTGGATTTGCTTTTATTGATAGTAAAGCAAATCTTCGTGCAGAAATAGAGAAAACAAAGCTTAAAGAAGCTCAAATCTTAAAAAAAGATATAGAGGCTTGGTTAGACTCCAAAAGACTAGTACTTGAGACAAGCGCAGGTGATGTCTCAATGCTTTCTGAATTTACAGTTGAAAGTGTAAAACCATATTTAGAAACAACACATAGACTTACTGCTGCTGCTAGTACTTACATGGGTATTGAAGAAACTGGACTTGCTGTATATGGTAACGATCAAACACAAAGTGAAGGATATGAACCAAGAAAAAGACCTTGGTATATAGATGCCAAAGCAAAAGGTCACTCATATGTCACAGAAGTTTATATAGATGCTATTACTGGTAAACCAACTATTTCAATAGTTGCTCCTGTATATAAAAGTTCAAAACTTGTAGGTGTTATATCAATTGATATTTTTTTAGATGAAGTAATAGAAAAAATAAATGAAGTAAAATTTGAAGGCGGTTATGCTTTTGCTACAGAAGATAGTGGAAAGATTAATTTCCACCCTAACAAAGAAGTAGTTGAAAAGGTACTTTTTGATTTAGATCCATCTTTAAATGGTTTAGAATCTTTGATAAGAGATAATAAGTCCGGTATTTATCATTATAATGATCAAGGAGAAGGCAAATTACTTGGCTTTAGCAAACTGTCTAATGGTTGGATAGTTTATGTAACAATTGATAGAGATGTAGCATTTGAAAACGTCAACCTTATGATGACAAAGTTAATCATTACAGGTTTAATTATGATTGTTCTTTCTCTCATTATCATACATGTTTTAATTAGTATGTTGTTTAGACCATTAGAAGAGCTCAATGTTATCTTAGAGAATCTTTCAAGTAGCGAAGGTGATTTAACTCATCGAATAGAAGTAAAAACAAATGATCAAATTGGAGACATTGGTAATAGCGTTAATGCTTTTGTGCAAAAGATACATGATATTGTAGATGTAGCGAAAAAGAATAGTTCAGAAAATGCTTCAGTGGCTCATGAATTATCAGCATCTGCGATTAGTGTCGGTAAGTCTGCTGAGACTCAATCCACTATTGCTTCAAAAACAACTATTGATGCTACTAAACTAAAAGACTATTTACATGATTCTGTTGCAAATGCTGAAAGCTCAAAAGAAGAGCTAAGAGATGTAACAACGAGTCTTCAAAAGGTTGAAAGTGATGTGTCAAATCTCTCAAATCTTCTTCAAGATACAGCACAAAAAGAAGTTGAGCTAGCAGATAAGCTTACTCAAGTTAGTGTAAATACAAATGAGGTAAAAGATGTATTATTAGTTATTAATGATATAGCTGACCAAACAAATTTACTTGCCCTAAATGCAGCTATTGAGGCAGCAAGAGCTGGAGAACATGGTAGAGGATTTGCTGTTGTAGCTGATGAAGTAAGAAAACTTGCGGAGCGTACACAAAAATCACTTGTTGAGATAAATGCTACTATAAATGTAGTTACACAGTCAATAAACGATGCTAGTGGAGAAATGAATAATAACTCAGAGAATATAAATAAAATCTCTAGTATTTCTGTAGAAGTTGAGTCTAATGTTTCAGATGTATCAAATGTCTTAAATAAAACTATTGTGACAGCTTCAGCTACAGTTCAAGACTATATAGATACTTCTTCAAAAATAGATGTTATGTCTAAAGATATTAATTCTATTAATGAATTGTCAAGTACAAATGTTAGAAGCATAGAAGAGATAGCAGGGGCGAGTGAACATCTTCATTCTCTAACTGAATCACTTAATGATGAGCTAAGTAAATTTAAATCATAAGAGAGTGTAAAAATAACTGTGTAAACCTTAAAAAGTTAATTCATTTGATAAACTAATCACGTGAATTATTAACAAGGATTTACACATGAGTTTAATTATATAATGAACCCCTAAAACTGAACCAGTAAAATTTGTTTTCTTATTTCAAAAATGATAAAATTGAAATAGAAAATATAGGGATTAAATATGAGTGTAAA
>NZ_JADGFC010000231.1 GCF_016744025.1 Sulfurimonas sp.
TACACTCATATTTAATCCCTATATTTTCTATTTCAATTTTATCATTTTTGAAATAAGAAAACA
This sequence comes from Sulfurimonas sp., assembly GCF_016744025.1. Lineage (GTDB taxonomy): Bacteria > Campylobacterota > Campylobacteria > Campylobacterales > Sulfurimonadaceae > Sulfurimonas. The sequence goes on from NZ_JADGFC010000231.1 coordinate 64, forward strand.
AATTTTACTGGTTCAGTTTTAGGGGTTCATTATACTTATGATAATTGGATTTATCATGATTGTTATTTCAATTATTCTTCTTTCTCTTATTTTAAATATTCAATTTAAACCTCTTATTGAACTAAATAAAGTCATTGAAAATCTTTCAAGTAAAGATGGAGATTTAAAACAAAGACTTGAAGTTAAGAGTAAAGATCTTATAGGGGAGATAAGTCTTAACATCAATAATTTTATTCAAAAGATACAAATCACCGTAAATAAAGCAAAACAAAACAGTAATGAAAATGCTTCAGTATCTCATGAACTTTCTGTTACTGCATTAGAAGTTGGTCAAAGAGCAAAAACAGAAGCAAATATTGTTCTTAAAACAACGAGTATGTCTAAGGATTTAAAAAATCACCTTGAAAGTTCTGTAGAAAATGCCAAATCTTTAAAAGAAGAAGTTGGGCAAATTACATTTAATCTTGATAGTGTTAGAAAAGAAGTTGTTAACCTTTCTGGTTTACTTCAAAACACTGCACATACAGAGATTGATTTAGCACAAAAGCTTAATCAAGTTAGCGCAAATACTAATGAAGTTAAAGATGTATTAATGGTGATTAATGACATAGCTGATCAAACAAACTTACTCGCACTTAATGCAGCTATAGAAGCCGCAAGAGCTGGTGAGCATGGTCGTGGATTTTCTGTAGTAGCAGATGAAGTTAGAAAACTTGCAGAAAGAACTCAAAAATCACTTGTAGAAATAAATGCAACAATAAGTGTAGTAATACAGTCAATAACTAGTGTAAGTCAAGAGATGAATGAAAACTCACAAAATATAAATACTATTTCTGAAGTATCTATAAACGTTGAGAATAGTGTAATTAAGGTATCTAGTGTATTAGAAAAATCAATTGATAGCACAGAAAAAACTGTACAAGACGATATAGATACTGCAAAGAAAATTGATTTAATAACAAATGACATTGAGCAAATCAATGATATTTCAAGTATAAATGCAAGAAGTGTGGAAGAAATGGCTGGTGCTAGTGAGAATCTTCATAAAATGACTCAGCAATTAAATGAAGAGTTATTTTATTATAAATCTTCGTTTGCTTCTGCTTTACATTTACCATTTTCACACTCAACATTTGCATCTACATAAAAAACAGATTCTGTATCCATCTTATTTTCTTGAACTGCTTGAAAAGAGCCTACAGACATCATTCCAGTATAGCAATAAAAAACAATCGTTTTATTTTTTGGAAGTTTAGAAAAATCTAAAGTAGCTTTATCAGAATCATAAGGAACATTTATAGCGCCTTTATAATGTCCTTCTTTATAATCTTTTACTTTTCGTACATCTACAAGAACAACACCTTTTGGAACTTCTCCATCATTTAGCTTTTTAGAAAACCAACGTTGATCAATCATTCCCTCATCAGCACCTTTATAAAGAGTTACTCCATTAACAACAACTTTGTTTTTTGCTTCTGGAACATAAGTAGCTGCTGTTTTTTTACACTCTCTTAAAAGACCCATTGATGGAGCTTTTTTCTTTTTCCATTCTGGAGCACCACCTGCATATACAACTATATTTGTATATCCATCTTTTTTAAGATTTTTTGCTAATTTATGAGAAAGCATACATTTAGGTCCATTACAAAATGAAACAATCTTTGTATCTTTATCAGATGGAAGCATTCCTAATTTTGCTTTATAAGTGAGCATACCTTTATCTTTCATATTAATATTAATAGAACCAAGAATAGTTCCTAACTTAAATAACTTAGCTGGTCTTGCATCAATAAACAGTACATCTTTTTGCTTGTGAAGTTTTACAGCCTCATCAAATGTTACGATTTTAAAATCACTACCCCCTAGAAGTATTGAAATACTTGCAATTAATAAAATTACGATTTTCTTCATTGTCTTATCCTTTGATTTTGATAATTTAATTATAACAAATTAATTCTAAGTTATCATTTTTTTAACACATTATTAAGAAAATATTTAAATAAAATAAATATATTTTACAATTAATTCACAATTAATACTAAAGCGTGTGTTAACCTGAATAA
>NZ_JADGFC010000110.1 GCF_016744025.1 Sulfurimonas sp.
TTTTTTATAATCCATTATAGAAATACCTTGGTTTCTTACCAATATACAGAAGTTTGCAAGGGTTTTCAAACCCCCATATTTTTAATTAAGTCTAAAACTCCAAATGAAGTCTATTATCAAGCTGATAATAATTTAGACCCTAGGAGACAAAAACTGTTACCACTGGTATCGTAAAGAGGTGAAAGCACTTCTATATAGCCTTTTAGATAAATATAATTTTCATTACTATTAGCATCTGTATTAATAGTAGCCATAAATTGTCTATCAGATTCAAATGGTAATATATCAACTCTTGGATATGACTTATTTAACTTATGTTCATCCCATCCACATTTCATTGAACTAACTATCAATGCACCTTCAGTTGGATCACCATTAATCGCGTAATGTCACTCTTTTCTCACTAAATATGACTCATTACAAAGATATCCAGCTTTTAAAACTTCATTTAGATTATTATTAAAAGAGTTGAGTTTTTCTCCATCTTTTAAAATATCGCCCTTTGGTTCATAACCATTTCCAGTTACCTCATAAGACTCAGCTCCACAAAAAATATTTGTAACTCTCATCTTGTTTTGAGTTAGAGTTCCTGTCTTGTCCGAACAGATTGTTGTCACACTTCCAAGTGTTTCAACTGCCGGTAGTTTTCTTATGATTGCATTTTTACTAGCCATTCTACTAACACCAATAGCAAGTGTAATAGTAACCGCAGCTGGTAAACCTTCAGGGATAGCACCAACAGCTAGAGCCACAGATGCCATAAATGTATCAACTGCACTCTTATCTCTTAGTATTCCAACTAAGAATGTTAATGCCGCAAGAGCAAGTATTACATAGAGTAAAACTTTTGAAAACTCTGATATTTTTTTTGTAAGAGGTGTCTGCATCTCAGTCGTATTTTCTATAAGATGGGCAATCTTTCCAAGTTCAGTATGATTAGAAGTTGCTACAACTATACCCTTTGCTCGACCATAAGTAACAAATGTACCTGAGTATGTCATATTTTTTCTATCACCGAGAATACTATTCTCAGAGTGTGTAGAAATATTTTTTAAAACAGCAAGAGATTCTCCAGTAAGCATAGACTCATCAACCTTTAAGTCCCGTATCTCAATAAGTCTCATATCAGCAGGAACCTTTGAGCCAGACTCAAGCAAGACAATATCTCCAGGAACTAGATCAATAGAGTCAATAGTAATCTTTTTACTATCTCTTATAACTACAGCTTGGGTAAACATCATCTGCTTTAGAGACTCTATAGCTTCTTGAGCTTTAACCTCTTGCATAAAACCAATAATGACATTTATAATTACAACCCCAAAGATTACTCCACTATCTACCCACTCATGTAAAAATGCAGTAATAGCAGATGCCCCAAGTAAAATATATATAAGCGCATTGTGAAACTGCATCAAAAACTTTTTAAGATAGGAGTCTTGTTTTTTCTCTTTAAGTGCATTTTTACCAAAGAACTCCTCGCGATGTTTGATGCTTAAGGAGCCTAAACCATCTGTTACATCACTTTCAAAAAGTTCAACTATTTTTTCACTCTCTATACTATGCCAATTTTCGCCTATGAGATGTTGCATCTTAAACTCCTCTTATAAACTATTTATTTTATATCTACTAAGATCTGTTCCTTTCATGTCCATAATATGAACGGCGCAAGCCAGACATGGGTCAAATGAGTGTAAAACTCTTAAAACTTCGAGTGGTTTTGAAGTATCTTTTATCTTAACACCAATAAGAGCTGCTTCATAAGCTCCTCTTACTCCGTCAAAGTTTTTAGGTGTTGCATTCCAAGTCGTAGGAGCGATGACCGAGAAGTTTTCTATTTTTTGCTCTTTAATATTTACAAAGTGCGATAAAGTACCTCTTGGTACTTCAAGGAAGACTCTACCCTTTGCATCTTTAGGAAGTTTTTTAAAATCATACTTAGTCCAAGTATCCGTATCATAGTACTTTACATTTTGAATGAGTCTAGATACAAGTTTAAAAATATACTCACAGATGTAAGCTGTCTCAATTGCTCTTGTAGCATTTCTCCCAACTGTACTTGATAGGTCAATCAGTTCTAGATCAGTGTCTTTTAAAAACTCATCTACGAAAGATTTGATAAGAATATTTTCTTTTTTATAACTGATAAGAACACGAGCCAAAGGTCCTGTTTCCATAACCTTGCCATCATATCTAGGAGCTTTTATCCAAGAGTATTTATCATCATTGTTCTGGGTTTTTAAACTTCCATCTTCATTGAGGTCTGTATAGCAAACTTCACTTCCCTTGCACCCCAGGGCACCCTCTCTGGCTTTGCCATTCACCTTGTACCAAGCACGGTCTACTTCTTCAGTAATTTTACTTTCATCAAACTCTTGTATATTTTCAAAATCATGTCCATATATAATTCCACTACTAAATAGTTCTTGCTCACCTTCAAATTCATAACCGCCAACTGACATAAAGTTACCGTTTGCACGACCAACTTCAGCTTTTATATCATCTCTATATGCAGATGCTAAGAGCTTTGCATCTGGAAGGTATGCTCGGTCTATAAACTCTTTTGCTTCTTTTATAACAAATAGATAGTCATTGAGTCTTTCAGGATTTAACATATCTGCAACACTTGTGATTCCGCCAACAACTATACTCTGAGGATGTGGAGTTTTACCGCCAAATATTGCTACTGCTTTACTTATTTTTGTTTGAAATTTCAGAGCTTCAAGATAGTGAGATAGTAGTATAAGGTTTTGCTCAGAGGTGAGTTTATACTCACTATGTCCCCAGTATCCATTTGAAAATGGACCTAGTTTCCCTGCATCTACAAAGTTTTGTAGTTTAGTTATAGTCTCTTCATAGTGTGAGTGAGAGTTTCTAAATGGCTTGTCTGAGTATTTATGAGCTTCTTTTGATGTAAGGTTTGCATCTGCAGATAGAGCACTTGATATATCCACAAAATCAAGTGAATGCAGATGATAAAAATGCACAACATGGTCTTGAATAAAAAGGACCATTGCCATTAGGTCTCTGATAATTTCAGCATTTTTAGGAATCTTCATAGAGTAAGCATCTTCAACAGATGAAACTGCAGCTCTAAAGTGAGAGTTTGTACAGACTCCACAAATCCTACCAGCTAAAAGTCCCGCATCTCGTGGGTCTCGACCCTTTAGTATAATCTCTATTCCACGAAAAAGCTGTCCGCTGACATAAGCTTCTTGAGCCACTCCATTATCGTCAACTTCTACTTCAGCTCTTAAATGTCCTTCAATTCTTGTAATAGGATCAATAATAATTTTTTTCATTATATACCTCTATTTCATAAAGTACTAATGCTTACATAATATCATATTAGAAATTATATAAGTTTAAATATCACATTTTGTGTTTATTCATATGTGTTTTAAAGCAAGTCAATATATAATATACTCACATAATTAAATGGATAAGAAAAGTGAATATAAAACAAAACCTACTTGGTGGTATAACCGCCGCTGTAATTGCTCTACCCTTGGGACTTGCCTTTGGCGTAGCTAGTGGTTTAGGTGCAACTGCAGGAATCTATGGCGCTATTATTTTAGGGTTTTTTGCTTCACTTTTTGGAGGAACTCCTTCCCAAATATCTGGACCAACAGGACCTATGACCGTTGTGATTGCCGCGGCAGTTATTAGTCTAAATGGAGATATAGGTTTAATAGTCTCAACCATTTTACTAGCAGGTATCTTTCAAATCCTATTTGGCATCTCAAGAGTTGGAAAATTTGTTCAGTTCATCCCCTACCCTGTAATCTCTGGCTTTATGAGCGGTATAGGAATCATCATAATTATCTTACAGATAAATCCCTACTTAGGTCTTAGTAGTGATGCTTCCATAGTTCACATACTTATATCTCTTCCATCAAATATCTTAGATGCAAACCCAAGTGCTTCTATAATTGCAACTGCTACTATGCTTATAATGTTTTTTACCCCAAGTAAGATTTCTAAGGTCATTCCAAATCCACTTATTGCACTCGTGATTATTACACCTATTAGCGTTTATTTTAATCTTGATATAGATACTATTGGTGAAATCCCAGCAGTTTTACCTTCATTTATTATGCCAACTATTGATTTACAACACTACACGACAGTTATATCTTTAGCTTTTACTCTGGCAGTTTTGGGAATGATAGACACACTACTAACTTCCATAGTTGCTGATTCCATTACAGGTACTAAACACAAGCCAAACAAAGAACTTATAGGCCAAGGTATAGGAAACGCTCTTTGTGCTCTTACAGGATCACTTCCGGGTGCTGGAGCTACTATGAGAACCGTTATAAATATAAAAAGTGGTGGAACTCATAAAATATCAGGAATCACTCACTCTCTTATACTTTTAGGCATAGTTGTATTTTTAGCTCCCCTTGCATCTCAAATACCTCTTGCTATCCTTGCGGGAATCCTTATAAAGGTCGGTGTTGATATCTTAGACTATAGATTTTTATCTATTTTAAAAGACTCACCAAAAAATGATTTAAGCGTTATGCTTGTTGTGTTTTTTATAACTATTTTTATTGACCTCATCACGGCAGTTGGAGTCGGTATAGTTTTAGCATCTCTACTTATAGTTTATAGAATTACAAAAGAAGCAAAGATAACTCTAGTTGATACTCACCATGACGATATAGAAGCCCAGTATAATCTAGCAGAGAAAAAAGTCAGAGTCATCAAGATAAACGGTGCTTTTTTCTTTGGTTCTAGTACTGCTTTTGAGAGAGAAACTAACTCCATTCTAGATACTAAAGTTGTTATCATAGATATTCTGGATGTGCCATTTATGGATATAACCGCTATATTTACACTAAAAGACCTCATCTTAAGACTACAACCAGATAATATCAAAGTCATCATTGTTGCAAAAGAAAAAGACAAGACTCTACTTCTAAGACTAAATAAAACACGCATTTTTGACAAGGTGACATTTTATGAAGATATGCCAAAGGCTTTAAGTGCGATTTGATGTAGATATGAACTCAGAACAAGCTGAGCTATTTATAAAGGTAAGAGAGTTTATCATCTCTGAGATACAAAACCAAGATACCAAAGCCATAGAAAAGTTCTCTCAAAATATCACCTCTTTTTACTGCAAAGAATACAAAACAGGATTTTGTTATATAAAGACAAAAGACGACTATGTGCACCTTGGTTGGTTTCAAGGTGTAAATCTTGTAGATAAAACAGAGCAACTTTTTGGCTCTGGTAAAAACATAAGAGCTCAAAAAATCAAAACATTTTCCAAAATAGAAAAAGATGCCATGGCTTCTTATATAAAACAGACATTTATACTTATGATGGAACATGAAGAGAGACAAATACTCAGAAATCAACTAAAGGCTAAAAGATGAATTTAGAAGAGTTACAAAAAATCTTAATATCAAAAAATGGCTCGACAAAAGAGTTTCCTTTTGATGATAAGACTATGGTCTTTAAAGTTATGAATAAGATGTTTGCTTTGGTATCTATACAAGAGTCACCACTAAGAATAAACCTAAAATCATTACCAGAAGATGCTCTTGGCTATCGAGATATTTACGAGTGTGTAATTCCCGGTTATCATATGAATAAAAAACATTGGAACAGCGTAATACTTGATGGAACTATGAAAGATGAAGTACTTATTAGCATGATAGACGAGTCTTATGATTTAGTGGTTTCAAAACTTACTAAAAAAGAGAAAGCGCAATTATTAGAATAAGGAATATTGAATGAAAAATATAAGACTAGAATGGGATGGTCCATATAATTTGGATGATATAGGATATGTAAAAGGAAAATATACATATGATGAAGAAAAATTTATTGATGAATTAAATCAAGAAAATCGTGACTATGGAATTTATCAGGCATATGGAAGTCACCCTGTATATGGCAATAATGTATTATTATATATTGGAAAAGCCGCCCAACAAACTTTTGCAAAAAGACTTTCACAAGAAGGTTGGGAATATAATCAAGATGCTAAAAATATTCAATTTTATGTAGGAAGACTTTTTATTATTGATAATGAAGAGCAACCTAATAATGAAATATGGAACGATATGATTGATAAAGCTGAGAGAATGTTAATACATGCTCATGAACCAGCAAGGAATTCATCAAATATTCTTAATATTACTAAAAATACAGATAAATTAAAAGAATTTGAAACTATCAGAATATTTAATTATGATAGTTATAAAAGTTTAATACCTGAGATATCAGGTGAATTATGGGTTAAAGAATTTAATAATAGCAATGTATTTATTTGGGATGGGAAATAACTACATTATTTTTTATATTTCTCATACTTCCTCTCATTAGCAAACTTATCAAAAAAGCCAATTTCTGTACAGCCCATGCATCCATGTCCAGCTTGAACGGGCTAACTTGTTCCGCCGTTGAACTTCATGGTCGGGCAGTTTACATTTGTGTATGGACCCTTACATCCCATCTCAAAAAGACACCATCCTTTTTTAGCACCCTCATCGCCCCACTCTTTTACAAACTCACCAAGCTCATAATTACCTCTACGCTCACAATCATCATGTACTCGTCCAGAGTAAGCCCATAAAGGACGATTAAACTTATCTAAAGCTGGGAGTTCTTCAAACATAAGATATGAAAGCAGTGTTCCAACTATGTTTGTTGGATTTGTCGGACAACCTGAGAGATTTATGATGTCATCACGATGCAAAGCTTCAGAAACTCCAACTGCTCCAGTTGGATTTGGATGAGCAGCAACTACTCCACCATCAAAAGCACAAGAACCTACAGCTAGAACAAGAGCTGCATCTTTGGCACATCTTTTAAGTAAGTCAATACCTGTCTCACCCTTTGCTCCAATGCGAAGATATTTTCCATCCATACCAAGAGGAACTGCACCCTCAACTATAAGTATATATTCACCCTTTTGAGTATTTATAATATCTTCGAGTATTGTCTCACTCTGATCTCCACTAGCACTCATTAGTAGCTCATGGTAATCAAGTGAAATGTAATCAAATATAATATCTTCGATAGCAGGATTTGTAGATTTTATGAAGGCTTCTGAGTTTCCACTACAGTCACTAAGTTCTAACCAGATAATAGGAACCTTGTTGAGAGTCTTAACTGCTTTTTCTACACTCTGCTCAAAGTTAGGATGTAGTTGCATATTTGCTGTGACCATAGAAACCCAACTATTTACTTCTGATTTTGCAATATCTAAAGAGTTCATCGCTGCATCTAGATTATCTGTCGTGAGCTTATTTCTTGGATTTAATGTGTTGAACTTATCTATGCGTTTTTGGACATCAGCTATCTCTTTTTGTAGTTTTAAATCTTGAGTAGTTTTTTTAGATATATTTTTCTTTATTAGATGCTGAGACTCTTTTATAACATCTTGTACCATTACCTTGCATCTACCACAAACTCTACCAACCTCTGAAAAGTCTGACAACTCAGAAAATGAACTTATCCCTGTTTGAGTTACTATGTCTACTAAGTCTTGATGGTAAACATGTTCACAACCACAGATAAGTCGTCCTCTTTGTCCAAGAAGTCTGTTTTGATACAGATAATTTATATCTACTTCTTCACAACTTTTTATAAGAGACTCTATATAACCTACATCTACATTTGAGTTGATTCCTATAAATCTAGTAAGTTTATTATCGCTCAAAAAGAACTCATCTATTCTATTGTCTTTTTTTGAGCAAAGTAATACTTTTTCATACTCACTAGAAAATCTTGCTGAACTAACTTCTATAAGCTCAAATTCATCGACTTTTAGAATATCTATGCTAACTCCAAGTTCAAACTCTTTTTTATCTAAACCGATTATATGAGAGATAGCACAATCAGCTTGAGTAGTACACTCTTTAACATGTCCAGCTACAAAACTAAACTCTTCTACTTCAGCACACTCACCGACTGCATATATATCTGCATCTTGTGTCTGCATATAAAGATTTGTTAGTATTGCTCTCTTACTCTTTAGTGCATCTTTAAATGAAGATATATTTGCTTTGATTCCTATACCAAAGATCAGAAAAGGATTTTTGATATTAAGCTTTTTTGTTTGAAGTGAAAGTATCTCAGAATTTTCAATGACTTTATCAACTATCTCATCTTCATAAGATATTTTGATTTTGCCATCTTTTGTATAACACTCTTCAATGGTTTTTATAGAGTCTATGGAAAGGTCTTTAGAGTATAGATGCTTACCTCTTGTGAGAAGTGTTATATTTGAAATGTTTGGCATCTCATTAAGAGTCTCTAGTAGTTCTAAACCTATTGGTCCACTTCCAACTACAACAACTTCTCTGTCTTTTATCCCATCTTTTATTATCTCACAATCATCTGCACTTCTAAATACTGCTGCGTTGTTTATATTTTTTATATCAAAAAGTGTAATGGGGATAGAACCTGTAGCGATAATAAGTTTGTCATAACTAAACATAGAGTCATTTGAGAAAACTCTTTTAGCATCTATGTCTATTTTGTTTATTGCTTGGTTAAGTTCAAGTTTGACTGTGGGGTCAAGTGGGAGAGAGATTCCACGCTCATTTTCTGTATTATCTACAAGACGACAAAGATGTATCCTATCGTAAGGCGGATATTTTTCCTCACTTACAACTACTACTTCTAGAGATGCGTCTTGTTTTTTAAGATTGTTTGCTAAATATACCGCGGAGATGCCACCACCAACGATTACTATTCTCATAGGTAATCCTTAATATATAAACTTTTTTTAACTTTATATATTATAGAACTTTTTGGTTTAAATTTAGTAGGGTCTATAAATATTAATAC
>NZ_JADGFC010000111.1 GCF_016744025.1 Sulfurimonas sp.
AATACAAAACTCCGTATGAAGTGTTTTTCAGTGAAATGAGTAAAAGATTAGCTAGCTAATTTAGGTGGAAATTGCACTTGTTGTTGGAATTGGCGTTTCGCCTTTAGAAAGTGCTTTTAACTGAGAAGTTACCTGAGCCAATGGAGTTGTGATTCTTAGTAAATAAAACTTTATAATGAAAAAACTAATCATTATAACAAACAGCAATATAAGAACAAACAACTCTTCAAAGTCATCTAACTTTGCAAGTGCAACCTCGGTATCTACACTTGAAACTGCATACCAATAGTTTTCACTGTTTTCTTTTAATGGGTGAACTGTATGATAAGAGTAAATCTTATTATTAAGTATAAAAGTTCCTTTAGACTTGTCTTGCATCATGCTTTTAAGATTAAAGTGATCATCATTAAAGTTTGACTTACCCTTTATTTGAGCACCCCACCTTTTACTCTCATCTTCATGAAATAGATAATTACCATCTTTGTCTATCAAAAAATAAGAAAAGCCTTTTTTAGCATTATCTAGAGATGCTTGTTTAACAATATCTAAAATATTTTGCGCATATATATTTACGGTAAAGATTCCTATCATATCACCATTATCACTAATCATAGGAGTAGAATATCTAAGAACTGGATTAAAAGGTTTTTCAATTTTTCCATATTCTTTATTTAGGTTCATATCTGATATAAAGAACTCATCTTTACTTAATGTTTTAGGAATTTCTACATAATCTCTTCCACTTTTATTTTGAAGACCTGAATCCAATACTACATAAGCATTATTATTCTTTTCTTCATAATTAACTACAAGAAGTTCATGTCCATCTAAAGATATTACTCTAATTTGATAGTAATCTTTTTGTGCTTTTAAAAAATCTAAAAGAGCATCTGAGAATATATTTTTCCATCTTTTCTCTTTGGTTTCAACAGACATTGATTTCCATAAAAGATATCTTTTAAGAGCATAAAACTTTTTTATATATTGCGCATCTTTTGTAACATGAATTAATGTTCCTTCTATTTTAACAGTTAGATTATTTATATCGCGTTCACTGATTTCATAAGCACTTTCAATATAACCATTAGATGTAGTTTTATAACCAAACCATCCAACAAGACTAATACTCATACTTAATACAATAATAAAAATAAAAAAGATTTTGTTTTGCAGTGAAATATTAAAATTCATTTTATATTCCTGCACTTATATTGATAAGTGATATTTTTCTTAGATTCCAATTCATCAACTGTTCAACATCAGCAGGTGTTTTATCTGTGAAGTTCCTAGCAGCAGGTGTTATAAATGATTTCAATCCAATATAAGCCTTAATAGTTTGAATTTCAGAGATAATCATTTGGTTAAGTGTAAAAACATCACTTGGGATTAAATTCTCTTTTTTAAAAACCGAAAAATCAACTCTCCTTATTCCAACTGAAAATTGAATCTGTTTTATTATTGTTAATATATTCATAGCTACTTTAAAGGTATCTTTTGGTGTAGCATCTTTATTTCTAGAGGTTGGGGTAGTGTAATCTTTAATCTTTAAGAAAGACAAGATTGCAGTTAGGTCATCATATACACGCATTGTCTCCCCAAATACATAAGATGGCGAAAATTTTGCTTGGTTAAGTTCATCAAAAGATGCACTGATTTGTAAAAGAATATTAAAAACATCTAAGGGTGTCTTGTTTGTGTATACATTTGCTTTTAAGCCTGAGTCTTTTATACCCATTCTATATTTAAATATTCTTATTTCAGTCAAAATTCTTTGCGTCTGCTCATATACTAAACTAGGGTTTAAATTAAGCATTGGAGGCATATTAATAGGTTCAATAATAGGCAAATTATGAGTAACTCTAAAAATATTTATTTTGATAGATATTTCATAAGTCATTTGCCATACATTACGTGGTTTAAGCTGTGTTTTTATGGTTTTATGACGTATGATACCATTATGATCATGCTTTACATCATAATATTTAAGTAAAGAGTGTGTTTCTTGTGAAATCAGTATTGCCTGAGCATAAACTTCATTTGGAGTTATAGTTTTGGCATATAAGCCAAGAGTGAGTAAAAATATTAAAACAATCTGTCTCATAAATGTCCTTTAATCGAATGGTACATTTATAAATGTTAATAGATAATTAAATTAGGCAAAAATTGTCATTTACTTTATATAATCTTTTCCTGTCCTATACGATAAAGTGCAAAGTCATATTTTAAAGGATCATTTTTATCAAAACTTCTTAGAGTGTCGGTAAGTTCTATGGCAGATTGAAGATCATATGTTTTTCTATGTAATAGCCCAAGTTTTTTTGAAACATTAAAAGTATGAGTGTCAAGAGGCATAATTAAGTCCTTTTTATTAACACCGCTCCATAAACCCATATCAATATTATCTTTTCTAACCATCCATCTAAGAAACATCATCCATCTCTTTAAAGCACCCGCACCTTTTCTCTTTAAAGTTACTTTAGAAGTTAAGAAGTTATATCCTTGTGTATTATGCGGATAAAGAGATTTTATCATCTCTATAAGAGCATTTATTCCATCTATTACGTTAGAGTTTATTTTATATGCTTTAACGAATACTTCTTCAAGACTTGTATTCTCATTGAGTCGTTTTAAGGTGATAAATAGAGCTATAATATCTTCACTCTTTTGAAACCTGTAGTAATGCTCTTTTAGCGCTTCTTTTATCTCATCATCGCTTTTCTTTAATAAGGAAAAATCCAATGAATCTAAAAATTTAACTATCTGTTTAACATTTCCATATGCAAATAGTGCACAAATAAGTGAAATAGTTGGATCTTTGTAGCGATGTGCTACTAAGATAGGGTCTAATTTATCTACAGAAACTTCATCTGCGTTATTACGTTTTTCTGCTTCTTCGTCTAATCTTTTTTTAATGTAAATGATAGAGTTTTTTCCTCTCACTTGAACCAGCAATATTAAGCTGTTTTCTGTATTTTGCAATAGTACGTCTTACCATCTTCACTTTGAACTTATCTTGGATAAGGTCTAATAGTTTCATATCACTTAGAGGTTTTTCACGACTCTCTTGCTTGACAATTCCAACAAGAAACTCTTTAATAGCTGCATTTGAAACATCTTCATCTATTGCAGTTGTAAAGAACTCTTTCATGGCAAACACACCTCTATCACAAGCAATATATTTGTTAGCAATTGCACGGGATATAGTCGATGGGTTATGTCCAAATTCATCGGCAAGAGTTTTTAATGTTAGTGGCATAACCTGTCCACCTGTAAAAAATTCATATTGATATTCAACTATCATTAGACCGACTTTGTATAATGTTGCACGTCTCATATCAAGTGCGTCGACAAGGCTTTTTGCCTCTTTTATCTTTTGAGTTATAAATTCATGCTTCACCGCATAGTTATTGTCTATTTTTATAACTGGATAGTAGGCATCGTTTAACTTTATCTCAATAGAGTCTTCATCATTAAAAAATATCATAAGGTCGGGAACTACATGAGCTGAGTCTTCTTGATACTCAATAGAGGGAGGGTTTTTAAATGTCCCAAGTACTCTCATGACTTCACTAAAGTTATCTCTGTCTGAAAAGTTATGTATGGCTTGAATATCTTTTATAATCTCCGCACAAAGAGGATATGCTTCATCGGTTATATCTGAGGAGTCTAGTTGAAATAAAAATGATTCTGCTAAATCTTTTGCAGCAATTCCAACTGGTTCTATATGAGCAAATCTAAGACGGATTTTTTCAAACTCTTCGATTGAGATGCTATTGTTACTACAGAACAACTCACTGTCACCTTCGTAGTATCCATTTTCGTCTAAATTTTCTACAACAAAAAATGCTATATCTTCAGAGATAGGAGTTGGAAAAAGTGGTTTGCCTATCTGCTCATCCAAAACTTCATAAAGAGATTTTTTTTGTACTGTTAAAGCTTCTATTTGCTCAGTACGAGAGTTACTAACTTGTCCACTTATAATTTTTTTAGGTATTTTTTTCTCAAAATCTTTTTCATAACCAGACTCTACTTCTACAACAGGATTTGACTCAATAAAAGGAGCCATTGCATCACCCAAATCTCCAAGACTTGAGTGTAAAATCGGCAGCCAGTTACGTAGAGTATTTGATAGTTTATGCTTTGTCTCTACACTGGTGTTTTGTCTTAATGCTGCCATTTATATACTAAGCCTAAAGCTTAAAATCCTCACCTAGATAGTGAGTACGTACATCTGCATTTTGACCTATCTCAGCACTTGTTCCAGATGCCAGAAGCTCTCCTGCTTTAATAACGTAAGCTCTGTCACATACAGCCAAAGTCTCACGAACATTATGATCTGTAATAAGTACACCAATGTCATAAGACACAAGTTGGTGAATAACCTTTTGAATATCCATTACAGCGATAGGGTCAACTCCAGCAAAAGGTTCATCCAAAAGTAAGAACTTTGGCTTATTAACTAATGCTCTAGCTATCTCAACACGACGTCTTTCTCCACCACTAAGACTAATACCCTTACGGTAACGAATAGGCTCAATATTAAACATATCTAGAAGTTCTAATATTCTTGCTTCTTGGTCAGCTTTATTTTTCATACCAACCTGAGCAGCAACCATAAGGTTATCTTCTACTGTAAGGTCTTTAAAGATAGAAGCTTCTTGAGGAAGATATCCTATACCTTTTATCGCTCTTTGATGCAGTGGCATATTTGATAAATTTTCACCATCAAAAAACACTTCGCCATCACTTGCTTCTACAAGTCCACATATCATATAAAATGTAGTAGTCTTACCAGCACCGTTTGGACCAAGAAGACCAACAACTTCTCCACTGCTTACTTCTAGGCTCATGCCTTTTACTATTTCTAAATCTTTTATTCGTTTTTTTAAATCAACTGCTTTAAGCGTGTGCATAATCTACCTCATAGTTTCTACTATTGTCATCTAGTTTTTCAATTGTAATTGTTAATATTTTCATACCTGCAGAATCTAAAATTTCTGTCAATTTATCGTCACCCCACTCTACTAAGTGAAGTCCATCTTTATCTAACTCTTCTAACATACCCAAAGATATAAAATGATCTATTCCATGATTGTAAATATCATAGTGAAATACTTTATCTCCATAACATTGTTGAAGAGAAAATGTAGGTGAAGTTACATCGTCTTCTATACCTAGATGCAAAGCAAGTACTTTTACAAAAGTTGTCTTTCCAGATGCTAAGTCACCTCTTAAGATTATAACTCCATTTTGAAATTTCTTGCTGATTTCATCTACTAAAACATGAAGTTCATCTAAATTAAGTTGATAATTTATCATAATTTATTTGAAATTTCTATGATTTGTTTTAGTTTTTCTTTGGCTTTTCCTTTTTTTATCACTTCTCTTGCAATTTCAAGTCCATCTTGGATATCACGAGCTACTCCATCAACCATAAGAGCAGATGCAGCGTTAATAAGTACTATATCTCTTTGTGCATCTGTAGCATTTGAGTCAAAAATATTATGTAAGATACCAGCATTAAAAGATGCGTCTCCTCCAATTATAGCTTTTAGTGGAACTCGTTTAATTGCGTACTCCTGCGGATCTATTTCAAACTCATGAACTTGTCCATTATGAAGTCTCGAAGCATAAGTAACATCAGAGATGCTAATCTCATCCATACCTTCTTTAGAACTTACAACCATTGTTGATTTTGCTCCATTGATTTTTAAAGCTTCTGCCATTTTTGCAACAAATGATTTATCAAAAACACCAAGCAATAATTTTTCTACTCCAGCAGGATTAGTTAAAGGCCCAAGGATATTAAAGATAGTCTTATCTGGGATACTTTTTCTAACAGGCATAATAAACTTCATCGCTGGGTGGTGATTTTGTGCAAACATAAAAGTGAATCCAGACTCTTCTAAAAGTCTTGCGCTATTTTGTATACTTAAATCTAGTCTAACTCCAAGCTTTTCAAACATATCAGCACTACCTGACTTTGAAGTAACAGAACGGCTACCATGTTTTGCAACATAACTTCCAGATGCAGCTACCAGAAGTGCAACCGTAGATGAGATATTAAAACTTCCTATCTTGTCTCCACCTGTTCCAACAACATCTATAGCCTTTTGACGAATCTCTTGGGATATAGGCAAAGAAATTGCATTACTTCTCATCACTTCTGCTGCTGCTGCAATAGCTTCAACTGATGTATGTTCATCTAGTTTTATACCAACTAATAACTCTCGCATCTGTGAGTCACTCATTTCATGATTAAAAAGTGAAGTAAATTCTTCTTTGGCTTTATTGTAAGTCATTACACTTCCTTTATATATTGGTCTTGTAAAGATTTTGGAGTTGATTTATTTGTTGGTATCTGTATTACCTGATATTTTTTTGTCTCATTAAGGTAGTTAATACTAATAATACTTCCCACCTCAACGTTTTTACTTGCCTTTGCTATGACATCATTGATAAGAACAACTTTGTTACTTATCATATCCTGTGCTACAGAACGTCTTTTAGTGATATTTACTGAATTTAAAAATTTGTCTATTCTCATGTATTTATACTTTATAATTATTTGTTTAGAGTATTGTAGAGTAAAAAAACTAAAAAGAATGTAAGAGTTGGAACAATTTTTGCAATAGATATTTATACTTGTGTATATATTAGTTACTTATATCTTTACTAGTAGTTTTTTTGTTTAATGGTAATACTATTGTAAACATAGTTCCATCATCAATATTTTGTGCATAAATATTGCCTTTGAGATGCTCTGTAATAATTATTCTTGATATATACAGACCAAGTCCACTTCCATTTTTATCTTTTTTTGTTGAAAAATATGCTTCAAATATACTTTCAATAATATCTTCTTTAATACCACCTGCATTATCTTTAATATAAATCTCAATATTTTCATTATTTATATTCCATCTAATACTTAAAATCTTTTCTATTTTATCATCTGTCATTTCATTAAAGGCTTCTTGAGCATTATTAAGTATATTTAATATAGTTTGCATTAATTCATTTTTTAATACTTCTAGATAGACATCTTTATCTATCTGTTCTTGTATAATTTTAATTTTATTATCTGTGTATTGTCTTTTAACAAAATTAACAGTACGATTTATTAAACTGTTAAGAGATAAATTTTCTTTTATTTTATCTTCTTTAAAAAAACATCTAAAATCATCAATTGTATTTGATAAAAAATCAACTTGTTCATTTATATCATCAAGTTGTTTTTTTAATTCATCTTCATCTAATTCATCTAATACTAAATCAAATAATATTGAATTGGCAACCATACCAATAGCAGTAATTGGTTGCCTCCATTGATGAGCTATCATTTCTAGCATCTCACCCATACTTGCATGCTTAGCTTGATATACTAACATTTTTTCATGTTTTTTTACTTTACTTGCTGAATTTTCAATACTAGTTAGAAGATCTTCATTTAATCTCTCTAAACGTTCTACTCCTGTGCAAGATGCTATTGATACATTTATCTTGTTTTGAAAATCTCCAAACATTACAGCATAAGCTTGAAAAGACTCATCAATCTCTTTATAGGTAAACTCTAAGTATCCATATCTCAAAGGTAGAATAATAATATGTAAATCATTATACGTTTCTATTATGTACTTTTGATTTTTGATTTTTTTTGTATTAAATATAAAGTCCATATCCGTTCCTAATTTTAATATAGGACCTTGATCTGAATTGTTTGAATAGTAACAACTAGAAATAGCATTAGTTCTACGAGAGAATGTACATAATATTTCAAACACCATACTATTAAACTCAAGTGAATTTCCAATAGCTGCCAAACATTTATATGCAATAGTTAATTCTTTAAAATTCATATTGACTTATTCTCAACTTGCTGCACTAATCTATATCCAACACCATGCATGCTTTGAATAAAATCTTTAGGAAGTTTTTGTCTTAGCCTATACATCAATTTTCTGATATTTTCAGGATTAACATCTTTATCACAGTTGTAAAGGTGGCTTACTATCTCATCGGTTGAGACACTTAAATTTAGTTTTAAAATAAGTTTTTCAATTATTAACCTCTCATAAGCACTTAAGATAATTGGCATGCCATCCATATATAAAAACTTTTCACCTTTGTTATAAAAAATATTATTTGATAGATGAATAATATTTAAAAGCTCACTTTGAGTATATATATCTGAACAAGCAAGATAGAGCTCATCTAAAAAATATTCTAGTACTACTGGTTTTGGTATAAATCGACGAACTCCAAGATTTATAAACTCTAAGAGATAGTCTACTTCTTTATGCGCAGATAAAATTATGATCTCTTGAGATGGATTTATTTTTTTAATTATTCTTGTTAACTCTACTCCATCAACATATGGCATTGCTATATCACTTAGTACTATGTCATATGATTCATTTTGTTCATGCTTATTATTATACAGTTCAAGAGCTTCTTTACCATCTACAGAAGCATCTACATTATCAAATAACGAACTTAATATTTTTTTTAAATTATTATGTAGAATAATGTAATCTTCTGCCATCAATATATTCATATTTTTCGTATATTTTCTTAACTGCGATATTTGGTATCGATATTTCTTTATATCTAATTTTAAGTGATTCATATGATTATTATATCATTATCTTTCTAAAGTAAATAGGTCATTGCTCCTGCATTATTTAAAATATCC
>NZ_JADGFC010000112.1 GCF_016744025.1 Sulfurimonas sp.
AGATGGTAGAGGATTGTGACTTTTATAAAAAAGATATTTATAAGTTGATTTTTAAAGATAATATATACTACGTAGAAGATATTAAAGCTAAAAAAATAATTCTAGCTCAAGGGGTAAGTAAATCTCTTGTTAGTCATCCATATTTTAATATATCTCCTATTTTTGGACTTAGAATTGATGTAAAGACAAGTACAAATATTCCTTTTAATATACATAAATCAATTTCTATATCTACTAATAAAAAAGATGGTATGGTTGCGATTGGTGCAACTCATGATAGACATGATTCTTCACAATTAGAATGTATTACAACTTGCGATAAATGTAACTTTTATGTAGATCAGGAAAAAGATCAAGTAAATTCTCTTTTAAGTAAAGCTAAGGAATTAATAAATTTAGAAGACTTAGAAGTAGTGAAAACTTATAAAGGGGCAAGAGCCACAATCAAAAGTTATTTCCCTCTTATTGGAAAAATAGTAAATTATGAAAGTTCATTAAAAAAGCATCCATCGATAAAAAATGGTACAAAAATTTCGCAAGATTGTTTAGATTATTATCCAAATACCTATATTATTAACGCTTTGGGATCGAGAGGATTTGTTTTTGCTCCATACTTAGCAAAAATATTAAGTGAGCATATTTTAAATGAAAGTCCGATACCAAAAGATATTTCAACTCAGAAGCTTTTTTATAAAGCCGCACGAAAAGATAAATCATAGCTCTAAAAAGAGCTATTGATCCAATTAAAAAGAGAAGTTCACTCCAAGATATAAAGACTTGTTATAGTTTACATCTCCACCACTTTTACTATCATAATTAGTGTCTATAGATCTATAACCAAGAGATACAATGGCATTTTTCATAACTTCAAGTTCAGCTTGTATTCTATATTCAAAAAAGTTTTCTGAATCTCTAAAAGAAAGTACTGTTGGGGCATAATATAGAGAACCTTTAACATAAACAGGATATTCTTCAACCGCGTCAATTCTATACTTGAGTTCTAAACCCAGTGGGATAGAAGCATAATTCTTAGTATAATTAAATTTAATTCCCATACCAAATGTGGAATCAGTCTCTTCAACTTTTGTTTGAACTAATAAATTTGCTTCTAAAAATTCTTCAATATCACTGCCACTTGAATAATCGCTATTATCGTTAGAACCTTTGATAATTTTTCCACCAAAAAATACACTTTCTGGCTCAACATTTTCATTATATTGACCCATATCAAATTTTACGCCAACTTCTAAATCTTTATCATTTAAATTAAGCTCTGCATTGTTCATAGCAAAGACTGAACCTGCACAAATGGTAATTAGTCCAAGTTTTTTTAACATAATTTTCCTTCTATTTTTTGAATTGTTTTTGTTGTACTTTTGCCATTGACAAAATCCACCAGTTTTAGCTCACAAGCAAATTCAGTTCCAACAACATCCTTACCTTTATAATCACCACCCTTTACAAGGGTGTCAGGTCCTATCATTTTGATAAGATCATAAGGAGTGTCTTCTTCAAAAGGAACAACAAAATCTACAGCTTCTAGTGCCGCTAATATATAAGCTCTATCTTGAACGATATTAATAGGACGACTTGGTCCTTTGAGTCTTGAAACAGATTCATCTGAGTTTAAGCCAACAATTAAAATATCACCAAAACTTTTTGCTTCTTGAAGGTATTTCACATGACCGACATGTAAAATATCAAAACATCCATTAGTAAATACAACTTTTTTGCCACTATCTTTACAACGATTTACAATTTGATTTATGTCTTTAAAACTTTTAATATGTGCATCTGATGTACTTTTATGCAAAGAAGCTTCATATTCTTCAATCTCATTTAATGTAACAGTAGCAGAACCAATCTTTCCAACTACAACTCCCGCAGCTAAATTTGCAAAAGATGCTGTTTCTTCTATACTTTTTTTAGCACTAAGCCCAAATGCGATAGATGCAATAACTGTATCACCAGCACCGGTAACATCAAATACTTCTTTGGCAACTGTTGGAAATATCTTAACTTCATTATCATAAGTTGCTATTCCATCTTCAGATAGTGTAATAAGAGAAATATCTAAATCAATTTCTTTTTTTAATTTTAAAAGTGCTTTTTTTAAAGAAACATCATCTTTTATATCTATATTTGTTGCTAACACAGCCTCTTTTTTATTAGGTGTTAAAAGATATGCGCCTTTGTATTTTGAGAAATCACTTCCCTTTGGGTCCACAAGAACTTTTATTTTATTCTTATTTGCAAGAGATATAATCCCTTGACAAAGTTCAGGAGTTAAAACACCTTTTCCATAATCAGAAAGAATTACAGCATCGAAAGAAGTTATATTACTTGAAATAGAATCTATGATTTTTTCAACAGATTCACTCTCAATCTCATTCTTACTCTCTTTATCATATCTAAGTATTTGCTGACTCACAGCTATTATACGACTTTTTTTAGAAGTCTTTCTGCTTGTTTGAACTATTAAATTTGAGCTATCAACATTAATACTGTGAAGCATTTCCTTAAGTTCTAAACCATTATCATCATCACCAATTACACTACTAACACTAACCTCTGCACCAAGAGCATTAAGATTGTTGATAACATTACCAGCTCCTCCAAGTACAGTTGTTTCTTTGGATATATCAACAACTTGTACAGGTGCTTCTGGAGAAATTCTATCACAACTACCCCATAGATAATGATCTATCATTAGATCACCAACGACTAATATCTTTGGAGTATAATTTTTAAGAGTTTGCATTACTTTACTTCTTCATCGTATATTCTTTTTATTTCACTTACATAAGACTTGATAGCTTCTTCCATCTCGAACCTTGGCTCATAGCCTAAAGCTTCTCGAGTTGCATCTATATCTGCTTCTGTGTGAAACTGATAACTACCAATAAAAGGATTTGGAATATATTCACAAGTAAGACTTGTGCCAAGTTCAATTTGAAGTATGTCAACTATATCTTGAAAACTTCTAGCTTTTCCTGTTCCTACATTATAGATGCCACTCTCTTTAGGGTTCATGGCTTTAATATTAGCTTGAATAATATCTTCTATATATATAAAATCACGAAGGATTTTATCGCTATCTTCAAATAGTCTAGGGTTTTTTCCAGATAATATTTGATGTCCAAATTGAAGTACCATAGAAGCAGTACTATTTTTAAAGTACTCACCAGCTCCATAAACATTAAAATATCTTAACCCTACAATAGAAATGTCACAATTTTTCATATATTCACGGCTTAAGTTATCCATACTTAATTTAGAAAAACCATAAACATTTTGAGGAGCTTCTCTACCAACTTTTTGAGGAGACTCAGCATTTCCATAAGTTGCAGCAGAAGAGGCATATATCATATTCGCGTCATGTCTTAAGGCTAACTCTAAAAGATCTTTGTACGCATTTACATTTGTTTTTATCATTAAATCTTGTTCTAATGCTGTTGTGTCAGAAATAGCAGCTTCATGAAATATATAGTCAAATTTATAGTTTATTTCTAAATCTAGAAGCAGCTCTTTGTCATTTATGTCTCCACTTATGACCTCGCCACGAAAGCCTATTAAATTTTTAAAGTGTCCAAAGCTTTTTAGATTAGCATTTGAAAATGTTTCGCCACTTCTAAAACTATCGACAATAACAACCTTTGCTTCTGGATGATTATATTGAAAATAAAAAGCTAAGTTAGAGCCTATAAATCCGGCTCCACCAGTTATTAAAATTGTTTTTTCTTTTAAGTCATCTTCTATATATCTCATTTACTTATCCATGTCGTATTAATTTTAATAAAATCATACACTATAATTCATTAACATGTATTTAAGAGTCAAATCACTATAATTGGCTTGAAAATTAATACTGAGGAAATCAAATGAAAAAAATCGTAATCGCTTCAATCGCTACTTTAGCACTAGCAACAGCTTCAATGGCAGCAGTGAATGGTAAAGCATGTACTTCTTGTCATGGTGCTGACTGGAGTAAAAAAGCTCTAGGTAAGTCTAAAAATGTTGCTATCATGACTCACGCTGAGATCTCTGCTGCACTTAAAGGCTATAAAGCTGGAACTTATGGTGGTCCAATGAAAGGTCTTATGAAAGGTCAAGTTGGAAAATATTCTGACGCTGATTTAGATGCTTTCTCACAAACTATAGGTAAATAATTTTTGGCACTAAATGCCGACACCCCCGTCGCTAAAGCGTAAGTGGGGTGACCTTATTCTTCAAAACTTTTATTCTGGTCTATAACTTTTCTTCAAAGCTTCTTTTTTCTGTTCTTGTTTTATTGCATCATTAAGTTCGTCTACCCCGTCAAATTTTGCAGCATTTAAAAATTTCTCTTCATCATCAAATTGACCATTTTTAATAGCCCAAAGAAAAGCAAAAAGTGCAATTGCTCCTAAAAAGATAGAAGCTCCAAGCATCATTGTAATTACCCAGTTATCCATTTAAACCCTTTAATTTTTTTTTCATTTATATCTTATTCTCATTGAATTACCAACAACTAATAATGAGCTAACAGACATTGATATTGCAGCTACAAGTGGAATTACAAAACCTGCCATAGCTAATGGAATAGTAATAGCATTATAGGCTAAAGATATAAATAAATTCTGCTTTATCAATCCGTAAGTTGTTTTACTAATTTTGAAAGAATCATGAAGTGACTTTAGAGAGTTATTAAGTAAAACAACATCACTAACTTCTACAGCTATATCACTTCCACTACCCATTACTATTCCTATGTCAGCAGAGGACAGGGCTAATATATCATTTACTCCATCTCCAACCATCACTACTGTTTTATTTTGCTTGTGAAGGCTATCTATATACTCAGCCTTATTCTCTGGAGTTTGCTCATAAAGTAAGTCCGTAATACCAACTTGTAGTGCAACTTTTTTTGAAATATGCTCATTATCACCAGTAAGCATAACAGTATTTATATTTCTTCTTTGTAAGTCTTCTACAAGCTCTAAAGCTCCATCTTTTATCTTATCACTTAATTCATATATTGCAAGGAGTTTATTATTAACTACATAGCAGAAGACTGTGTTATCCGTTATAAAATCTATTGATATATTATTCTCTTGCAAAAGTTTAAAATTACCACCTAAAACTTCTATATCATTATATTTAGCCTTTATACCAGATCCTGCTATCTGAGAAAATTCATCGAATATTATTTCTTGTATATTTGTATTTTCTTCTTTTAAAAATTTACATATACCAGATGCCACAGGGTGTTTAGATTGTTTTGTAAGCGAGTATAATAATACTTTGTCAAAATCACCATATATGTTAGTATTAACGACTTCTGGCTTTCCTATGGTTAGTGTTCCTGTTTTATCTAAAACTAAAGTGTCAACCTTGGCCATAGTTTCTAATTGAGCCGCTTCTTTAAAAAGTATTCCTTTTTTAGCTCCTATACTAAGTCCAACTAATGTGGCTACCGGTGTTGCTAAAGCCAAAGCACAAGGACATGCTATAACAATAACTGATATACCAATCATAAAAGAGATTTCAAAACTATTTCCAAGAAGCAACCAAACAAAAAATGTTAAAAATGAAAAGGCTAGAATAGCTGATGAGAAGTGTTCTGACAACTTATTTGCCATTTGTTGGATTTTAGGTTTTTTATTTATTGCTGATTCTAAAAGAGTAACAAGATTTGAAAGTGTTGAATGTTTAAAATCTTTGGATGCTCTAAAGTGTATATCTGCATCTATGCTTGTTGTTCCACTAATTATATTATCAGCAATTTTTTTGTATATCGGATTACTCTCACCAGTTAAGCTTGATTCATCAAAAGAACCTTCTCCTTTAACAATTTCACCGTCAAGTAAGACTTTCTCTCCAGATGCAATAACAACTATATCTCCAATTTTTACATTAGTTAGTTTACATGCAAGAACATTACCATCTATTATTATATTTACTTCACTAGGAATATGCCTACCAATAATATCTAAAGTATCAGCTGCATTCTTTTTACTAAGTACTTCTAAGAACTTACCAATTAACACGAAAGTAATAATCATACTTACTGAATCAAAATAAGCTTCTCCATGTTGGGTGATTGTAATATAGATAGAGTATAGATAAGTTAATAATGCTCCTGTTGCTACTAAGATATCCATATTGATAACTTTTGTTTTAAGACCGTAATATGCACCTTTAAAAAAGACCCATCCGCTATAAAATAAAACTGGAGTAGCTAGTATTCCTTCTGCTACATTTAAAATTGTTTTTATATCTTGTGTTATTCCACTAAAATAACCTGCATATTGAGCTACAGCAATCCACATAATATTCATAGATGCAAAGATAGCAACTGCCATTTTTAAATAATAAGATTTTCTTTCTTTATTTGCATGAAGTTCTTGAATAGATGCATCATACGCAAAAGCGTTATAGCCGATGGAACGAATCATATCAATTATTGAAGATAGTTTTACAATATTATCAGCCCAAATAATCGTTGCTTTATTATTTGTAAAATTTATATTTGCTTCTATTACACCATCCATTCTATGTAATACTTTCTCATTTAACCATACACAAGCTGAACAGTGGATTCCTTCAATTATCAACGACACTTCATTAAAACCATCATTGTTTGTTTTAATGAAAGCATCTCTAAAAGATTCTGTGTTAAAACTTGATGAGTCTTCATATTTTTTTGTAGGAGGAGTCAGTTTAGTGTTAGAAGTCTTATCATAAAAACTATCTAATCCTTCATTACTTAACAAATTGAAAACACCTTGGCAACCATTACAACAAAAGAAATGGCTTCCTTCTTTAATCATAACTGATTCATCAAACTTCAGGTGACAGTGACTACATACTACATCATTTAACAAGCTCAAACTTTCCTAATACTCTATTTTTAACAATATTTTGACAAGGTTGTACAAATCCATTCATTGTTATATAAACACCATTTTGAGGATTTGATTTAATAAAACCAATAGCTATTCCTAAGTTTAAGCTTGCTTCAACATTATCTATCTCAAAAGGTTTCATAGAGCCTGTGAGTATAATTTTTCTATCATCAAATATTTCTGATAAAAATTCAGCTGTAATATTCATAGTATCTGTACCGTGAATAATAATAAATGTATCATCTTTTGATTCCATAATAATACTAGCGAGCATCTTTCTATCGTTCATATCCATATCTAAACTATTTTTATAAACAACACCGGCTAAATCATAATCTATATGTGCACTTTGTAGTATTCTTTCAATAGCATTATTATCATATGGAACTTCAAGTTCAGCATTTAATGGATTATATCTATTATTGAATGTACCACCACTATTAAGAATTAACACTATAAATATCCTCTAATTTTGAAATAATTTCACCCGCTTGGGAAACTTTAATAGTATTACTTTCATCAAACAGATATGTATTGGTAAGACCAGCATTAATACCAGCTAGAATATCTCTTTCTTTATCACCTATAATTATAGATTTTTTAAGATCAATTTCAAGCTCTTTAGATGCCTGAAGTAACATACCTGGATTAGGTTTTCTACATGTACATTGACCAGATATATCAGGGTGATGGGGACAGAAATAAACTTTTTTTACATCTATTTCATGAGAAAGAAATTCTTTTAACATCCAAGAAGTTAATATATCAAAATCATTTTCAGTATAAAAATTTCTAGCTATACCAGATTGATTAGTTACAACAACAATTAAAAAGCCTAAATTAGTGTAGTATTTACAAAGTTCAAAAATTCCATCAATAAATTCAAAATCTTCTATCTTATAGATATAGTCCTTTTCGACATTAATGACTCCATCACGATCAAGAAAAAGTGCTTTATTCATATATAATTAGTTTACACCATCAGCAAATATTTCTTTTTCGATAATATCGCATATAATATGACCAATAAGTATATGGGATTCCTGTATTCTTGGAGTAGAATCAGATGGAACAATCAGAGCATAATCTGCTAATTTTGCCATTTCACCACCATCACGACCAACCAAAGCAACAGTAGTAATTCCTTTTTCTTTTGCACTATTAAATGCATTAATAATATTAATAGAATTTCCAGATGTTGAAATACCTATAAATATATCACCTTCTTGTCCCATACCTTCTAATTGACGAGAAAAAACTTTATCATACCCATAATCATTTCCAATAGCAGTTAGATTAGATGTATCTGTAGTAAGAGCAAGTGATGGAATTGATGGTCTATCAAAACCATATCTTCCAACTAGTTCTGCTGCAATATGCTGTGCGTCAGCAGCACTACCGCCATTACCAGCTAGAATAGTCTTATTTGAACCTCTATACAATTTAACACATAGTTTAGTGACTTCTGAAATTTTATTTAATAACTCTTCATTTTCATAAATAGCTTGTTTAGTTTCGTAAGATTTTTTAATTTGATTTTTAATATATTTTTTCATAAATAATCCTAAAATAATATATGAAATAATACCATAATTATCAATAATAGAAAGGTAAAGAATAATAAAAGTAAAAAGATAGTTAATAATAAATTGAGATGTAATGATTGATTGTGTTGTAGTAAGTAAATTGATCAACTAGGCAGCGACCTACGTTTCCACACCTGAAAGGTGCAGTATTATCAGCGATGAGAGGCTTAGCTTCTGGGTTCGGAATGG
>NZ_JADGFC010000113.1 GCF_016744025.1 Sulfurimonas sp.
TTTTTATCTTTAAACATACAACTTAGTCTAAATTCACATACATCACCATCAGAATCTTTTAAAAAATATTTTTTAAAAGACTCATTTGCATGTTTTATTTTATTGCCATCTATAATTACAGTTGGATTATTAATAGCACATACATTATGTTTTATCTTTTTCTTTTTATCCTTAAGAATTTTTATAGATGTTTTAGCCAATACTTCTAATATATTCTTGAGATTAATGGGCTTATAAATAAATTTATTTACTCCTATATCTATTAATTTACTCATGTATTTCATTTCATTATGGGCAGATGTAACAATAATCATTTGATCTTTATTCTTTTGTTTTATCTTATGAGACATAACTATCCCATTTATAATTGGCATTGATAGATCTGTAATAACTATATCATGATTATGCTCTTCATACTTTTCTAATCCACTTTTTCCATCTACTTCTATATCTATATGATCAAATATCCTATTTAAAATACGATGCACTTGTTTTGAAATATTTTCATCATCTTCAACATAGAGAACTTTCAATCCATAACAAAGCTTTTGAAGCTTAAGAATGTAACTTTTATTCATTTGTAGACTCCTTTATTAATGGTAATGTGACAATAAATGTAGCTCCATTGTCTTTATTTTTTATTCTTAAATCACCTTTTAAATGCTCACAAATAATTATTTTACAAATGTACAATCCTAAGCCCGTTCCATTTTTTTGTTTTTTGGTAGAAAAGTATGGGTCAAATATTTTTTCAATAATATCATTTTTTATTCCACCTGCATTGTCTGAGATTATAATGTAGACATTTTTCCTACCTTTATTACAAGAAATATTTAAATATCTATTTTTTATATCTGGAGAAAAAGCTTCTTTTGCATTTGAAATTATATTTATTAGAGCTTGCATTAATTCACTTTTAAATGTAGTAAGTTTGGTATCTAAGCAATTATTTTCAAATGTCAATTCTATACTCGATTCAATAAATTGTTTTTCTAAAATAGCTATACTATTTTTTATAACATCACTTAAGATAAATACTTCTTCTTTTTTACCCTCTTTAAAAAAATCTCTAAAATCATCAATAGTATTAGAGAGGTATTTCACTTGTTTATTTATACCATCTAAGTCCTCTTGTAATATTTTCATATCAAGTTCACCAAGTAACATATTTAACATAACGTTATTGGATATCAAGCCTATTGCTGTAACAGGTTGTCTCCACTGATGTGTAATTATCTCTATCATCTCTCCCATAAGAATATTTTTTGATTTTACAAGTAAAAGCTTTTCATGTTTAGAAATTTTTTTAATAGACTGCTTAATTTTATTTTTAAGTTCTTTATTAAAATTTTCTAGTTCTAACACACCGAGACAAGCACTAATAGCAAAATTTATTTTTTGTTGAAACATACTAATTAAAGATACTAGATAATCTATATCTGCATGTCTATCTTTATATACAAAAGTTAAATATCCTATTTTTAAATCTAAAATTACGATGTTGTATTGATTATCTATATAAGTAAGACATTTTTTTTCTTCTAACTTTTTTATATCAAAAACTGTTTTGTAGAAGACACCTATATTAATAAATATGTTTTCATTATCTACTTTTGTTGAGTAGCTAACATACATAGCTTTCGTTTGGCGATAGTAAGTTATCATAACTTCTGAAATCACGCTTTCTAGTTCAAAAGTATTTCCGATAGAATTTAAGCACTCAAATTCTATTTCTTTTGCTTTATTATGCATACTTATTCTTATTATAATTTTTGAGTACTTTTAGTTAAATGGTAAAGTCTAAATTTAACTTTATCAATCTCAAGCACTATTCCAAAATTATTAAACATTGTGATAAAGGCATAATTGTCTTCTCTAATATTTCTTTCAGACTCAATATATAAAACACCTATTTTAAGACTAAAATTACAAATATATTTTATATTGTTCAATTTTAAACATCCTTTTTATGTTAAAATGCATTATATTATAACATTGTCGTATAGTTGTCCTATTTATAAATAAATGACAAAGATATGACAATATTATATAATCTAAAAGCATTTGATTGCATATATTATGAGATTTATTAAGTGAAAAGGTTAAATTTTGAAATATAAATAAATTTTCTTCTTGCGTTATGCTTAAGAAGAAAATCCACTAGAAAAAGAATCTTTTTTTACTACTATTTGTTTTTGTTTTTCTTTTCTTTTAGTGTCTTTTTCTACAAAGATTTTTTTACGAGTCTTTGGGTCTAGTTCTGTATAGTACATAACAGCAGAGTATGTACTTGGTGTTGGAGTAAATACTTGAGCTTGCTCAGGATTCATCTTAAGCTCATCCGTAGTAAAGCGCTTTAGCTCATGCATATCTTTTTCTTCACAACCCGGATGCGCTGCAATAAGATAGTAAGTTAAAAACTGTGGTTTTCCTGCTTCTTTATTTAGCTTGTCATACATCTTCTTAAAGTCAACAAGAGTCTCTTTACCTGGTTTACCCATAAGTTCTAGAACATGTTGTTGTGTATGTTCAGGTGCAACTTTCATCTGTCCTGATATATGATGCTCTACCATCTCTTTTAAATAAGAATAACCATGTTTTTTATCTGCAGTAATAAGATCATACCTAACACCAGATGCTACAAAGGCTTTTCTAACACCTTCAACTTCTCTTACCTTTCTAAGCAAGTTTATGTTTCTTCCATGGTCTACATGCATAACCTTACATAAACGATCTGCATCTACACAACGAATATCATCACATGTACCTTTTTTAAGCTTCTTAGAGCAATCATAACCATACATATTAGCAGTTGGACCTCCAACATCACTTATGATGCCTTTGTAGTCCTTATACTTGTTAAACTCTTTTGCTTCTTCAAGTATGTTGCATTCTGTACGAGTACGAATAGTTCTACCTTGGTGAACACCGATAGCACAGAAGTTACACTCTCCCCAGCATCCATGGTGAGTCATGATAGAGAACTTAATAGTCTCTAAACACTTTACTTTACCCATCTTCGCATAGTAAGGATGCAGTTCTCTTGTAAAAGGAAGATTGGAGTTAGCATCCATTTCTTTCTCATCTAAATAGTCACAAGGAGGATTTTGAATTAGAAAACGAGTATCAACTGGCTGACAAAGTCCTTTTGCATTTATTGGGTCATTATTATCATAGAAGTCATCAAAAAGGTCTATATACTTCTCCTTATCATCTAAACAATCTTGATGAGAAGGTAGTTGTATGTATTCATGGTTTGGCTCTTTTGAAATGTAACTAACACCTCTTATATCTCTATAGTCATCACCATTTTCTAGTGCATGAGTTAGTTGTTCTAATGCAATCTCTCCCATACCGTAGATAAGAATATCAGCTTTTGAGTCAAAGAGGATTGGTTTTTTCATTTTATTAGCCCAATAATCATAGTGACTAACTCGTCTTAAAGATGCTTCAATTCCACCAAGAACTAAAGGAACAGTATCTTTAAAATATCTACGAATAAGGTTACAGTAAACACTTAGAGCACGATCAGGTCTTTTATCATTTTTTCCACCAGGAGTATAATCATCAGAGTTTCTAAATTTTTTAGTAGCAGTATAGTTAGATACCATACTATCAACACTACCACCACTTACTCCCCAGTAAAGTCTAGGCTCGCCAAGTCTTTTGATATCTATATCACTTTTGATATCGGGCTGACCTATCATTCCTACTCTATATCCCATACGCTCAAGCATACGTCCAACCATAGCTACACCTATAAAAGGAGAGTCTATATATGCATCTCCACTTACTAAGATAATATCACACTGATCCCATCCAAATACGTCCATTTCTGCCCTAGTAGTTGGAAGAAAATCTTTTTCAGTAAATGTTATAGTATCTCGTGATGGTTGTTTCATTTTACTTCTTCTGCTCAAGCTAATCCAATTTTTGCAATATTTATGTATAATAGTACTAAATCAATTTAAAATAAGAGATTATATATGAACTACCCCTATGAAGATTTAGAAAACTTTACACTTCCAAGCTTATTGAACAGGTCTGTGTCAATATTTGGAGGTAGTAATGCACTTGCTAAAGTTGGACAGACACCAATGCTCTACTCAGAGCTTGGTGAAAAAGTTAAACAGATGGTTAAACTACTACAAGAAAACGGCATCTCACAAGGAGATAAGGTTGTTTTACTAAGTGAAAACATGCCAAATTGGGGAGTAGCATACTTTAGTGTTACTTATATGGGTGCTGTTATCGTACCTGTTCTTCCAGACTTTCATCCATCAGATGTTCACCATATTCTTAGACACTCAGAGGCTAAGGCTGTATTTGTATCAGAAAAACATTTAGCAACAATAGAAGAAAGTAGCGGTTCAAATATACGTTTTGTTGTAAGGTTAGACAATTTAGAAATTATTGATGAAACAAGAAATAAACATCATTTTGCAGATTTAGCTAAAAAAACAAAAGATATAGCAAAGAAAATTTCTAACTCAACGACAGTTGTAAAAGAAGATGATTTAGCTGCTCTTATATATACATCTGGAACAACAGGTCACTCAAAAGGAGTAATGCTATCTCATAAAAACCTTGTAACAAATGCTCTTTCTACTTTTTGCATATTAGACATTAACAATAATGACACATTTTTATCTATTTTACCACTAGCACATACATACGAATGTACAGTTGGGCTTATTGTTCCAATTCTTAACGGTGCAAGCATTGTGTATATAGATAAAGCACCTACTCCAAGCGTACTTTTAAAAGCTTTTTCAGTTGTCAAACCAACGATGATGCTAAGCGTGCCTCTAATTATAGAAAAAATCTACAAAAATAAAGTTTTACCAAAGTTTACAGGGTCTTTACTTATGAGACTTCTATATAAGATTCCATATGTAAGAAAAAAATTAAATAAGATAGCCGGTAAAAAACTGATAGAAACATTTGGAGGAAGATTAAAATTTTTCGGTATTGGTGGTGCTCCACTATCCCCTTTTGTAGAAAAATTTCTTATTGAAGCAGAGTTTCCTTACACTATTGGTTATGGTCTAACTGAAACCGCTCCTCTTTTAGCCGGAACAAATTTAAGTTTAAGTCCTAAGTTTAAATCAACTGGTCCAGCTTTTTATGGTGTTGAACTAAAAATAAAAGACCCTAATCCTATAACTGGAGAAGGTGAAATTATTGCTAAATCACCTAGTGTAATGCTTGGGTACTATAAAGATAAAGAAAAAGCTCTAGAAGTTATGGAAGGTGATTGGTTCTTAACTGGAGATTTAGGCTATATGGATGATGAAGGTTTTCTATTTATTAGAGGCCGAAGTAAAAATGTAATTATTTCTTCTGATGGAAAAAATATTTATCCTGAACAACTAGAATCTGTAATAAATCAAAACGAAGGTGTACTTGATTCTCTTGTAATGGAACAAGATGGCAAACTTGTAGCTAGAGTACATTTGGATTATGAACTGATGGATGAAAAATTTCATGCTAATAAAAAGACAGATGCTAAGGTTAGTGAAGATATCATAAAGCTCCTAGAAGAGATGCGTTTAGAAGTAAATACACAAGTTGCTGCTTCTTCTAAAATTATAAAATTTATGGAACAAATAGAGCCTTTTGTAAAGACTCCAACGAAAAAAATCAAACGATACCTTTACACTGAATAATTAAAAGGAGACAAAAATGATTAACAAAATAATTAAAATATTTACAATTGTTACTATCACCCTTATTGTAGTTCTTGTATTGGCGTATGGAGTGTCTCAATCAAAATTTAACAATCTCAAAAAGTATAATGAAAAAGACAATGGTCTAAATTCGGGAAGAGCACAAATATTAACTCCATCAAAAGAAAAAATTGCAATAGCAAAAGAGATGTTCTACACAACTAACGTTAAAATAAAAAAAGGAGATATGGCAAGTCTTGGTGATTTTACTATGAATATTTCTGGAAATAGAAAGCTAACGACGAACATATCTTTAAAGTTTAAAGAGAAAAAAGGCATTAATTGGTTTGGTGGAGATAGTGTAGAAGATGAAATACTTGATAAGGGTGTTGTTTTAAGAAATGCTGTTATTAATGTTATATCTAATAATGAAAATGCAAGAGTAACAAATAAGAAGATGAAAAAAGAGATAGTAAATAATTTAAATCAATATCTTAGTGATGGAGAGATAGAAGAAATTTATTATAATAATTTTATAATTCAATAATTACTAAAGTCTATCTTTATCTATGTCTATACCATTTAAGCCAAGGGCGTAGATAACATCTACTAAATCTATCTTGTCAAAGTTTTCCATAAATAATCTCTTTAACTATGTTCTTTCTGAAACTTCAGATTTTATAAGACTTGATAAAAATCTGCCTTTTCTATTTATAACAAGATCTTTAATATCTTTATCGAGTTTAATGTCACCGATAACCTCTTTGTTAGTACTATCAAAAAGTGCCCCTATCATAGAAAACATTCCAGCAAGGTAAGCTTTATCTTTTTCAGCTTCTATAGCATGATCTTCCATATTTCCTGCTAGATTAACAGCTATTGCAAGAATCATTTCAGATACAGGAGTATTGGACATTTCAGAGTATAGGTATAGTAATAACCATCTTAACAACTTATCTCTTCCAATAAGGGTTATAACTTGAACAATAGACTCTACTTTTGTATCAAGTTTATCTTGAGTATTTAAGAATTTCACTAACTTTAAAGATAAATCAGGTCTCTGTTTAATATATACTTCTATTACTTTAGTTGTAGCTTCTTCTTTTATCATCTGAATTAAATTTAGAACAATATACTGTGTAATATCTTTAGTTCTATGTATTTCTACTGTTTGTGGTTTATCAAGATAGTAACCTTGAAAAAGGTCAAAACCCATCTCAAAACACATTTTATACTCTTTTTTTGTCTCTACTTTTTCAGCAAGTAACTTAAGTCCTTTTTCTTTTAGCTTAATTACTACATTATTGAAATTAACAGGTTCTGAAGCTTGGACATCTACTTTTATAGTGAATTTTTTAATCATTTCAAAACTACAATCAAAATCATCTATTGCAATTTTGTAACCTTGATTATGATAACTTTTAATTTTAGAAACAACTTTTTTTGTTAAATCAGTTGTTTCTAATATTTCTAGCATAAATTTATTTTTATCTAAAATATCGATAAAACCTGATAGTAAAAATTCTTCATCTACGTTTATAAGAATAGTACCTGGTTCATTGATAACATGATTAATATTTGTAAGAACATTGATTAAGACATGAGACGTTGCTTTAATATTTGTAGGAAAGAGTCTTATTCCATACTCATAATCCCTAAACAACAATTCATAAGCAAACTTTTTATTATGTCTATTAAAAACTTTTTGTTTTGCTAAATATACCTTATCTAAGTTATCAATATCCATACTATCAGTCTAAAACTGTGGTTGTAAGAATGGAATAACTTGTTTCTTACGACTAAGAACACCATCTAACCATACTTGAGAGTCTTCAAGTCTACACTCAAATGCATTTTCTATTTTAGAATTATCATCACTTACAACTAGAAGCTGTGAACCTTCTTTCATTATGTCTGTTAAAAGAACAATAACACTATGAAGGCCACCCTCTTCTTTTAACTTTTTCATATCTTCAAATAAATCATCTTTCATATCATCAAATACGATTAAGTCTACTACTTCAAGTTGTCCAACTCCTAGCTTTTCATTACCCATTGAAAACTCTTTGTAATCGCGAGTAATTAACTCACGAGCAGTTGCACCTTGTACGGCAGATTTAACAATAAACATTTCCATGCCAAGAGCTTTATAGTCTTGTATTTCAGCTATTGCTGCTAGTTCTTTAACTACTTTAGTATCTATTTTTGTACATGTTGGAGATTTAAAGATTACAGTATCACTTAAAATTGCACATAACATCATTCCTGCAATATCTTTTGGAATTTCTACACCATGATAATCATATGCTTCTTTGATAACTGTATTAGAACATCCAATAGGTCTTATCCAACACTCTAATGGTGCAGAAGTAGTTAAATCACCAAGTTTATGATGATCATATATTCCTAAGATTGTGGCTTCTCCAATATCGGCAGGAGCCTGACCTAAATCAGAAAAATCAACGATATAAACATTCTCACCAGCATAAGAAGTTTTAAGTTCAGGTACATCTGCACCAAATTTATTTAAAATAAACTCAGTTTCAGGAGAGATATCACCCTGACGAGTTGGTACACAATCTTCACCAATTTGATTTTTTAGATATGAAAGAGAGATAGCTCCAACTATAGAATCCGAATCAGGATTTGTGTGTCCAAAAATATATGTTGACATTTTATAACCTTTGTAAAATTTTTTTGTTATTATACTGTACTTTTCAAAACTATAATTTAGATTTTAAATCTTTAATTTTAATTTCATATTCATCTAATATTTCACTAATACCATCTATATCAAAAGAGTCTACTTTATCTAATAAATTTTCAGAGTATTTTGTTATATTTGTTATATTGTATTTGTATAATGAACCCCTAAAACTGAACCAGTAAAATTTGTTTTCTTATTTCAAAAATGATAAAATTGAAATAGAAAATATAGGGATTAAATATGAGTGT
>NZ_JADGFC010000232.1 GCF_016744025.1 Sulfurimonas sp.
TACACTCATATTTAATCCCTATATTTTCTATTTCAATTTTATCATTTTTGAAATAAGAAAACAAATTTTACTGGTTCAGTTTTAGGGGTTCATTATAAACTAAAGGGCATAAGAATAAAAATAAGTGCATACTTTATCTTCTAATATTGCACTATTTATATTTATAGTTTGGGATGATATTATCTTCATGTTAATCGGATATTAATGAGGTAAAAGAGGGGAGGGTAAATACAAGTCAAGAAGTATGACTTATATCTTTGATGAAAGTTATTTAATTTTAATAGTCGTATGCAACTTTATAAGTTGGATCATCTTCTTCGTAGGCACAATGTGGACCAGCTTTTTTAAGTATAGCTTTACAGTCTGCTGAAAGATGGCGAAGAAGTAAGTTCTTGCCTGCATCTTCGTACTTTTTAGTGATTGCATCTATAGCTTCTACACCAGAAGAATCCATAACCCTTGCATCTTTAAAGTCTATTACAACTTTTGGAGGGTCATGAGGTATATCAAAGTTATCTGCAAATGTTGTAGCTGAGCCAAAAAATAGTGGACCATCAAGTTCGTAAACTCTAGTTCCATCATCTTCAGTATGAACACGTGTAAAGATTTTTGCATGTTTCCAAGCAAAAGCAAGAGCAGAGATAATAACACCAGCAATTACTGCTATTGCTAAATCTTCTACAACTGTTATTACAGTTACAGTAACCATAACAAAAGCATCAGTTCTTGGCATACGGCTAATACGAGAGAAGCTTGACCACTCAAATGTACCGATACTAACCATAAACATGATACCAACTAAAACAGCCACTGGAATAGTATTTAAAACATCACTCATCAATACAACTAAGATGATTAGACCTACAGATGCAACAAATGATGAAAGTCTTCCTATACCACCTGAAGTGTAGTTAATGATACTTTGACCAATCATCGCACAACCAGCCATACCACCAAAGAAACCACAAGTTATATTTCCAGTACCTTGAGCAATACACTCTTTGTTCGCTGAACCACGAGTATTACTAAGTTCATCTAAAACAGAAAGAGTAAGTAAAGATTCGATTACACCAACAAGAGCAACGATAACTGCATATGGAAGAACTATCATGATAGCATCTAGACTAAATATATATTCGGGAATACCAAAACTTGGAAGTTGTCCAGCATATTTACTCATATCATCAAGACCACTTAGTAAAAGAGTCTCAGCCTTTGTGAAATATACTCCAAGAGTAATGACAATAATAGCAACTAATCCTGCAGGAACAGCTTTTGTAACTTTTGGAAGTAGGTACATAATAGCCATTGTAACAGCTACTAAGATATACATCATGTAACCTTGACCTTCAAAAAACTTAAATTGAGCAGTACCGATAACAATCGCAAGACCATTAACAAATCCATGAATAGCAGGTGTAGGAACAAGGCGTATAAATTTACCAAGTTTGAGCGCACCAATTGCTATTTGAATAGCACCAGCTACAACTGTTGCTAGAAGTATGTAGTGTAAAACACCCATTGCTATAGCTTCTCTACTTGCACCTTGTGCTTCTAAAAGTGAAGTTGCTTCTATTCCTAAACCAACAAGAACAATAGCAACTGCTCCTGTAGCTCCAGAAATCATACCAGGTTTACCACCGATTAGTGAAGTGATTAGACCTAAGATAAATGCAGTGTAGAGACCAACTACTGGACTAACTCCTGCAATAAATGAAAATGCAATGGCTTCAGGAACTAATGCAACGGCAACAACTAAACCAGAGAGAATATCATTTTTGATATTGGCCGATGAGTATTTTTTTAAATCAAACAATTTTGAGATGCCTTAAATATGGTATTTTTGAAATTTCGCGATTATATCTAAATTGTAGTGAAGCTATGCTTTTCATTTAAGATTAGTAAAGTAAATAGCTTATATTTTACTCATTATTCACACTTTAGTATTCTAACAAATGTGATATAATTTTTAAACGCCAATTCTAAAATCAAGTGCAATTTTTTGAAAGTAAGTTGAAAGATAGGATTAATCGATAATCTGCTAATCTTATTCGACCAAAAACAAAGAAG
>NZ_JADGFC010000114.1 GCF_016744025.1 Sulfurimonas sp.
GTACTAGATTGTCTTTTGGGTCAATATATGGAGCATAATATCTGCGTTCATTTTTATGGTTTTTTATGTCTACTACAAAAAATGGGTCATCTAAAGTGTCTTTTATAAGTCCTATTAAATGTGTTCTGTCTTCATCTCTAGCATTATGACCACTTAGCTTTTTCATAACTTCTTTAAACTTTATTTTAACTAAATCTTCAATTTTTGTTTTGTATGGATTCTTTATAAAATCCTTTTCCAATATACTTTTATCAAATTTCTTTTTCTCAAACTTTTTAGCTACATCTCTTAGAAACTCTAAATCTTCTATAGTCTTAAACTCATTGTTTCTAATACCATCAAAAAGTATATTCTGTTTTTCTAATCCCTTTTTACCATGACAATCCATCTTAACAAGCCTCCCTTTCAAGCTCTATTTTTATTCCATCATTTTCTAAATACTTATCTTCAAAAGCATTTAGATTCTCTTTAACGCTCAAACTATCTTTTTCACTCTGCTCTATACTTTTTTTAGCCTTTGATTCACCCATAGTCTCTTCAAGTATTCTTCTTTGTTTGGACTCTATTCTTTTAACTATGTTTTTTCTACTACCCTCAAGTTTTAAATCATACTCATCACTCCAAGCTTTGTGTTTAATTTTATCTTTTGTTTTTGTTATTTTTTCTAATAAATCTTTGAGGTATTTGTTTGGTGCTGTAGACTTTTTGAGTTCTTCCAAACTCTTTATCTCTTGGTTTAAAGCAATTACATTTCTTTTAGAGTTTTCAATCTTGCGTTTTAAAAACATTTTTTCTTCCATAACTACATCATGCTCGTCTGTTAAACGTTGATGCTCTATTTTTAACTCTAATTTTCTTCTTACAATAGGATCCTTTTCCATCTGAAGCATCATCTCTGTTTCACTTGGCATTGCTCCACCACCTTCATCTACTATTTCTATTCTGTCTTTTACCTCACTGTCCCATAGTGCCTCATTCCAGCTTTTCTTTTTACTAACAACTGAGTACATAAGCTCATCAAAAGTGCCTGTTTGAAAGTAGTAGTGGATATTTACTTCATCATATATATTGCCATCTCTTACACCTCTACCATTACGCTGTATGATTTCAGCTGGTGTCCAAGGAATATCCATGTGATGAATATCTGTTGTAAACTTCTGTATATTCATACCCTCACCAGCACTCTTGGTAGTACCAAGTATAAGTTTTATTTTTCCTCTAGTGTAAGCATCAACTATCTCTTGTTTAAGTTCTATCCCACGCTTACCACTTGTTTGGCTTACTTCTTTGTGAGTTTTAATATTTGTTATCTCTTTACCACTTATGATGGCTATCTCATTTGCTTTGTATCCACCTTTTACAAATCTCTCTTTTAGTTCTTGATGTAGATTTTTCTCTAAAGTAGAACTATAAGTAACTTCATCTATCTCTCTAAATTTAGTGACTTCATGCCCTGCATTGTCTAAAAAGACTATTTGTCCTGCTTTTTTATCTTTGGCTCTTCTTCCTAACACCTCTTTAACTACTGCTTCTATTTTATTGTTTTCGCTAGTAGGATAAATAAAATCAGTTATGCCACCTCTTTGATAAACTCGTGGATCAACACTAGCACTAACTGCCTCAGAAAAAACACCCATCAATCCTTTTCTTTTTTCTTTATCACTTTTAGCTTCTTTAAGTCTTGTCTGTATATCTGCAAAAACTTCATCCACTTCATCACTAGCATCTAAATAATGAGAATTCATCTTCTCATCAGGTATGTCTATATAACCTTTTTGTTTAAACTCACTCATAGAAATTCTATTTACATATCTATCCATGATGGACCTAAGTGCTACTGCATCTTTGATGGCAATGAG
The DNA here is from genome assembly GCF_016744025.1 of Sulfurimonas sp. Lineage (GTDB taxonomy): Bacteria > Campylobacterota > Campylobacteria > Campylobacterales > Sulfurimonadaceae > Sulfurimonas. The sequence goes on from NZ_JADGFC010000114.1 coordinate 1,860, forward strand.
ACCAGGTTCATAATCTCCTCTTTTGTTCATCTTCGCACCAAAATCAAAAAACTTATTGGCAAAGTCTATATCGCTCTTTATACGGTACTCATCAAAGATGTTGTCATCTAAGTGTTTTAACATTGTATATATCTCTATTGGCTTATTTGGAGTAGGAGTAGCATCTAACATAAAGATATTTTTACCATTGTTCTTAGAGCTTATATACTTTGTTTTAAACCTAAAATCATAAGCACTAGCACTGTCAAGTATAACGAGTCCTTTGTCCTTAGACTTTAGTGTAAAAGCTTTTCCTAGTTTGTTTTGCACTAGTTTTGAATTTACACCTATGTTTTTAAAACCTCTTGCTTCATCTGCTATAATTGCATCAATTCCAAGAGCATCTATATCTATTTTTTTATTTGCATTATTGTTTTTGAGTATTTGAAGATACTTATCTATTTTCTCTTGCATTAAAGCAGCAGCTCTTCCTTTCAGATTATCAGCTGACATACTTTCTCTTAAAAGTTTAGAAGAGTAGTCCTGTTCTACATGTGAAGGTAATTTTAGATGTTTAAAACCCTCATGTGAAATTAAAACAAAATCTGCTTCACTATTTCCTAAAGTATAGAGTTGTTTATCTCTACTCTTTTTATCGAGTGAAAAAAGATTGATTATTTTAGACTCTGGAAAGATACTTTTTATCTCTTTTTCCCAATTCTTTAGAACCTTTGCAGGAGCTACAATAAGAGGCTTTTTTGCTATACCTCTTTTTTTCATAACTCTAGCTAATACTACACCTGAGAGAGTTTTTCCACCACCAACATCATGAGCATTGATTCCTTTACCCTCAAATATAGCTTGAGTAACCCACTGAGCTTGATGAGAACGTAACTGTCTGTTTGCTGGAAGTTCATCTAAAACATCCTGTATTAGATACGTTGCTTTTTTATAATCAGGACTCACATAAGCATTATAAGTTCTGTTATATATGCTCTCAACTTTGTTTAAAAGAGCTTCATCTCCCTTGACATCTTCTTTTATTCCGTCAAGTACTGAGTTAACAACATCTTTAGCGTCTCTCATTCTTCTATTATATGCAGTTGAACTCTCTTCTTTTTTTCTTGATACTAAAACTCTATTATTTACAAAATTGTTGAACTCATCGCCAAATTTGGTAGTTATTTCTACTAACTTACGCTCTCCACCCACTTTTTGTTTTATCCATTTGACATCTCTACTAAAAGGATAAAGCTCAATTCCATTCTTACTAAGCCACTCTTCATCTCCTCTTAGTGTAAACTCATCTACACTCTTTCTCTTTGGCAATAACTCTTCAAGTAACCCTCGTTGAGCCTCTATTTTTTCTAAAACAATTCCATCACTACTATACTCATCACTAAGAGCTGCTAAATCATCTATTTTTTTATATATATCTCCACTTTGATATAAGATGTCATTTTGAACTTTTCCTTTAGCAGTTATTGAGTAACCTTTTTTCAAAGAGTTATAAAAATCTCCATCATTTAAATGTTTATTGTCCAAAGTAAAATCAACAGATCCTTTTATGTCTTCATTAAAAATCATACGAGAAGAGATGTCACTTTTAGAAGTTATTTCCATCTTCCCACTATCACTAAACTTTGTCTGCTTGTAAAAGGTCTCTGCTAAGTTAAACTTCTCATCAAAGTAGCTGCCAAGCTCATAAACTCTCTCACTCTCATCTATATTTCTAAACAACTTTCCTAATGATTTGTCTTTATATGGATGAGTTTTATAGCTGTCTTGGTAAGACTTGAGTAAACTCTCTCCTAAAATACTATTTTGAGATTCACCAGCCTTTTTTATAGCTATTAACTCTTGAACTTTTTTGCCATCTTTTGTTTGTGATATGTCTTTGTATATCTTCGCCGAGCCTTCTATGTCACTAAACTCTACCTCTTTATCTAAAACAAATACTTTCTCGTCCTCTACAAAAAAGTTCTCTTTGCCTTTTGAGTAGTACTCTACATCTTCATCTTTTGCCCACTTCTCAAACATCTTAGAGTTTGTAGGAATATCTTTGTTTACATGTAAAGCTTTTTTGCTTGTATCTTTTGCATACTTTTTATAGTCTAACTTCATCTTAGAGTAGTCAGCTTTACCACTTATCTCATAAGCTTTACCACCATACATTTTATTAACACCTGGTGTTATGTCGCCTAAGATATTTTGAGGATTCTTTTTGTAGTACTCATTCATGTAAATATCATCTTCACTCTTAGACGATTTTACAAAGGCTTCATTAGCCTCTTTTATATCTGCTCTTGGTTCTACTCCATTAGGTCTTTTTTGTAAAAAGATTACATCAGTTATAGCCTCTGTATGTGCATTTTTAGAGAATGTAGATGAAGGAAGTCTATACGCTCCTATAACATCAGCTTTACTTACTATCTCTTTTCTGATTTTTGAATTTACTTTGTCCATAGTGCCTCTGCTTGTCACAAAAGCAACTACACCATCATTTTTGACTTTGTCCACTGCACTAACAAAGTAGTAGTCGTGTAGAGCTTTTACATCTGCTCTATTGTTAAGGCTCCCAGCACCTCTTTTTTCTATAAAAGGAACGTTAGATATAACTAGATCAAAATCTCCTTCTTTAAAACTTTCAAAACTATTGTTGTAGTGAACTCCATCAGGATAGAGTTTTTTAGTTATCTCGTGGCTTGTTTTGTCAAGCTCAACTGTGGTCCAATCAAGCTTAGGCTTATGACCTACAAAGTTACCAACACCCACTGCTGGCTCTAATGCTTTTTTGTAAGTAAACCCTGAGCTATCAAGTGCACTATAAATTCCTCTAACAGTTTCATAAGGTGTATAATGCTCACTCAAACTCCCTTTGGTCCCACTCTCTATGCCACCTTTACCAGTGTACTGACGTAGTATCTCTTTTTCATCTTCGCTTATTTTTTCTTTTTTAAGAATTTCATCTACTTTAGAATTAATCTCTTTTCTTTTAGGCTTACTTAGCTCAACTGGTGCAGCTTCCTGTAAAGATATATTTTTTTCTTTCTTTTTATCCACCGGTCTATCCGTGATAGACCCATTATCTTTATCAGAAATGCTCTCTTTAATCTCCTCTTTTGTCTTTTGTTTTGAATCTTTGACATCTTCTATCCCCTTGGATTTAATATCTCTGCCATCTTCGCCTGATACCACGCTGTCTCTTCTATCTGAGGGAACGTCTGAACCATCACTCCCAGTGGATTGCTGTTCTCCCATTTGCTTAGACTCCGGGGATAACCCATCTTTCTTATTATCAACCCCAATACCTTGTTTAGTATCGCTATTGGTTCTCGTATCATCATTGCTGCTTGGCTTTTCAAAGTTCTCGTCAGTGCTGTATTCATCACTTGTTCTGCTTTGTGCATCATCTCCATAACTTGAATTCTCTCTTGCTGACTCATCTTCTTTTCTATGATTTTCAGCATCTCTTCTTGCAATATTTTGTTCATACTCTTCTCCCTTTATTGTTAATTCTTCGCTACTTTTCAAACCTACTTTTTCACTAAAATAATTTTGTGCTAATGATATATCTTTGTTTACATATGATTTTGTAAACACTTCTACTACATCGCTATTAAATCCTGCATTTTTTAGAGTTATACTAAACTCTTCAGGCGTTCTTATTGGGTTATTTATGCTTATATTAAGTGCATGTAAAGCATTCCATCCAGCAAAACGATTTTCTACTGGAGTACCATCATTTATCATATTTGTTATTTTTATTTCACTATTACTAGGTGGATGAGAAGCATTTACAAAAGCGTTAAGCTCAGGCGTGGTAATTGTTGGATCAGTTTGTAATTTTGTTCTTGAAGTGCTTTTCATGCCATCATGTCTTAGTGTTGATTCACGAATAGATGTAAATATGTCTTCTCTCATTTGATTAAACATTTTTTCAACAACTGGCAAACTTTGTTCTCTTTGTTGTAGAGAGTAAAGAGCCTCATCATATCTCTTAAACTCTTTTAAATCTTCATATATATCTTTTTTTATAACACTTTTAGCTTTGCCTTCACTAAGGTCTTTGTAAACTTGCTCTTTTACATGTAAAGATTCATTTTTTAAATTCTCTTGAAAAAACTCTTGAAAATCCAAATGCTTGTCACTTACTACTTTGCCATCTTCACCATGCACTTTCATAAGCTCATTATCAAAAAGTTCATTTGAGTTTATCTCTTCAAACTCTTCACTACTTTGTGCCTCTGTGATTTTTCTATCTTTAGTTTTAGCCCAAAGTTTTGAAGCACCTTTCCCTACTAAGCGTAAACTTTCTCCTATCACTGGAGTAAAGACTGCTCCAAGTGCTGCACCTTCTATTACATCTCTCTCACCACCATAAGCAGCAACTCCACCACTAAGTGCTCCTGTAGCTGAAAGAGAAAACAATCTTGCTGCAGTGCTAGCGATTCCAATAGGAACAATGTTAATTGGATCCACAAAACCGCCAGCCATCTCTCCAGCAAATCCTGCAACATTTGTTTTGTTCGGATTTACAATGGCATAGTTGCGTTCAGCAGTCTCAACTCGTTTTAAAAAGCCCCCTAAAGATTCTGTAAGCTTGCTATATTTATAATTAGTTTTTAGTTTTGGTGTTGTATTTAAAGGATTTGAAAAATTAGAAGGCAGTGTAGAATGATTATCTAATGCTATATTATTTTTTTCTAAATCTTGTAAGTACTTTGTTGGTTTAGATTTTATTATATCTTCTGTTAGTTTTGTATATCCTCTTACATTTTCTATAGCACCTTTTGCAATACCAAGTCCACCTCTCATCCAAGTAGAGTCTAAAGTTAATGCATCTTTTCTTGCATTTTGCATTTTAAGTTGATTTTTTCGTGTTTCTTTTGCAATACTTATTATAGTATTGTCGCTTAATCCTTGTTTTTTTAAACTATTAAGTGAATTAACTCCGAGTATTTCTCTGATAGTTGGCATAACTATACCTTTTTTATTTATTTTAAGGTATAGCTTTCCTATATTTTGTATATTATTCTAAAACTAGATTATCAACCTTGTGCTGGTCCTTTATGTAGTCTCTATTTTTCATGTTTACATAGTTAATTGGAGCATAAAACTTTTTTCCAATTTTATGAACATTGCCACTATCTGCATACTCTTCATAAAACTCTTTTCCAACTGAAACGTGGTTTTCAGGAACTTCACTTTTGTCTTTTCCCCATTCTGTTTTAACTGCTCCAAGATTTTTTTGAACTATTTCTCCATCAACTTCATAAGTAAGTATCTTATTGCCTTCGGGAGTTACGCGAGTATCAAGCTTTTTTATCTCTTTGCCTTTTGGTAAAAGTTTATCTATTTGCTGTCCAAATTCATACACCTCATTGTCATCTAACTTACTTGTAAACTTAGGATGAAGTTTGCGAAACAAAGAGATGCTAGCTCCTTTTCTCGTTGTTTCATCTGCTTTTTTATCACTAGCAACTTCAACCAATCTATCATAATCCTTTTGCTTTAAATCAAAATTATCTTGAGTGAGTTTTAATTGTTTATTTTGTCTATCACTAGTGTTTTTATCTAGCTTTAATTTATCTTCATATTTGTTTGCCTCATCACCCAGTCTTCCTATATTTGCTACGCTCTTTCCTATTGCAGCGAAACCAAAACCAAGTCCTGCTTTTGGACTATTTGCATTTACTGCTGGTAAATATCCTAACTTCATAATCTTTTCTCCTATAGAACCAAATTATCTTTTTTCTTTTTAACAGTTCCAAAAACTGCGGCACTTGCTGCATCAAAATTGGCTTGAGTTTTATCATGAGTTGCTCTTTGCTTTTTATAAATATCAATATTTATATCATTTGTTCTCTTAGCCTCTTTACCTTGCATATATGTACCATATGCCAACCCAGCTCCTGATGCTAAATTACCTACAACACCTATGTTTTTTGAGTTCTTTGTTATCCAATCCCACATCTTTAACCTCCAAAATTTACTACACTAAAGCCTTCATCCCCTGCAAGTGAGCCTAGTTTTTTTCTTGGTGTTTCACCATAAACACCCATCCTTAACCACAATTCATCATTCATGTTTTTATCTCCATTTCCCACAAATCTAGTCTGAGCTAAACTTCCTGTTGAATTAAAGAAATTTCCTCCCGCATAAATGGCAGCATAGAAGATTCCCCCTGGCATCCAATCAAAAAGATTGCCATACAAAAAATCACTTAGTTGAATTTTAGTTGATCTTGCCTTTGCTACTAAAACTTCCGTGCTCTTTTGTAAAGCAAATTGAGTATCTCCATCTCCTCCATAGTGCTTATCAAACTCCATCTCAAAATCACTGTTTGTTATGCCATATCTTGCTCCTAATTTCTCTACAGTATTCACAATATCACGAATCTCAGTCGCCAATTTAATAGCCCCAACTAAACTAACAACTTTTCCCATTTGCAACATAGAAAAAGAAGTAGGTATCCCAACAATAGTCATATATAAAGATACAAGTTCTGTTATCGTATTTATGGTTTGTACTTCTTGCATCGAAAGACCTGCCTCATATAAGTGAGCTTCTATACTTCCAAATGTTTCTATTTGTTTAGTTTTATCATAGGGTGAAAAAGTAAGT
>NZ_JADGFC010000233.1 GCF_016744025.1 Sulfurimonas sp.
AGACCCTAGGAGACAAAAACTGTTACCACTGGTATCGTAAAGAGGTGAAATAAGAAAACTTGTTTTACTGGTCTTGAAAAAGGGAACCATTATAGTTATCAAATTTTTATTTCATTTAATAATTATCAGAATATATTAGAAGATTTAATGTTAAATATTGGTTGTTTTATGACTCAAGAACATATACTTTCATATATGAAAATATTGAATCAAAAACATATAAAAAATAGTTCCACTGATTATAGATACAAGATAATTATTAAACTTTAGATGCAGAGCAACTGTAATCAGTACAGCACCAATCTCTCTGAGTCCATAAGGCATTGCTAAAAAGTTTATGTCTTTAAGAGAGTAGATAATTAAAATACTCATAATTACAGGTGGAAAATAATTTTCTATATAAACTATAATTTTTGGAGGTTCTTTTTTTCTAAAAAATATAAATGGAAATATTCTTGTAAAATAATTTACTCCGGCCATAACCAAGATGGCTAAATATATTTCATTATTGTTCATTTTGAACTTTCTTTTGTGCAAAGAGCAGAATAATCATAGCAATAATAATAGAAGCGATTAGCATCTTGTCTGTTGGAACAAAAATCATGGATGTTACAGAAGCAAAACCACCAATCAAAAATGGATATATATTTTTTAGATTTTTATATTGTTCTATGCATAAAACTACAAATAAAGCTGTTAGAGAAAACTCTAGTCCTTGTGTATTAAAAGAGATATTAGAGCCAATTATTGCTCCTACCGTTGAGCCAAGAACCCAGTAAGATTGATTTAGCATTGTTAAAAAAAAGTAAAAATATTTTTTAGACAAACCCTCTTCATCTTTTATTGTCGTCAGAAGTGCATATGTTTCATCTGTTAACCCAAAAATCAAGTACTGTTTGATTTTGCCAGTATCTCTAAATCTTTTTAGAAATGACAAACCGTAAAATGATTGTCTTATATTTACAAACAGAGATGCAATCGCAATATCAATCAGACCAAGTTTTGCATTAAAAAAACCAATTGCGACAAACTGTAAAGCACCTGCATATATAAAGATAGACATAATTGGAGCTAAGTACCAATCATAATTAAAAGAGGCCAATAATAACCCAAAAGCAAAACCTAAAACTAAGTAACCCATCATAACGGGAACAGAAATAGACAATGCTTTTTTAAACTCATTTGTATACATGGATAGTATTTTTCCTTTAGTTTTAATCTAAAAAATATTAGAGAAATTTGATAAGTTTTTGTAGAGATGCAGACTATGTATAAGAAATTAGCCTGCGAAGAGTCTAAGTATTTGACTCTTGGGTAGGTGCTTGCGTATCTTCTTGAGTTCCATCGTCATTTTGAATCTGTTTTTTCTTACGCTTTTCTTCTTTTTTCTTTTGTTTTTCTATCTCACGTGCACGTTTTTCATAACTATAATTTGTTTTTGCCATTAATAATCCTTTTTTTTAATATTTAATAAATAAAGTTCTAGATAACTCTACTTATACCTTCATCTACGATGTGTTGTATAACTTTATCATAACTAAGTCCAAGTTCCATCTCAAATGCTTTTGGAAAGTAACTAGAACCATTTGTCATGCCAGGAACAAGGTTCGCTTCAAGAAAGTAACATTGTCCGCTTTTATTACTCTTAATATCTATTCTTGCATAGTCTCTTATTTCTAAGTCCATATAAACATCTATTGCAAGTTTTTTCACTCTATCCATTACAGTGTTATCTTTGATTAGTTTAAGACCTTCTGGATCACTTTCAACTATTTTCTCTCCAATAACTCTAACACCATTGTTTGCTTTAGGTGGTATAACTTCAACAGATGAAACTAATAGGTTTCCACATTTTGTTTTTAACATAGCCACAGTAAACTCTTGTCCATCTAAATACTCTTCTACCAAAATAGGAAGCTGGTACATTTCATATAAAGAAGATACTTTTTTTTCAAATTCAGAGAAATTATTTACAAAAGAAAATTCATCAACTCCATTACCATTTGCTGCATCTGATGGTTTTAGAAATAAAGGGTAGTTAATAGGAATGTCATAATCTCGTGTATAT
>NZ_JADGFC010000115.1 GCF_016744025.1 Sulfurimonas sp.
GGATTAAGTAAAAGTTTGAAGCTAAACTTAGTAGATTATTATCTTGTGAATTATAAGAAAAAGTAGAAAATTATGCACCCGTTTTTTTAATTAAGTCTAAAAGTTCAAATAGTTAAGACAAAAGCAATGTTTTGGGATAAGCATATAAATACAAAACTAAATGATAGACAAAAAAAAGTTATTTTAAAAATGCTTGCATCTTTGCCATTAGAGTTTGAAAGTGAGTAAATATCTATCTATTACAAAAGCTACAAGATTAACATCAAGTAGAGACTTGTCAGACTTAGTTGAAAAAGGTGTTACGCAAAGTCACGGAAGCGGTCGTAGTGTTTTAAGCACTCTTCTTAAAACGGTCAAAGATTTTCTTTTTTATCTTTAAGATGCCAAATCTTATACCGCTAAATCTCATGATTTTTGCTAGATGTTTCCACTGAGGTTTGTCATAACAAGGTTTTGGACATTTTCTACAGCTTGGTTTTTCATCATGCGGGCACTCTTGAAGCTTGACGTATGAGTAAAGAAGAGTCTCTTCACACCTTGCACAAAGATGATATGGCATCTCTAAGTTTAAGTCTTTATCATTGTAGTTGAGTTTTATTGAGTCTGTACGTTTTTCACTTTGAAAATGCTCATTGTCGCAGTAGCATTTTATAAACTTTAAAACAGTATGACTATCATGTATAAATTTTTCTTCTGTCATTTTTTTTCACTTTGGATAAGTGTATCTAAAAAAAATGTTACCTTTCTTGACGTATGACGGTTAGCTTAAGCTCGTAAGTTCTCTCTCATTAAGTGAGGAATATAAGTACCTAGCATCTTAACTGTGTTAGCAAAGTAAGCCAATTCTTCAAGTGCAAGTTTTACATTTACCTCATCAGGATGGCCTTCTACATCTATATGAAACTGAGATACAGTTAGAGTTCCACTACCAGAATAGCTCTCTATTTTGATAAGATTTACGTTGTTTGTTGCAAAGCCACCAAGCACCTTATAAAGTGCTGCTGGATATTTCTTACTTCAAAGATGATAGAAGTAATGTATTTTTTGCCCTCATCAAACTTTGGAACAATATGCTCTTTAGAGAGAACAAGAAAACGAGTAGTATTGTTTTTTATATCTTGAAATGCTTCTTCTATAATCTCTAAGTCATATATTTGCGCCGCTAAGCTAGATGCTATGGCAGAGTGTGATTTGTCTTGCATGTTTATAAGTTCTTCTGCTGAACCAGCCGTGTCAAACTTTGCCTTTGCATCTAAGTTGTACTTTTCTATATGTATCTTACACTGAGCAAGAGCCTGAGGATGAGATGATACACTTTTGATATCTTCTATCTTTGTTCCAGGAAGAGCTAAAAGACAATGGTTTACAGGCTGATAATGCTCTTTTATAATATGGAGTTTCATCTTTGGTATAAGTCTATATATCTCTTCAACTCTACCAGCGGTTGAGTTCTCCATAGGAATCATAGCTACGTCAGCTTCACCCTCTTCAACAAGATACATAGTCTCATCAAATGATTTACAAGCAATAGCCTCATACTCAGGAAATTGGTTATGACAAGCTAGATGCGAATAAGCACCTTTTACACCTTGGTAAGCAACTTTTTTTTTCAAGTTTTTAATATCTTTTTCCTGTACACTCAATGAAGTCTTCATCATATAGGTCTTCTACTAAACTTTTGAAGTTTTTAAGAGCAAACAGTCTTAAGTCTGCGCCTTTAAGTGTTTTAAGCTCATTTGAAAAACCATTCTTTGAGATAACAACATTGATGTCAGCAGTTAGTTCAGCTTTTTCACACTGCTCTTTTAGTTTTGTAAGTTCAGTTTTTTTTGCTTTAGCATTAGAGTTTTTACAGATACCAGCAATGATTTTTCCAGACTTTGTTTTTGCCAAGATATCTATCTCAGTATTTCTATCCCAATAACTTCCTATCTCTGTAATAGGGTCTTCTTTAAAACTCTTCTTCATAACTTCCATTGCAAGTTTTATAAAGATAAGTTCAGAGAACTCTTGTTCACGGTTGATAAATCTCTCTCTAGCTTCTTTATAATCACCCTCTTTTATACCCTTGAAAAAAGGAGATATAAAAGAGAACCAAAAACGCATAAATGGAGCATTGAAATTTAGTTTTTCATCTATATTATCTTCTGAGTTAGGTGGAGATTCTAGTGAATATTCAGCTTGAAGTAGACCACGGTCAAAAAGATTTTCCATTGCATACTCACCATCACTTCTTGAGATGCGAGCTTTTTTTAGAGCAGAGTGAGTTCTACGATCTCCCATAGCGATTCCACTTAGAAGTAAGTGAGAATGTCTATCACTCTCCGTAATCTTAGTAATGTCAGCGTGAATATATTTATAGTTATTAAAAACCTTAGTTTCGATTAACTCATCTAATGGTACATCCATATCAACACTCCAACTCATTCCACCAAATACAGAAAAGTACTTTATAGCTTGTTCCATATCTACAGGGTTGTTTTGAAAGTAAAAAGAGCGAAATTGTTCTAGAAGTGTTGGATATTTTGCCATGAGAGAAGCCTTTAGTTTTGTTTTTGAAATTATACTGCAATAATATGAAGATGGCTATAAGTAGGCAATCAAAAAAATAAAGAATTTAGATGTTTAGAGCTAGTCCATCCATCTTCGAGGATCATATCCGTCAGTTGGTCGTAGAACTTCTTTTTTATCAAGTTTTTTTAGCATTGTAAAAACATCACTTCCATCAATTGGGCTTTTTCCCTCAGAAGCTTCAACTTTCTCAAAACCAAGCTTTTCAAAGAGTTTTATAGCCTTAGCATCTTGAAGGATACTTACACTAATTTGCTCAAATACTGCCCCAGCTTCTTGTAAAAATTGACTTAGCATAGAAAAACCTACACCTTGACTTCTAAACTCTGGGATAACTGCTATGTTTAGTACGGGAGTGTCTGCATCTATATATCCATTTGCTCCGTGATCTTCTCTTAGAAGGCGTATCCATACAGCTCCAGCTATTTTGTTATCAACTAGGGCATATAGTCCTAAATCTTTAGTAGTTAGACCATAAAACTTTTCATAAATACCAAGTGCGGGGAAATCGGACAGAGGTTTATCTACCTCATCAAGGCGCATTGCATAACGAAGCATATCACTTGTTATCTTCTGCTCAGAAGATCTTAGAAAGTAAAGAGTTGGACTAAGCATATATATCTAGTACATGTGCTGAATCAACGGTAGGCTTCACTTCACTAGTCTGAGAGGCTTTAAAACTTTGAGCATTTGCAAGAGTAGAGTTTGTATTTTTAACAAAGTCTGAACTAGGCTGAGAACCTGTGTCTCCACTTCGAGAGTTAGGGTCAAGTCTACCAACTTGAAATGCACTAGAGTAAGGTGATTGAAATGTATACTGACTTACATTCATAACAACTCCTTTAATAGCATATTACAATATTATATCATATAGCAGTTTATTCTGTTCTTGTAGTTATGTCTATTCCTTTTTCTTTTAAGGAAATACCTATTTCTACAACTCTATTTTTCCACTTTTCGGATTCTAAAAAACCCTGATATGCATCTATCTTTTTCTCTATTACTTGTACAGCGATATTGTCTATATTTAATAAAACTATTTGTAGTTCTGACTCTAACTCTTCTACAGTATCATTCATTTTAGTTGCCTTTTTTATATTTTAACTTATCTAACATCCAAGGCCAAGGACCAAACCCGCTATCTGCATTGATATGCCCTGCATCTTGTAAAACTTCCATCTCTACATTAAGTTCTTCTTGCAATAACTTAGCTTCGTCAATATTCATATATGGATCATTAGTAGAACAAACAAGCAGAACTTCTTTTGCATGTAAATTTTTAGGAGCACTTATAGGGAAAAAGCCTTTTAACTCATCTATCTGAGAGTTTAAACTTGGTGGTGCAACTAAAAATAGTTTTTCAACATCTGCAATCTCTTCTTCATTACACAAGTGAAACCATAAAGTATTGGCAAGAGAGTGACAAATAACGATAGTAGGTTTGAAATCTTTAAGCTCGTTTAGAAGTTCTTTCTTCCATACATCTTTATCTGGAAATTCATAGTCTGAGAGTTTTAAAAAACTAACACAACCATAATCTTTTACAAGTTGTGCTGCTAACCAGCTTTGCCAATGAGGGTCATCACTTCCACCCCATCCATGTACAAGTAAGACTCTTTGTTTCATTTAAAAGTACCTTTTATTATTTTTAATATCTAGAGCAATTTTATCTAAAATATATTGATAAAAGATTGAGTTTATCTATAAAGGAGAATCTTAAGTGATTTCATATTATAATGATATCTAATATGAAATCAATATTTAAAAAAGAGCTATGAAAAAATTATTCAATGCAAAAATTATCACTATGATTATATGGACACTAACAGTGATTTCATCCCTGATTTTTGCTGCTTTTAATCAATACAATCAAAGCTTTGAAACTGCTCATAATGTTGCGAATGCAAGCTTTGATAAAGAACAAGCTATAAGACGTTGGGCTACTACTCATGGTGGAGTTTATGTCCCAGTAGATATGGACAGAACACCTCCAAGTCCTTACTTAGAACATATAAAAGATAGAGATATCACTACTAAATCCGGGAAAGAGCTAACTCTTATGAACCCTGCATATATGCTAAGACAGATGATGGATGAGTACTCAGGACTTTATGGAGTCAAAGGGCATATTACAGCTTTAGAGATTTTAAATCCAAATAATGAACCCGACAAATGGGAAAAAGATGCTCTACAAAGATTTAGAACAGATGACTTAATCAAAGAAGTCATTGAGCTTACAACAATAGACAATGAAACTTATATGCGTCTAATCCGTCCTATGGTGATTACGCCAGGATGTCTATCTTGTCACGGTCATCAAGAATCTTACTTAACTAACACTACGGCAGGAGGAGTTAGTATCACTGTTCCAATGGCTGAGATATATGAACTATCACTGACTTCTTATAAAAAGACTCTTATAGTTCATCTTCTGTTTTGGTTTGTAGGTATTATACTTTTTTGGTTCGTTTACAAAAAAGAAGAAAAAGCTAAGAATGAACTAGAATATTTCGCAAATCATGATATTCTAACAGCCTTACCAAATCGTCATGCTTACATAGATAAAATAACAGAGCTAGTAAATACAAATAAAAATAACTTTGCTTTAGTTTTTATGGACCTTGATAATTTTAAAACAGTAAATGATTCACTAGGTCATACTTTAGGAGATTTGTTACTTACAAAAGTTACAAAGCGTCTTCAAACTGAGATAGAGGGTTACGACATGCTATCACGCTTTGGAGGAGATGAATTTGTATTCTTATTCTCAAATGTACAGAGTGAGCTCACCTTAGAAAAAATAATGACAAATATTCATAAAGTTCTTAAGAAGCCATTTACATTAAATACTTATGAAGTTTACACTGGGGCATCTATAGGTATAGCAATTTATCCTGATGATGCTCAAGATGCAGAAACTCTTTTAAGAAATGCTGATGTAGCAATGTACGATGCAAAACATTCAGGCAAAAGCAAATTTTCTTTCTTTAAAGAAGATATGCTTAACTTATCTGCTCCTCGCCTAATGATAGAGAGTGATCTTCATAAATCTTTACAAAATAATGAATTATTTTTACTTTTTCAACCTCAAGTTTCACTAGTAAGTGAAAATATTATTGGTGTTGAGGCACTTATTAGATGGAATCATCCGATAAAGGGCTTAATCTCTCCTCTTGATTTTATTCCTATTGCAGAAAACAGTGGTTTGATTATGCCTATTGGTGAATGGGTTATAGACCAAGCCTGCGATCAGTTAGCTCTTTGGAAAGATACAGATATGAAAGAAATAATCTTATCTATAAATATCTCAGCTAAACAAATTTTGCATCATGATTTATGCTCATATATAAAAACTGCTATTGAAAGAACACAGATAGATGCTCGACTCTTAGAGTTAGAAATTACAGAGAGTGTAATCATGGAAAATATTAACGAGACTGTAAAAATATTATCAAAACTCAAAAAGCTTGGGGTATCCATATCTATTGATGATTTTGGTACAGGTTATTCTTCTTTGAGTTATTTGAAAAAACTTCCTATTGATAAATTAAAAATAGATAGAGAATTTATCAAAGATATTCCAAATGACAAAGATGATATTGCTATTACAAATGCGATTATTAGTATGTCAAAATCCTTATCATTAAAAATTGTTGCTGAGGGTCCAGAGACACAAGAACATATAGACTTTCTACAAAAATCAGAGTGTGATATCGCTCAAGGATTTTACTACTCTAAACCTATTTCAATACAAGAAGTAGAAAAATTAGCATTAAGTATGAGGAAATAATTTGAAAGAATTCGATTTTTTTAATAAGATAAGAAAAGAGAGTCAAGAGGAACTTTTAGCTGTGAGGGTACCTTCAGGAATGCAACTTTATGCACAAGGGGATATCTGCACTGATATCTTGTTTTTAACAAAAGGACGTGTTCGTGTTGTTCGTCATCATGAAAATGGGCAAAGTGTATTACTCTACTACTTTGAAAAAGGCGAACAGTGTAATGTCAACTTCACAAGCTCCTACAACAGTGCTCCGGCTGCAGGAAGTGCTATAGATGAAACAGAGTTAGAAGGTTACGATATCCCTGCTGAGCTTATCGTTAGACTTTTTATAGAAGATAAAGAGTTCCAACGTTATGTTTTTGATCAATACGCAAAACGCTTAGATGCTATGGCTTCTATGATTGAAGAGATAATATTTTCATCGCTTGACACTCGTATTTTACACTGGTTACAATCTCAAGATAGTAAGAAGATTCATATTTCTCATGAAGAGCTAGGAGATATTTTAGGAACTTCTCGTGAAGTGGTCAGCAGAATTTTAAAAACTTTTGAGAAAAATGACATAGTAAAGTTATCTAGGTTACAAATAGAAATTTGTTAAATTATTCTGAGGAATTATGCTTATGTAACACATATCATATTAATATTATTTATAATTGTGCTACAATTCATTCAAATTAACTTAAAGGCTTACAAATGAAAAAATTAAACTTAGCAGCACTTCTTTTAGGTGCAATGTTATTCTTAGGACTTAGTGCTACAACTGCTAGTGCAGCAGAGATGACTGAAAAAAAAGTTGAAAAGAAAGCAATGAAATGTGGCGCTGGTAAGTGTGGCGCTAAGTAGTCATTCTATTAATTAAAACTCTTTAAATATATTGATAATTTTTGGATCAAAATGTTTTCCACTTTCTTTATTAAATAACTCCATAATATCATCAAGAATCCAAGCTTTTTTATAAACTCTATCCGAACCTAAAGCATCAGAAACATCTGCTACAGCAGTAATCCTTCCATATATGTGGATATCTTCTCCAACAGTAGCATTAGGATAACCACTTCCATCAAACTTTTCATGATGTTCATTTGCTACAATTGCTGCAGCTTGAAGAATAGGTTTATTTGAATTTTTTAACATGTTATATCCTAAGGAAGCATGAGTCTTCATTATTTCAAATTCATCCACAGTAAGTTTTCTTGGAGCATTTAGTATTGCATCTGGGATACCAACTTTTCCTATATCATGCATGGGACTTGCCATTTGAAGACGTTCAGCTTCTTCATAAGAAAGACCATATAAAAGTGCAAGTTCTTTAGAGTAAAGAGCAACTCTTTTTACATGATTTCCTGTCTCTTTAGATCTTGTTTCTCAAATCTCTCCCATTGCATAAATAACTTCTCTTTGAGTCTCTTCTATAGCATCGTTTAACGCCATAACTTCAGTTACATCTGTTACATATGCAAGTAAGAAACTTTCATCTGAAATACCCTTAAGTTCGACTTGATAAAACTTCTTTTTGTGTTCTAAAAAAACTATTTGAAATGCATCTTCAGATATTATATGATCAAAATCCTCAATGCCAACATATTTTACAGATTCAATGTGAGATAGTTCTTTATCTGCTGTATTATTTTTAAAAACAATTTCTCCACTACTATTAAAGATAAATACAGGAGATGGTCTATATTTTGGAAGTAGAGATAAGTAGTAATTGTTTAAGCTATAATTTTTATTTATTTTAAATATATCGTAGGTAAAACAAAATCTTTTAAAGCCTGTATAATATAAATATATACTCATCATGCCCATTAGTATAGATATATTAATAAATGCATAAACAAGAATTAGTGTAGCAATTATAATTCTAATTCTAATATTAGCCTCTAAGTTATTCATATTACAGCTTTGTTTTTTAAACATTAATAGGCCTTTATTACAATATGATTTCGCCAATTCTAAAATCAAGTGCAATTTTTTGAAAGTAAGTTGAAAGATAGGATTAATCGATAATCTGCTAATCTTATTCGACCAAAAACAAAGAA
>NZ_JADGFC010000116.1 GCF_016744025.1 Sulfurimonas sp.
TGGCAAAATCTCTTTAGTTTGATTTTTATATTTAGAAAAACCTATCTTTCTCATGTTAATCCTTTTATTATCTAATTGATAACTAATATCAGGATTATAGACAAAAAAGTCTTAAACATATATTAATAATCATTATCATAAAGATTTAAGCTTGTTTTGTTTATTATTTCGGTGCTGATTATTAAAATATCTATTGAATATTAAATAATAAATTTTCTCTTTAAGTATGATGTATGTATCAGGATAATAACTCCATAAATATAGAAGGAATTTTCTTATAGAATCTTACATGATGAAAAAAATTATAAATATTACTCTTGAAAATAGACCACTAAATCATATTCTCTTTGTTTTTTTATTACTATTAGCTTTTGTAGCTTATAGCAAAATTCCAAAAGAAATGTTTCCTCCAAGTGCATTAGATATGGTTAGTGTTAAAGGCCATTATATCGGTGCTAATAGCACAATGTTAGATAAATTTATAGTGCGAGATATTGAAAGTATTTTACAAAATAATCAAAATTTAACTGAGATACAAACTACAATAACTAAGGGTGAATTTCATATAAATGCCAAAATAAAGAATGAAACCTCTAAACAAAGAATACTTAATAATATAAAAAATTCTATCGAAAATTTAAGGCAAGATTTACCACAAGACATGGATATACCCACTGTTGATATCTCTGAGAGTTATTTTCCATTAATAAGTATATCAATCTCATCAAATACAAATAATGATTACATTGAAATTGCAAAAGATTTAACCCAAGATATTAAAAAATTAAAAAATTTATATAGTGTTACTCTTGATGGAGATTATAAATCTTTACTTGTTATATCACTAAATTCACAAAAACTTCTTGCTTATGGTATATCTAATGAGAAAGCATATAACGCTCTTATGAGTTTATATTCTCTATATCCAATAGGTTCAATAAGTTCTCAAAAGCAGAAATATTATGTTGAGAGTAAAAATGATGATATAGATATAAATATACTGCTTGAATCTGAAATAAAAATAGACAATATAATAATATATGTAAAGAATATTGCTGATATAAAATATGATTATGAAAATAGAGATATTATAACTCGAACAGATGCTACGCAAAGTGTAATAATAAATATAAAAAAAGCAAAACTTGGCGATAGTATAGAACTTTCCAAAGAAATTACAAATATTATGGATACCTATAAAGATAAGTATAAAAATATAGAGTTTAAGATTTTAAGTGACAGCTCTTTTTGGATAAAAACTAGGCTTAATACAATCGCTTCAAATATTATAATAGGTCTGATTTTATTGTTTTTTTCTATCTGGTTTTTTATCTCTTTAAAGATTGCTATTGTAGTTTTACTAGGGATTCCAGTTAGTTTTGCTTTTGGTTTGATAGGTTTAGATTTTTTTGAGGGATCTTTAAACACCCTTTCTATGATAGGGGTTTTACTAAGCCTTGGAATACTGGTGGACGAAGCTATAGTAGTAAGTGAAAATATTAACCGCCACTCTACTATGGGCAAAAGTATTAAACAAGCCTGTATAGATGGTACTCATGAAATGATGCCAATTCTCTTCGCATCTATGCTAACCACCATCATAGCTTTTTTACCTCTAACCATGCTCTCTGGTGGACTAGGTGTTTTTATAAAAATAATTCCTATAATGGTTATTCTTCTAGTTATTAGCTCATTCATAGAGAGCTTCTTATTTTTACCACTCCACTATAAAGAACTTTCCTTTAAGTTCTTAAATGAAAAAAGTAATGGACTCAGAGAAAGAATTTGGGATAAAGCAAGTACTTTATATATAAACTCACTCTCTTTTTTTATAAAAAAACGATATATATGGGGCTCTTTTATCATTATATTGACTCTTTTATCTACATATGCTCTAGCAAAGTCAAGTCGCTTTCAACTTTTTCCAGAGTTTGATGCAATGACTATAAATATTACAGGTAAGGTCAAACATGGTTCTATTAACTATACATTAAAGGAGACTAAAACTTTAGAAAGAATTTTGCTCCAAGAGTTGGATTCAAAAAATGTTTCTTCTATTTCTACTATTATAGGAATGAATAGTGATGGTCGTTCCATGCATGAAAAGGGCGATAATCTCTTTACATTAACTGTTAATCTCAAGCAAAAAACATATGAAAACTTTTTTAACAGAGTTATTAACCCTATATTTACACCATATAAAGAAGATAGTAATTCTAGTAGAACAAGAACTCTTTATGCTAAAGATATTGAGAAAAAAATACAACTGTTAGTACAAAAGTACAAGCTTAAAAATGATTTTTTAGAATTTAGTATAAATATACCACAAACTGGTGTCATAAAAAATGATGTAGAAATATCTCTTTCGCATAAAAATAATGAAAATATTAAAAAAGCTCTAGATAGTTTGAGTTTTGCAATAAAAAATATACAAGGTGTTCATAGCATCAAAGATGACATGAAGTATGATGAACTAAAGGCTGAAATATTGTTAAATTCATTTGGAAATAGTCTTGGATTTTCTCAAAAAAGAATAATAACAAAAGTTAGAAACTTCATTTCGATGCAAAAACTCTCTAAGATTGTAGATACAAATTCAGAACTTATAGAATTAAAAGTTAATTATGTAAATCATGACAATTTAGATGCACTTTATAACTTATCTTTGGAAGTGCCAAACGAAAACTATAATGTGAGTTTAAAAGATATTGCAATTATTAGTTTTTCCAAAGATATAACAACCATTAAAAAAGATGATTTACAAAAAATATTTACACTTAGTGCAAGTTTTGATAAAGATACAATTTCATCTAGAATTTTTTATAATAAACTTAAACCAATCATTAAAGAGATAAAAAAAGATGGGGTGCAAGTTTATATAAAAGGTGAACAAAAAACTAATAATCAAATAAAAAAAGATATTTTAATATCCGTATTGTTTGCTTTGTTTGGAATCTTAATAATCCTTACATGGTTGTTCTCTTCATTATCTTTGTCTATATTTGCACTTAGTGTGATACCTCTGTCTATCTTAGGCGTTCTTATTGGACATAAGATTATGGGTATGGATATATCTTTTTCTTCCTTACTGGGCTTTGTAGGACTTATAGGCATAGTTATAAATGACACTCTTATAATGTTAAGCATGCTTAAAAAATCAAAAAATATAGAAGAGTTACTGAAAAATGCTTCACTTAGAGTAAGACCCATCCTTCTTACATCAATAACTACAATAGTGGGGTTAAGTACATTGATATTTTTTGCATCTGGTGAATCTATATTAATGCAACCATTAGCAATTTCTATAGGTTTTGGACTAATATATGCAACAATAATTAACCTATATTACCTTCCAATATAGGTTAGCTTCAAAAAAGTATATTAATATCGAGAATCGTTATCAATTTAATAATAGATTAATTTTAATGTAACTAGAATGTGACACAAATAACTACTATTTGTGAAAATATAGTTTATTAAAAGGAAATTAGAATGATTGATACTACGATGTATACGCTCTCCCAACTGTTTTTAACACCAACATTAGTTTTAATATTATTGATGTTTGTTTATTCATTTATTGCATTAGGTGCATTTATATATGAAGGTGTTTCACGTAAAAAAAACAGCATGCAACTAGGTACAAAAGGAGCATATCCTATTTTACGTTATTACAACACTGATATGCATATTAGCATGGAAAAACTCGAACTTTTTGCATATAAAAAATTAGAACATATTCGTAATGTTTCAAGAATTGCTCCAATGATGGGTCTAATAGCTACTTTAATTCCTCTTGGGCCTGCACTTAAGTCTTTAACAGATGGAAATATTCAAGGTATGAGCGAAGGATTGATTATAGCCTTTTCTGGTGTGACACTAGGACTTATCGCCGCTTCACTTACTTACTGGATAGGTAATATTAAAAAAAGATGGTACGCGGATGAATTGCATATTATTGAAGTTTCAAAGGCTTCTTAATGGCGCTAAGATTATTAAACGACGATGATGATAATAATCCAATGAACTCGGTGATTAACCTCATAGATATATTTTTGGTTGTCATCGCTGTTTTACTTATTATCATCTCTCAAAATCCACTAAATCCATTTAGTAGTGATGATGTAACTGTTATAAAAAACTCTGGAAAGAAAAATATGGAAATTATGGTTAAAAAAGGAAAAGAGATAAAAACTTTTAAATCTAAAGGAAATATTGGTGAAGGAAACGGTGAAAAAGCCGGTATTTCATACAAAATGGAAGATGGATCATTTGTATATGTTCCAAATAAAGAAGCAAAAATATGAAGCAAATTTTATTAATAACATTTTTATTATTAACCTCGTTACTTCAAGCAAATCAGCAAGTTCGCACAAAAAGTGATATCTTAGTTTTATCAACAAATATGGGGAAAAATCGTCAAGAGAGAAAAGCTGAGCTTTTAAAAGAACAGTTAGCAGCTTATAATATTTCATCAGAAATTATTTTTACTTTGGATGAGAATAAAGCGGCAGAAGCTTTTAAAGATAGAAGATTAGTAATCCTAGATGCATTAGATGGTAAATATGGTGTTGCTTCACTTTTACGTAAATATGAGGATATTCTAGAAGATACTAAAACACCATACATTGCGCTAAAACTTGATTATGAAAAATTTGGAAATATGGAAAAAGAGTTTGCTTCTAAAGTTTTATCTTATTTTTCACAAGCTGGAAAATACAACTATGCCCAAGGAGCGGCTCTTTTAGCTAAAGAGTATTATTCAACAGATACTATCCCTCAACCTGTTCACGAAATGAGTGACACTGGCATCTATCATCCAAATAAAGGAAAAGGTACTTTTAAAACCTTAGATGCATACTTAAAAGTTTTAAGTGAAGAAGAAAAAAGTAAACCTATGGTTGGGATTGTTATACATAAAGAAAATATAACTTCTGATGATACTATTATAGTTGATATGGCAATACAAAAACTTCAAGAAGCTGGTATAACGCCTATCGCTTTTTATACAAAAGTAGGTGAAAAAGATTTTGCAGGAGAGCGTTTTTTTACAAAAGATGGCAAGCAACTAATTGACTTGATAATTTCTTTTCAAGTAATGATAATGGATCAAGAAAAATTGAGAAAAGACTATGCAAGAATAGGTCTAAAAGTTATGCAAGGTATGGTGTATCGTCAAGGTTCACAAGAAGCTTGGGAAAAAGACAAACAAGGTATCTCTATGAACTGGATTCCGATGGCTCATATAATCCCTGAGCATATTGGTTATACAGATCAGTTAATAGTTGGAGCACTAGACCCAATAACTAAAAAAACCACACCAATATCTTATCAGTTAGATATGTTTATGAAGATAGCTATTAATAACTCTAGGTTAAAACAAAAAGAAAATAAAGATAAAAATATAGCTATTTTTTACTATAACTATCCTCCTGGTGTAAATAATTTTGGTGCTTCATATATGCAGTTTCCAGAATCTTTATCTAGCATCTTATCTAGTATGAAAAAAGCTGGATATCAGACAAAAAATGAGAGTAGTGATTACTTTATAAAAACACTTCCTAAATCAATGGCATATTACTATAAAGATAGTGTATATAATGAAAAATATGCTGATTTACTACCATACGAAGTTTATGATAAGTGGTATATGACACTTCCACAAGAAACTCGAAATCAGATAAATAAAAAATGGGGACATCCAAGAAAAAGTAAATTTCTTCATAAAAAAGATGGAAAAAAATACTTCATAATCCCAAGATTGCAAAAAGGAAATATTACTTTACTTCCTCAACCTAGTCGCTCTAATGTTGGTGAGGATAGAAAGGGAAGAAAAATATATGAGGGCAAAATCTATCATGATACTGCTTCTCCTGTTCCTCACCATTACCTTGCAGTATATCTGTATGTTAAACAAAAAAATGATGCCATAGTTCATCTCGGTACACACGGAACTCAAGAGTGGTCTTATGGAAAGGAAAGAGGTCTTAGTATCTATGACTCTCCTCTTCTTAGTGTAGGGGCATTACCAAATATATATCCATATATTACAAATAATCTAGCAGAAGGTATTCAAGCAAAAAGACGAGGTAGAGCAACTCTGATATCTCATCAAACTCCTCCATTTGGGGTTAGTGGAACTTATAAAGAGCTGAGTGACATTATGGACCTTATAAATCAATATAAGCAAACTAGTGATGCTGTAAAACAAAATAATAAGAAAAAACTTATTGAGTTGAGCGTTAAAATGAACCTACACAAGGATATGGAGTACAGCCAAGAGAAGATGCAAAATGAGACAGATGTTTTTGTGTCAGATTTGTATGATTATCTAAATGGTCTTAGTTCAACCCTGACTCCTCTAGGTATGCACAAATATGGTTCATATCCAAAAGATGACCATATGGTTCAAACACTTATGTCAATGCTTGGTGATACATTTATAAAAAGTATTGAAGGTGAGAATGGGCTAGCTGGCATAAACTATAAAGATCTTAACAATACGAAAGTATATAAGATGCTACAAGAATATGTCATAGAAAATAAAGATTTGAACACCCTTGATAGTGGTTTACAACCTTTTATACAAACAGCAAAAATGTATAGAGATAATTTTGTAAACAATAAAGAGATGCAAAACTTACTAAAAGGTTTAGATGCTGGATATATTGAGACTAGTGTAGGTGGTGATCCTGTAAGAAGTCCTGAATCTATACCTACCGGAATGAATATGTATAGTTTTGATCCTGAGCGTATTCCAACGGAAGCTGCTTATAAAACAGGTTCAAAAATCATGAAAGATTACATTGCAAACTATTATGATAAACATGGCAAGTATCCTCAAAAGATTACATTTAATCTCTGGTCTTTAGAGACAATGCGTCATTTTGGTGTACTAGAATCTCAAATACTTTATGCAATGGGAGTAAAACCTGTTTGGAGTAAAGGTGGGATAAGTGATGAAATGGTTCAAAGTATGGCTAAAGGAATTTTAGCAGGAATGTTTGGTGAGAGTTTTGCAAAATGGGTTGCTTCATTTGTAACCGTAGAGAGAATAAAAACATTTGATTTTTGCATGCCTCAAAAGATGAAAAAGATGTTTTATGCGGGACTGAAAATGGGTCGTGGCAAAATTGATGGTGTTGAAGTGATTTCATATAGTGATTTAAAAAGACCACGTATAGATGTAGTAGTTCAAGCAACCGGACTTTATCGTGATACTTTTCCTAATGTTATGCGAGTAATTAACAAAGCAATTGAAAAGATTGCAGCTTTAAAAGAAGAGCATAATTATGTTAGAGAACATTCTTTGTCCATTAAAAAGATGCTTTTGGATAAGGGTTATGATGAAAAAGAAGCTCAATACTTATCGACTATTCGTATGTTTTCTGCAGCGCAAGGTAAATATGGAAATGGTGTTTCAGGTACTGTAAATATTTCAGAGACGTGGGATAAAGAAACAAGAATAGCTCAAAACTATATACGTACATCAGGTTACATATATGGTTCTGATGAATCTAAATGGGGAACAAGAGTAAAAAATGTAGACATGTTTGCACAAAATTTAAAAGGTACAGATGCCGTCATGTTTAGTCGTACTTCAAACTTATATGGAATGATGACATCTGATGACCCTTATGGATACTTTGGCTCAATCGCACTTGCTATTCGCCATTTAGATGGTAAAAGTCCACAGATGCTAATCTCAAATCTAAGAGATCCAAATAATGCGAAAATGCAAAATGTAAGTGAATTTATCTCTAATGAACTACGTTCAAGATATTACAACCCCAAGTGGATAAAAGAGATGCAAGACAGCGGTTATAGTGGTGCGACTCGTGTACTAGATGTTGTAAATAACTTTTGGGGATGGCAAGTTGTATATCCTGATGGTGTTAGATCAGACCAATGGCAAGAATTTGTAGATATTTATTACGATGATAAATATGACATGAAAATGGATGAGTGGTTTGAAAAGACTAATCCAACCGTTCGTGCACAGATGGCTGAAGTAATGCTAGAAGCAGTAAGAAAAGGTTATTTCCAGACAGATGCCAAAACAATTAAAAAGCTTGTTCAGTCTTTAGAAGAGATATCTAAAAAATATAACCATAAAACTTTAAACAATAAGTTAAAAGACTTTATAAAAGCCGAGAAAGCTTCTGGTTATGGTTTAAGTATCCCCGTTGCAACTCCTGTTGCAAACGCTCAACAAGCCAAGAGTAAACCTGTTGTTAAAGTTAAACCAAAAGTTAAAGGTCAAAAATTAGAAGAAGTTAAAAAACAGACAAAAGAAAAAGTTAACTATGACACTGTTGCTATGTGGCTTTTTATCTTATTCCTAATCTTGAGTG
>NZ_JADGFC010000234.1 GCF_016744025.1 Sulfurimonas sp.
CTTTTTTTAAATCACTACTTTTGTAATAATAAACAGTTCCTGTATTTATATTTAATGCAACTGCAATATCTGAAACACTTTTTTCATCTTCAATATAAAACTTTTTTGCTTTATCTCTTTTTGTCATCTTATTTATCCTATTATATTGACTTGTATTTTTATCTCATATATGAGTAACTTACCATCTTTTTTATATGGGCTACATCTCATAAGTTTTAAAGATGGACATTGGTTTATCTCATTTAAGCTATCATTTAAGCTTGTGTAAATTTTAGTTTTATCTTTATTGAATAATGCTATAGCTACAAATAGTGAAAAATTATAATCAATGTTTGAATGATTTTTAATATTCACATCATCAAATACTAGATAACTTCCCTCTCTATTTATATCATTCTCTAAAAGTTTACATGTAACATTGTCAGTTATGACTTTTTGAGCCTTATTTATATCTATCATGAAAACTCTTTTCGTGTACTTGTTTTAAAACAATATTGTTGTGGTAGCTCATCAATCTCAACTTCTTTAAAAGGTGCTTTTTTTAATAACTCTAAAGCTTTCTCATATATTTTCATCTCTATTTCAGTTATATCATTTTGTCTTACAAACAATAAAAATCTAAAATAAGCTATATCAAATATTATTGCATTACCTACATCTTTATTCTTTATAATTTCATCAGCTTCAACAATTGCAGTATCTAGTAATGAACCATCAGAAAAATAAGCTAGTTGCCAAAATGTATAACCTGCATTATCCATAGTATCAACACCATAGTGCATTTTTTTAGCTTTAAACATATCGCTATCATCTTTCTCAATTTTAGCTTCCTTTGTAATTTGAATTACAAATGGTTTGATAGGTTTTGAGTTATCAACTAAACACCAACTATTATCAGCCATAGTAGGGATTACTCTAAATTTAACTAAACCTTTTGTGATGTTTGAAGTTCCATCAATAGTATCACTATTTAAAATCTTCATTGCTGTAGCTAAAAGATTTGGAGCAATATATAAAGTTGTAGGTTCAATATCATATGGTTCATTGTTTTCATTTTTAAGATTTAACATAGAACTATAAATAGCCATAAGATTTACATCACTTAAAGGTAAGTCAGTTGTATTACTTGCTACTCCCTCACCAATAGAATGAGCTGCATTAAAAAATGTTTTTCCATCATAACAAACATCATTAGAAACAATAAGAGTTCCTATATATTTGTTAAAGTGTTGATTTACAGTATGTGCTAAACTTTGAACTCTTGGAGTTACTAAACCTAAGTTATCAAAAAGAATATCATCTCTTGTAATAGTTACACTTGATTCCCAATCTTTTTTAGAGATAGTATAAGTATGTGCTGTTAAATCTTTTAAATCTCTATCACCAATCCATTCTTTCATTGATGGAAAATCTTCTAACCAAGAGTAAGTTACTGAATGGTTTTTAGTTTTAACAACAGTTGCTAACTCTTTATAATACTCTTTAGTATTTTTTAGAGCATCGTTATAGATTTTCTTTACACCTTTATCAAGTGCTAATAAGTTTTCTGAATTTATAATCATAATTATACCCCTAGTTGTTCAAATACAGCAGTTTCAGCTTGTGTATTTGTATCATTGTTTTCTTGTGTATTTAACTCTTGTTTTAAACCATCTACTTGTGGCTTTACATTTAAAGTTGCAATATATCCATCAATTTGATTTACTTCTAAACCAAGTGCAAATTCTTTTGAAGCTGGTAACATTGATCCACCTGCAATAGCATTATCAACTTTTGTAACTTTTAAATTATCTGTTAAAGTTTTGATTTGTTCATCTCTTTGATTTAACTGTAAAGTCATATCATCAATTTTTTTATTTAATTCTTTTTTTAACTCTTCATCCATATTGTTTTTTTCCTTTTTATTTTGTTCATCTTGAAGATTATCATCTTCTAAATTCTCTTTTTTATTTAAAGCTTTATTTAGTAAATTTGGTTGATTTACAAGCCCAACTCCAACTATTGATATAACATTTCTATTTCTATCTACCATATAC
>NZ_JADGFC010000117.1 GCF_016744025.1 Sulfurimonas sp.
TTAGACCCTAGGAGACAAAAACTGTTACCACTGGTATCGTAAAGAGGTGAAATAAGAAAACTTGTTTTACTGGTCTTGAAAAAGGGAACCATTATAGTAT
The DNA here is from genome assembly GCF_016744025.1 of Sulfurimonas sp. GTDB lineage: Bacteria > Campylobacterota > Campylobacteria > Campylobacterales > Sulfurimonadaceae > Sulfurimonas. Next base: position 101 of record NZ_JADGFC010000117.1, read on the forward strand.
ATGTTTCTTTTTGGAAAGAGCATTTTACACACGAATCTAGAATTTAGTAGATAAATTTTACTTTTTATTCTTTCTAAAGCGTATCATTTTAAATCTCTCACCTAAGAAGTTTGGCATGATTAGCATCTTTGCTTTTTGAAGTTCTTGCTCGTAAATTTTATCTTCTACCTTTTCTTTTAGCATCTCTAAAAGGTCTAAAATTCCCATATCTACAAGAGCTACCATCTGAGCTTTAAGTTCTATAAACTCTACTCCTGCATCTTCGTATGCATCTTTTACATGTTCAAATGTAACATCGTAAGTTATATCAGACTTTGCAAAAAGTTCTTCACGATTTATATCTTTGTCAAAGAATGGTATTACTTTGTGCTTTGCATATACTCTTATGGAAAAATCAGGACGAGCTTGCATCTCACCATAGTCAAAGCTCATAAACTCAAACTTCTCACAAGATGCAGCCATCTCTTTTGCAAATGCTTCATAGCCTACAGCAATCTCTCCTCTGTCTTTGTGATACTTTTTGGCTTTTGCATCTACCCAGTCGTTATCAACATCAAACTCTACATTATGAGCTTCTACTCTTGCTGTTTTACCCTTGTAGTAAAGCTCACAAGGGAATGAGTCAAATATCTCATTTGCTACGAAAAATACATTTTTACACTTAAGTTCACTTAATGACTTATAGTGAGTTAAACTTACTGCATCTCCAAAAGACTCTTGGAAATAGTTTCTCTGCTGCTCTTGAAGGTCATCAAATCTCTCTATGATGACAAACTTCAAACTACTTAGAAGTTTTGGTCTAAGGGTATATATAAACTCAATTACGTCAGCTAAGAAGTAACCATGGTGCGCACCAATCTCACAGATGACTGCATCTTGAGCTAAAAAGCCTTCATCTACTAAAGAGATTATGTGTTTTGCGATACATCCACCAAAAAACTTGCTTGTACTTACAGCAGTGTAGAAGTCACCTTCTTTACCTATATTTTTGTAAGTTGCGTAGTAGCCCTCATCTGAGTAAAGCCACTCAAATATATAGTTGCTAAAACTATTGTTAGTCATTCTTGTACATTTCGTAAAGTGTCAATAGTTCTAGTTGTTTGTCGATTTCAAATATTGAAAGGTCTATAGTTTGGATTGAAACTGAATTTTTCAGTAAGTCAACATCGTAACTTGTTTTATAACCTGCACTAAAAAGATCTTTTGTTTCAGATAAAAGTTTCTCGTATAGTTCTCTGTTTTCTATACTAAGAAGTTTCTTCTTCTCAAAGTTCTTTACGTTTTGCATTACTTGTTCAAAAAGTGCACGAAGTTCTCTTTTTTTATCTTCTATTACAAGGTTTGATTTTAAGTACTCTATTCTTGAAGATTCAACATCTCTAAAAGTATTTATATCAAGAGGGATAGATGCAGTTACACCATATTTATAGTAGTCTTTCTCACTTGCATCATCACTTGAATATACATAATCTTCATACTTATACCAGCTATATGCAGCAGTTAAGTTCACACTTGGAAGATATTTTGCAGCAGTAATATTTTTGTTATATCTACTTTTTTCTCTATCACTTCTAGACATATTTAGTACTATATTGTGCTTTAAAAACTCTTCTTCATTGATAGTAGTTAAGTGTGGAATCGATGCCTGTGTATAAGCCATATCACTTATAGCATTAAACTGTGAGATAAGTTTTTCTTTATTTGTCTCTATATCATAAAGAGCTTGAATGACAACATTTCTATCTATGATTGCATTATCTAAGAAACCTGAATCAAGTTGACCATTTATATACTGCTCTTGTTTTTGAGCTAAACTAATCTCAGAGTTTTTTATCTGAAGATTTTGTTTTTTTATCTTCATATCCATCTGTTTTATCTGCATTAAAAGAGATATAGCATCTTTTACTAACTTTCTTTTTGCAACATCTACAGAGAGGTTAGCATAGATTCTAGAAGCCTGTGCAAACTTGATTCCATAATAAATACCACCACTTTGAAAAATGGGTTGATTCATAGTTAATACGGCACTTTGAGTAGTCTGTTCATCCGTGTAAGGATTATTTTTATAGTAACTATAGTCTAAGCTTAGTGGGGCTATCCATGAGTCTAGAAGAACAGAGCTATCAGATTCTGCTTTTTCATAGTCATAGTTAAACTGAGCTTTTTTATTTGTCGATATGTATGTTTCTAGCGGCTGAGTGTTTTCATCTGCCGCAAAAGCTGTGCTACAAAGAAGCGACAGCGCGATTAAGAGACTTGAAGCCTTCATCTATTTCCTCACTTGTGATAGTTAATGGTGGTAAAAATCTTAGAGTGTTTCTTCCGGCTTTTAAAACCATAACACCCTCTTTTTTTGCGTTTGAAATTATCTGAGCTAGTGTATCTGCATTTCTTACACGTAGTCCGCACATCATACCAATACCAACTCTTGATGTAAACATTTTTCTGTGTGCACTATAAAACTTTTCTAGTTCTTGGTTGAAGTACTCTGTAGTTTTTGTAAGTTCTCCGCTATCTGAATACTCTTTTAAAATATCCATAACAGTACAAGCAGCAGTTGTGCTAAGATAGTTTCCACCAAAAGTAGAACCATGATCACCTGCACTCAAAACTCCCTTTAAAGATGTCATCACAACACCGATAGGAACTCCACCACCAAGACCTTTTGCTAAGGTAATAATATCTGGCTCTATCTCATAAACATTAGATGCTAAGAACTCTCCTGTTCTGTAAACACCTGTTTGAACTTCATCAACTATAAGAAGTACGTTTTTAGACTTTAGCATCTTTGCAAGAGCTTGAACTTCGACTTTATCTTGTGGTTGAACTCCACCCTCACCTTGAACAAGCTCTATCATTACTGCCGTTGTATGATCATCTATAAGACTCTCTACCTGATCAATATTATCAGCATACACAAAACCATCAGGAAAAGGGCCAAAGTAGTTATGCATAGCTTCTTGACCAGTTGCTTTTACTGTTGTAATAGTTCTACCATGAAATGAATTTTGTAAAGTAATAACCTTATATCTTTTTACTTCACCATCTCTTTCTCCGAACTTTCTAGCAATCTTGATTGCACCTTCATTTGCTTCAGCTCCACTATTACCGAAGAAACATTGCATATCGTAACCACTTGCTTGAACTATTTTTTGTGCTGCTATTGCCTGAGGTGCAATATTATAAAGGTTTGAAATATGTGTAATATTAGATAACTGTGCGCTAATAGCGTCATTAACTCTTTGGTTTGCATGACCTACACTTACAACACCGATTCCAGAAGTAAAATCTATATACTCTTTATCGTCTGCATCTATCAATCTAGCATTTTTACCACTTACAAATTCTACGTCTGCTCTCGCATATGTAGGTAAAACATATTTTTTATCTAATTCTTTTATATTATTCATTATTTATACCTCTAAAATTATTTATGTATTATAGTACACAAGAGTTAAACTCTAGTGACTTCTACTCTGTTTTGCTGATAAGTTGCGTTCTTACCTTCGTAAGAATGCTTAGAAGATGTTAGGTTATTGACACCTTTTGTCCCACTATAGATAAGAATACAATCATCTCTTAAATAATCATTTATCTTTACTTTTAAATCTACACTTCCCGTTTGGGAAGTAATAGTTACTAATTCATCTTCTTTAAAACCAAGTGCTGTGTTTAAATATACATTCTCTTTACGATTAAACTGAGAGTTAAGACTTGTTTCACTCTTCATAGTTATAAGATGCAGAGTGTCAGTTATTTCAAGATTGTTATCAAACTCATCCAAGAAAATAAACTCTCCATCATCTGTATCAAATCCATCTTTATATGGAACTTCTTCTCTTTGTTTAACATGCCAGATGCCATCATCTTTTTTAAGTGCACAATTTTTAAAATGATTTATATAGAATTCTTCACTCTCATGAGCAATATTGAAATGCTTGCATAAATAAGCACTTAAATCATACTCACTAATTCCTACTTCTGTATCAGCTACCTTATTCATAAACATCATAGAGTTATGAGAATAAGATGTTCTAACGTCTTCTTTATGTAAGAAACTTTTCGCAGGAATAATTAAATCTGCTACTTCACTTGTCTCGTTTTCATATAGTCCAAAATAAACTACATTCTCAGTTTTGGATATAGACTTTTTAACTCTTAAAGAGTCTGGCATCTGAGAGAGTGGGTTTGCACCTTGAATGAATACTGTTTTAAAGTTAGAAAACTCAGTATCTACCTTTGATACAAGTTTTGCTTTTTTGTTAAACGGAGATTCTATATGTTCTCTTGAAGAGCCAAGATAAGAGACTCCACTTCCATCTTTACCAAAAAGTCCAAGCATTACAGCAAAGGCATCTATAGCTCTAATGATATCTGCGCCATCTCTGTACTTTTGTATTCCAATACCACAAACGATAGCTACTTTTTTATTTTTTACTAATTCAAGTAGTTCACCTATTTGTCCTAGTGAAACTCCTATCTCATCTAAAGCAGCCTTTATTCTAACTGTTTGAGTTAGTTCATAAAAGTCTTCGTAATCAGGGGCATGTTCATCAAGATACTCTATGTCACAATCATTATAGATATGTAAAAATCTACTAAACAAAAGAGCAAGATGCAGATCAGTTCTTGGTCTTAACTGCATATGGATATCTGCCATTTTAGCTATTTTTGTTTTAATAGGGTCAATTACGATAATCTTTTTATCTTTTATAAGGGGAAGCAGATGACTTGAGGTGGTATGTGGATTTCTACCCCAAAATATAACTACATCAGACTTATAAATTTGGGATATAGGCATGTTTTTATTAGAGCCTCTACCTTCGATAATTCCAGCTTCTCCAGCTCCATCACAAAGATTTCCATCAGTTAAGGTTGCACCATATGAAGCAAAAAAATGATCACTTACTTCTTGCATCAAAGCAAAGTTTCCACTTCCTCTATAGTGTAAAATCTCATCTGGCTTTGACTCACTTAACATCTTAGTTAATAGAATTAAAGCCTCTTGCATAGTTATTTCTTTGCCCTTATATCTAGGCTTTTGAATAAGTGCATGTTTTTTAAAATGATTCATATGTGGACATAAGAAACCATTTGTATGACCTATCTTTAGAGGCTTTATCTTGCCATTTTCATACAAGATGCCACAAGAGTCATAACAATCTAGTGGACAAGCTGTGACATTAGATAGCATCTATTTATCTTTTAACTCAATCGTTACTAGCTTTGAGAAAAGCTTTGGAGAGTCGATAATAATTTGAGCCATATATTTAGAAATATTTTTACTGTCAGCTATATTTAATGCTCTTGAAATTTTATAAGATGTTTGTTTTCCATCTATATATACAACTTTATTCTTTGCATCTGCTACATCAACTTCATTTAAGTATATAGTTAGTTTTGCTTTTGAGATATCAGCAATCTTAGCAAGTGGAGTTGAAACTCCTACAACCTGCCCTACTTTAACTGAGATTTCATAAAGTACAAAACCTTTCTCACTAAGATATTTATCTTTTAAACTTCTTTGAAGTTGAGCAACTCTCAGCTTTAAATCGGTGATTTGAACCTTAAGGTTTTGTATATCTTTTTGTGTACTTAGATAAAGATTTTCACTAGATATAAGATCGTGATACTCTTTATCTTTTTCAACAACTGATTTAAATTTTAAATCTTCTATGCGCTTATAGTTTCCTCTTTTTCTTACAAGAGATTCTTCTAAGTTAACTAAAACCTTTTTGTTTACACCGACTATGCTTCTTAAATATTCTAATTTATCTTTTATAAATACTAGTTCTTTAGCATCTAACTCAGAGTCTATACGTATGTAAGCTTTAGAAGTTAGTTTCTTACCTATCATATCCTCATCAATAAATAAGACTAAACCAGAAACGTTTGAAGAGATATCTCTAAGCTCGTATGGTTGAACCTTAGAATAGTAGACTTTTGCGAACGACAGAGTAAATGTTAAAAATAGAATTGTTAATATTTTCACTTCTCAATACCTTATATTAAATTACATATATTTTAGCATTTCATTATTAATATTCAAGCATATATTCATTTTAATTTTGGTACCATTAAAGAAGTCTAAATAAAAGGTACTTTTATGTCTGTTCTATCAAAAGTAGATGCTACTACTAACCTAGCAAAAAACAACGAACTTCAACTTTTAGTTTTTAAAATTAGCAATAAAGAAGATTCTGCATTTTATGCGATAAATGTTTTTAAAACAAGAGAAGTTGTGGAATCTAAAAATCATTTTCTGACTCAGATTCCCTCAGCTCACCCTCTTCTTGAAGGAACAATTATACTTCGTGGGCTTCAAATCCCAATACTAAATCTTCCTTCATGGTTAGGAACAACTCTAACTAAAGCAGAAATAGCTGAATCAAATATTCTAATTTGTGACTTCAATGGAATAATTATAGGTCTTAGAATTATGTCAGCATATAGAGTTATAAAGAAAAACTGGAACGAGATGCATGCACCTGATAGTTACAGAATAAAAGATGAAGGTGTTGTTATGAATGACACTAGACTTGAAGATGGAAGTTTATGCCTTATTTTGGACTATGAAAAATTATTAGCCGATGTAGTTCCACAGGCTATGGTTGATGTATATGAATCCCCTGATAACCTTAAAGACTTAGCTTTGCCAGAAAAACTTGCAAATGGTGAAGTACTTATAGCAGAAGATTCAAGAACAGCACAAAGACACCTTATACAGATTTTTAAACATTCAAATATTAGAATGAAGCTATTTGATAATGGTAAAAAACTAGTTGATTATATATTAGAAATGCCAGACCCTTCATTAATTCCAGCTGTCATAACAGATATAGAAATGCCTGAAATGTCAGGATTCACCGTTATTCAGACATTAAGAAAGAATCCTACAACTCAGAACATTCCAATAATTGTAAATAGCTCAATGACTGGTAATAACAATAAAAGAGAAGCAGAAGTACTTGGTGCAAATGGATTTATAGATAAAACAAAGAGCCATAATATAATCCCACTAATAGTAGAAGCTATGAAAGATCTTGCTTAAATAATACCAATAAGTTTATCTCCTTTTGAGATAAACTCCATTTATCCTTATATTTAAATTAATTAACAACTTCAAATATCACATTCAACCACTAACATATTTAAATAATATATAATCCCTATACTTAAGTACTAAATAATTTGTATATATGTATAATGTATTAAACATAAGCAAACAAACTATCATAAGTTTAAAGAATAAAAAAAGGATTAATATGTACAGCGCAAAAGACTTAACAAAGTATACAAAACATTTGAGTGTTTTATACATAGAAGATGATGATGAACTTAGAGAAAATATTGTTATTCTTTTTGATCTTTTTTTTAAAGGAACAGATTCGGCTTCTAATGGACAAGAAGGATTAGATCTTTACAATAAAAAACAGTATGACATAGTTATTACGGATATAAACATGCCTAAAATGAACGGTATAGAGATGATATGTAAGATAAAAGAAATTAATACCGAACAAAAAATAGTTGCTATATCAGCACATAATGAAGCGCATACCTTACAAGATTTGATTAAAGTAGGTATAAATAGTTTTATTGCTAAACCAATTATTCAAAATGATATTATAAATAGCTTATACCAAATAAGTAGAGATGCATATACTCAGATACTAAATATAGAACTTGTTAATGAGTTGAATAATAAAAATGAAGAGTTACAAAAACAGTTAAAAGAGATAAAAGCTAAAAATAATACTATTGACACTAAACATGCTCAAGTTGAAAAATTATTGCAAATAAAAACTTCTAATCTAGAAGAAACAGTAACTGATGAATTAATACCTCAATATTTTGAAAAAGATGATGACGAAGGTGAAGAAAATATTGTATTTTTAAAAAATGATGCTGATGACTTACTACAATACTTCAATGAAATACCTGAACATATTTCTCTTGCATCTATTAATTCCAATAAAGAAGATATTTTAGAAGTTGCAAAAATGTTTTCTAAAGCTTCTTGCTTACTACTTAGATATTCTCCACGCCAATTCCAACAACAAGTGCAATTTCCACCTAAATTAGCTAGCTAATCTTTTACTCATTTCACTGAAAAACACTTCATACGGAGTTTTGTATTTG
>NZ_JADGFC010000006.1 GCF_016744025.1 Sulfurimonas sp.
CTTTCCAATAAAACATTTTTTGCATTATTTAAAATATTTAAGATTACTTGTGAGTACTCATTTTTATGCCCTAATATTTTTGAATCTTTTATAATCATAAAGTCTACTTTTATTTCATGATACTTAAGAGATGATTCTATGATAAAAAGAGCCTCTTTACATGCTGTTTCTGTTGAAAACAGTTCTTTTTCACCATGTGGTTTAAAGAAATTTTGAAAGTCATTAATTGTGTTGGACATATATTGAGTAAGTTTATTGGCTTCTTCTACTTTTTCATTTAAATATTTTTTAGAAAAATTATCAAAATCATATGTCACTTTCATGTTCATAAAAATAGCTGATACCTGAGCTAAAGGTTGTCTCCACTGATGAGCAATATTACCTATCATTTCACCCATAGATGCAAGCTTAGACTGCTGTATTAGCATCTGTTCTTGGTCTAGTCTTTTATTTATCTCTTCTTGAATTTTATCTTCAAGGTTATCTATCATATTATTGATCATAACCTTTAACTCATTTAAGGTAGGGCTATCCGTTTCTTTACTCAGCCTATTTCCCATATTTCCACTTTTAATGTTTTCAAGAACTCTTGTAGCATTTTTTATTAAAGCTTCATCTTTTTCAATATTATTTTGTATAGTTTGTACATTGTTATTGATTATCTTTGCCATTTCACTAAATTCATCATTTGATACAAGCTTAATCTTGCTTGCTTTTTCTCTTTTGTTATTAAGATATTCAAAAAATTCTTTTAGTCCATTTTGAACAGTATGAATAGAGCAAATAATATTATTAGTTACAAGGGAACCTGTTATTATTGAGAATAGCAAAATTAAAAAGAGTGAGGAGAATACCTCGATTTTAATATCTCTTGCCTCTTCAACAGCATTATCATATGCTTCTGTAGATTTATGTAGGGAATCACTTTGTATAGACAACAACTCTTTCATAAGTAAATTAAACTGTTCCCTACTTACTGTCGTTACATTGATATATGCACCCTCTTCAAATTCTGAGTTTAGATACTGCATCGTTATACCTATTAAAGATTTATAGCTAATCCACATATTTAAAATTTCTTCATCATTATCAACAAAATCATGCAGTTTTGCATTTAACTCATCTACAACTAATCCCAAATCTATTTCGATCGAGTTTCTAATCTTTTTATTTGGAGCCATTACAAGTGACTGACTCAATTCCCTTATATGATACAGAGGAGTTATTATCTTTTCTTGCATATTTAACGCAGTTTGAGATTTGCTATGTACTACTTCTAATGTATCTTTATTTTGTTGACTGATATCTATTGATTTGTAACTTACAACAATGATTGATGTCAGTAATATAAAAAAAAGAATTCTTAGTTTGAATTTTATATTTAATCTATTAATTATTTTCATTTTCTATTCTTTGTGCTTTAATAGGTGCATGTAAGTCCTTTGGATAAGGTTTTTCACCTCGTATTGACCAATGATCTTTTGTAATTTGAATATTCCAAAGAGGAATAATTGCACCCTTATATGGTTTAAATACGACTTCTTTATTTACTGCTATAACTTTGTTTGGTGAAGGAACTCTCAGTGTGTATGCCTTATCTCTTGCTCTGTAAAGGATTTTAGAAACTATCTTTTCATATTTTTTTGTACCTATCTTAGTTTCAAAAAAGGTATTGATATATTTAGACATTAAATCATCTTTACCTATAGTTGACCAAGCACTATCATTTTCATAAATAAAAAATACTGTCCATGGATTTGCATAGTACCAATCATCATCACCCCATATAAGAAGATCCCATTCCTTGGTATTTTTAGATTTATTAGTCGTTAAAAGTTGAGCATATATGTCTTTTTCACTATTGGTTATAGTGTAGTTTAGTGTAACTCCATACTCTCTTAGCTGGTATTCTATTCCCTTCCATAAAAACATAAAACGATCTTGAGTGAAAACATTTAATTGAAGTCCACTAAGCAGTTCAATCATTTTATCTTTTGAAAATTTACTATCATTTACTTCACAGTTCTCTAATACTTTTTTAACTATCTTATAGTTAACCGATGTAGCAAAAGGAGAAAAAAATCCTTCATTTTTATAAACAAAATTCAGTAGATTTTCTTGATTAATTGCTTGGTTTAGGGCAACTCTTAATTCTGTATTTCTTAATTTTTTATTTCCATTAATAAGATTGAAAAAAACTATAAAATTATTAGTAGATTCACTAATAATAAGCTTTGCATATTTTGATCTTAAAACTTCAATTTTTTTGTTAAATGGTATCGGTACAATATCTAGTTTACCTTCTTCTTGGGTAATCATTTTGATTGCTTCATTTGTATTTAGCTGTGTATATACTGTAACTCTTTTTATTTTTGGAAAATCTGCATTCCAGTAGTAAGGATTAGCCTCAAGTTCAAGTTTAGAGGTTTGTTTTTCACCCAAAGCAAAACCTTGAGCAAGGATATAAGGTCCCATGCCAAAAGGTCCTGGAGCTTGTATGGCAGAACCTGTTTCTGCTCCTTTGAAACCATATGTATCTAAATATTTTTTAGAGTAAAAGTATATCCTTGCTAAGTCTGAAAAAAACATCTCATACTTTTGCTTTAGGAGTATTTTAAATCTATGTTTGTCTAGCTTAATAACATCAAAATCAATATTATCTATATTTGTATAAAGTATAGGAGATTTTTTAAAATAGTCTAAATTTTCTACTACAGAATCTGTATCAAAGTCAGTTCCATCTTGAAACTTCAAACCTTCTCTAAGCTCAAACTCATAAGTATAATCATCAACTCTTGTATGAGTTTTGGCAAGATCATAAACCCAACCTTTATTATTATCGGATGAACGTATAAGTCCAGCATTTGTATTTTTTGCAATATATGAATAGGGAATACTTGGAAGAAATATATTTATATGAGATTTTGGATGAAGTTTTTCGACAACTCTTTGGGAAGAAGAATCATCGATAAACTTTAAGGGCTTTATTACTACGGCGTTCAAGTTATCAAGTAATAAAATAAAAAATAAAAAATATTTAAACAAGTCGATATCCTACTCCAGAAAGATTAAAAATTATATCAGTAGGTATTTTCTTTCTAAGGTTTCTCACTAAGGAACGCAATGCACTGTCTGTCATCACATCATCTCCCCAGACATACTCTTGTAACTCTTCATAGGTAACTATTCTATTTTGATTTGAAATCAATACTTCAAAAAAACACATCTCTTTTTTGTTTAGAATAATATGATTTTCTTTATAAAGTAATTCTTTTTTATCATAGTCGTAAATATAATCTTTATCAACTTTTAAAACTTCTATCATATTAACATCTATTAAAGCGACGCATTTTTCCAAGGTGTTTAAAAGATCTTCTAAAATAAGAGGTTTTACTATGTACTTTTCCATATGCAACTCGACTGCATCTAGAAGGTACTCTTTATCTGTATGAGCAGTTATCATAACAACAGGAACTTTTTTATTTTCTGCTCTTACTTTTTTAATAAACTCTATCCCATTTAGAATAGGCATATGTATATCACTTAAAATGATATCTGGTTTTTTATCTTTATATATCTCAAAAGCTTCTTGCCCATTTGAAGCTTGATAAACCTCTTTGGCATAGTAACCCAAAGAGTCTGCAATATTTTTTCTTATACCTATTTCATCTTCAGCATAAAGAATACTCAAATTTTGAAGTCTTATAATAAATTCATTTTGCATAAGATACTCCTATATATTAATTGTACTATTTTGTCTTTAATGTTTGGCTTTAACTAAACCATTTAAAGCATTTGACTTAATATATCTAAGTAAATATTCTGATTCTTCTGCATCTATTTTAGCAAAACCCTTCATAGGCTCAAATAATGCTTCCCACTCTAACATACTGTGATGTGGAACTTGTGGAGCGGCATGACATACAGAACACATATCGAAGTAAAATTCTTCTTGTTCTTCCCATACCTCACTACTTGTTGCAGTTAAAGAATCTGTTTGCATTGAACCACTTAATTCTATTTCATTGTCACTTTTTGTACTTACCTTAAAGCCTTCATCTAAAGTAGCAATCAAAAGTTCTTTATTTTTAGTAGAATATAGTTTTGAGCCAAAAAGAAAACCTTTTAGCACAACTTGTGTATTTTCACCTTTTTCTTTGAGAACCTTAACCGGTACACCTAAAAAAAGTTTAGCAACTTTGCCATCCTTTGATTTTAGAGATGTATCACTTAGCAGTACATACTTTTCACTAGCACTTACTTGGACAAAAAGTCCAAGTAAAAGCAGTGAGAAGACTGAAGTTTTTAGCCACTTACTCATCTTAAGCTCCTAATATTTTTGGTGCGCTGTATGCCAAGTTTGGTTTAACTACACCTGCTTTTCTTATAGAAACTAAAACTGTGTTTGCAGTTGTTGCTTGTGCCATTTGAGATGTAGGACGTGATGAAGTAAGTAAATTCGCTTGACCACTATTACATCTAGTTTTATTTTCTGTAGCGTCTTCAGGAGAATACCAAGCACCCTCTTCTATAGCAACAACACCATCTCTAATTGTTTTAGTTACAACAACACCTGCTAAAACAGCTCCTCTATCATTATAAACTTCTACTATCTCGCCATCTTTTACACCAAATTTCTTAGCATCATTTGGAGAGATTCTAATTGGTTCTCTACCTTGAACCTTATGTAGGTTTTGTACCCAAGTATTATCTAACTGAGAGTGAACTCTGTATGTTGGATGCGGAGAAACTAAGTGTAATGGATACTTTTTAGTTAACTCTTCATTTCCTAACCACTCTGCTGGTTCCATCCACATTGGGTGACCTTTAAAGTCGTCATATCCAAAACTAGCAAACTTATCAGAGAAGATTTGAATCTTTCCAGTTTCTGTTTTTAAAGGATTTTTAACTGGGTCATTTCTAAATGCTGAGTGTCTTACATACTTTCTAGCACTATCAGGCACATCATATTTAACAACACCTTTAGCCCAAAACTCTTTAAAAGAAATCTTCATTGTTTTCTTCGCATAACTTCTAGCATATAGTTTTTCTATCCACTGTAATGTAGTTCTGCCCTTAGTAAAGTTTTTCTCTTTACCAAATCTTTTTGATAGTTGTGCAAAAATCCAATAATCATCTTTTGATTCATATCTTGCATCTATAACTTTTTTCATTGCAAACACTCTATCATTTGAGTAAGACATACCAGATGTAATATCATCTCTTTCCATAGTTGTTGTAGCTGGTAAGATAATATCAGACATTTTTGCAGTTGGAGTCCACCAAGGATCAACTGTAATAACTGTATCAAGTGTTCTCATTGCGCCAACTAACTCATTAATATCTGGTTGATGACTAACAGGTGAAGCACCAGCACTTAGCATAACTTCAACCTTAGGATAAGTAACCTTACCACCTTTAAATGTAACTGTTTTACCAGGATTTAAAATTAAATCACTCATTCTAGATGCTGGGATATTGATATTTACTTTATTACCACCACCTTGACTCATACCACCAACAGTAGTTTTACCAGATGCTGCGTCTCCACCACCTGCATAATGCATAGAAAAACCGAAACCTCCACCAGGAAGACCAATTTGTCCTATCATAGATGCTAGTGTAATAATAGACCAGTCTACTTGCTCACCGTGATGTGCTCTTTGCATAGCCCAGTTACCAGCGATGAATGTTCTGTTTGAAACCATAGTATCAGCTAATTCTCTAATAGTACTAGCAGAGATTTCTGTTAATTTTGCAGCCCACTCAGGAGTTTTTGCTACGCCATCTTCTTTACCTAATAGGTATGGTAAAAATTTGTCAAAACCATGCGTATATTTTTTAATAAATGCAGAATCATATTTTTTAGATGTATATAGATAGTTCATCATACCCATCATTAAAGCAACATCTGTATTTGGTCTAATTTTAATCCAATCAGCTCCGAATTCTTGTGCAGATTTTGTATAAATAGGATCAATAGAAATAAATTTGATTCCTGCTTTTTTATACTCTTCATATGCATCTATATTTCTATGATTTGGAACAGCCCAACCAATTCTATTTGTTTTATAAAGGTCAGTTCCCCATAAAATCATCACCTTAGTATTTGCTATGATTTGTTCATGTGCAGTTTGAATAGAATAAACTTCCATATCTCCTACAATTACAGGATTAGTTGGACCAGCAGCACCATTTGAGTACTCACCAGAAGTACCAACAGCACCACCAATTTGATTTAAGAATCTACCAGCCATTGCATTTGGTTTAAATGCACCAGGATGAGCCCAACCAGAATAACAAGAGTTATAAATAGCCTTGTTTCCATTTTTCTTTTGTGCTTTTTTAATAGCTTTAGTTGCTAAATCTAAGGCAGTATCCCAAGAAACTCTAACAAATTCTTCTTTACCTCTTAAGTCGCCTCTATCTTTACCCTCTAAATAACTTTTTCTAACACAAGGATACTTAACTCTAGAGTCAGTCATAACTCTATCAGTGATACCTTTCATCATAGCAGTTGGGTTAGCATCTGAATCCAATTGAGGAGTAATATCTACAATTTTTCCTTCTCTAACATGTGCGAAAAATGGACCAAAATGTGAAGCATGTGGAATCTTCACTGTTCTAACTGCAAACTCTTTTGCCATAGCACCACTCATCGTTCCACTACCTATAACAGCCGCTGCACCTACAGCACTTGTTTTTAAAAAACCTCTTCTTGAAGTATCCATATTATCATTCCTTGCTATTAATTTTAAAAATACTAACAAGAATAAGTAGCAAATAAGTCGAATAACTAATCTTCTTGTACTTCTGCATAAATTAATCAATAGAAGCATTTTTACATACTATATATATGAGATTAATCATCTAAGCAAATGTAAACAAATTGTCTATATATTTTAATCTTTCGACTTATTTGCTACTTATTTTTTATAATCTTTGAGCATGAAACAAAGACTAATAAGCTTTTGTTAGTTTAAAGTTCAATTTTAAAAGAGGATGAGATTATGAAAAGTACAAAACTAAGTTTAGTAGCTACTATAGCTATTATGGGAATGTTTTCTGGGGTAAATGCAAATGAGTTTGATGAGGCATTTACAAAAGGTACCCTTACTGGAGATGCAACTGTCACATATGAGACAAGAGATCAAAAAGACGACGATAAAGGTGCATATTATACTGATGAAGCATATTCAGTTGCTTCTGCTGAGTTAATTTACAAGACTGCTAAATTTTATGACTTCTCACTTACTTATGGTATGAGAGGATATAAAGTACTTTGGGAAGATGATGCTAACAGTGCACCTGCTAACGGTACTGGTGATGCAAGTTCAAGATTTTATAATATTGATGGTGGAGATACTGCACAAATAAGCAATGCTTACCTTGCATATAATACAAAGATTATTGATGCGAAATTTGGTCGTCAAAAAATATCTGGTGATTGGATAAATAAAACTCACGATGCTGTTAATATCACAGTAAATCCAATGGAAAAACTTGCAGTTGGGCTTATTTGGACAAATACTAAAGATATGAGAGTATTAGCAAGAGATTTACGTGCTTTAAACAATGATATCAACGGAAATGATGGTATTTATAAGCTTGATGTAACTTATAAAATAATGGATTCTCTAAAAGCAACAGCTTATGCTCTACATGCTCCAACTAGCCACTCAGTATATGGTGGTAAAGTTATGTTAGATTCAAAAGCAAATGATGTTAGCTTCGGTGGTTTTGCTCACTATATGCAGACAGACGAAATTGCTAAGAATACAGATGGTTCAGCTAAAGACGATGGTTCTATGTACTACGCAAAAGCTTACGTAGGATACTCAGGAGTAACAGCAGCATTAGGATATATCAAAACAGGTAAAGATGCTGGTTGGGCTTCTGCTAATGCAGCTGGTGAGACTATCGATCCATTCGAAGAAGGTGATGCCCTATTTTATGTTGACGCTGCTACTACATATGCAACACTTTCAACAACTCTAGCTGGAGTAAGCTTAAGTGGTATTTACGGTATGTCAGAATATAGTGCTTCTAAAGGTTCAGATACATTAAAAGAAAATGAATTTTGTTTATGGGCTGGTTATGACTTAACTAAACAGTTAAACCTAAGTGCAATCGTAACTCTTTTATCAGTAGATGATGATGCTCCTAATAGTGACATGACTCAATTAAGTTCAACACTAACTTACAAGTTTTAATCACAAGACTTTAATACTAAACAGAGATGCCCTTGCATCTCTGCTCCATACAGACTATATATAGATACGGTTTAAGAGACAGAGCAAACAAAACAATTTTTTACACTCATTCTTTCTCCTGAAATTGATAATTTTTTTGCTTAAACCGTATCTCTATATAGTCTAGCTTAAGGTAATATTTTTATGCTAAAATATACTTAATGACAAATACAAAACTACTAGAACAATTTCGTTCATTTTATTTTAGAAATTATCCAGATGATATGGAAATTCAAATCGAGTACTTTGCCATCTTTGGTGGTCTTGGTTTAGAAATAGATACAACAAAACCAATAGCCTTTCTTATAGAAGAACATATCCTCCAAAACTTTAACTATCTCAATGAAAAAATAGAGCAACTAACATTAAACGAACCAAATAATAAAAGACTTTTAACTGCACTTGCTGTTGGAGATAGAAGAATCTTTTCTGCTTTTAATAGAGCTGGACTAAACAATGGAAATGGTGGAGGCGCACTTAATTATCTTCAAGAAAAAGGTCTATTACAGATAGAATATTCAAGAGAAGAGTCTGCAAAAAGCTTAAACCCAAAAGGCAAACTAAAAAAAGAGATAGCAAGACATAGAATATCTCATAAAGTTCTCTTTACTTACCCATTTATCAGATTCTGGTTTTACTTTATTAACCCACATATACAAGAAATTAAGAATGGAGATTATGAAAAATTATTTAAGAGTTTTGAGACTAAACAAAACAGTTATACAAGTTTAGTTTTTGAAGAGCTTTCCGAAGTACTACTTAACTATAATCTTCGAGATGCACAGATACTAAGTTCAGGCAGTTACTGGGATGCTAAAATAGAGATAGATATACTAACTATTACTGATGATGATAAAGTTTATGTTGGAGAGTGTAAGTGGACTAATCATCGTGTAAATAAAAAAGAGTTACATAAACTTCAAGAAAAGTGTGAAAGATTAGAGATTGAACCTTCTCAAACAATACTTTTTTCTAAGAGAGGTTTCTCAAAAGAGTTAAAACTATCTCAGGGAAAAGATTTAGCACTTTATAGTTGTAAACATTTTGAAGCACTTGTAAAAAATGCTTCAAATACAGAACTTATAGATAATTTGTTTAGTTAAACTCTCTAACTAACTATCCGAAGTGCTGTATATGCTTCTTGTAGAAGTTGAAACTTCTGCGTGTAGTGTTTTATCATATTTGGATTTTCATGAATTATCTTATCAGGATGATAAACTTTAGCTAGTTTTTTATAGCTCTTCTTAAGTGCATCTTGACTCGCCCCAACTGGACATTCAAGTACTGTATAGAGACGCATATTTTCATCATTTGTCTGATTTTTACACAGATCACCAAAACTAAAGCTTGCATAATCACTATAAAGTTTACTCATAAAACGATTGTCATAACTGTACTGAATCTGATAGTGTAGTATATGACGTTTATTAAGAGCTCTCTCTAGTCGAGCTTTTGCCTTAAAATCACTTACATCAACGACTAAAGAGACATCTGTACCACGTTCAACATAGACTTCTAACTGAGAACGTAAATAGTTTAGTACCCATAAGTTTGGTCTATCAACTGAGATAAGAACTGTATTTTTATCATAAGCATAAAGGTTTACTTTTACAGTTTGAGGATCTTCAAGTTTTTCTAGTTCTATCTTTATGGGTTGAGTACCATACTTTAGCATCGAACGAAGAAAAAATTTATGGTCGAAGTCATGCGTTTTTGCATGGTGTTGTGAAAGTTCATTTAAAAATTCTTCTCTAACTTCAGTAAGGGTTTCATTTCTAAATACCAGTACTGCTTTTGGTAAAAAAAGCATACCGCGTGCATGATGATTTAGAAAGTCTTTCATCCACGGAGTATTTAAAGTATCAAACCCTGTAGTGATAAGAATAAGATTATTGCGAAGTACAATTTCCATAGACCTACCTTTTTTGAGATATTTTCATATATCAAGCAAAAAAAGTTCCATAAGTACTCTTTTATATACAGAGCACTTATTTTTATGTTATTAAACTTTAAATTTACTCAATTCCCCAGTTAAAGTTTCTGTCATATTATTTAAATGTTCACTTGCACTTGCAACTTCTCGAACACTGCTGGCGTTTGATGAAGCTATTTCGTTTATATTTTCTATCTGTTTGATAATGATGTCAATTTTCTCTGCTGTACTAATATAATCATTAACAGTTTTTTGAGCACCTACTGTGCTTTCTACAATAATCGAGACAGTATCATTTACTTTATTTTCAACATCCTCAGAAGTCTCAGATATATTCAGAATTTCTTTAGAATTTTGATCCATATCTGAAGCAACTTCTATGATTGATTGAACTACTACATTTATGGTTGCATTGATTTCTGAGAGTGTTTTTTGAGTACGTTCAGCAAGCTTTCTTACTTCATCAGCAACAACCGCAAATCCTCGACCATGCTCACCTGCACGTGCTGCTTCAATAGCTGCATTTAATGCTAGTAGATTTGTTTGATCAGCAATATCTCCTATTACCAGTAAAACATCTTTAACCTGTGTTGTATCACGACTAACATCACTTAATCTTGAAGCTAGTTCAACCTCTTTAGTGGAACTATCTTGAAGCATTTGAGTAAGTTTTATGATATCAACTTTTACATCTTCTAAATTATTATTTGCACTTTGCATATCTTTACTTGAGTTTTCAGCATCTTTAACAGATTCAATCAAATCATTTTGTAAATTTTTTCCCTCTAAAGTTGTTTTAGAGACAATTTGTGTTTCTTCATCTACTAGTTTACCAACCGAAACAGCTGTTTGAGAAAGTTCATTTGATACCGAAGCATTTTCATTACTGATTTTTGTAGAACTGCGTATAAGTTCTTGAAGATTACTGAGTAGTTCATTTACAGCTTTTGCAATTTGACTTAACTCATCATTTGAATAATCATCTAATCTTTTTGTCAAATTTGACTTGTCCTCTCCTATTATTTTAAGCATTTTGTGAAGTGGTGTTTTAATTGACTTAATTAAAAATAAACCCGTCAAAATAATAAGGATAGTTGCAATTGTAACGACAGAAACAATCGCAAATTGTCCTTCATTTTTTACTTCCATTGCATTTTCTCTAAAGCCTTTTGCTTGATTTGTAGCAAATTCTTCGATTCGTTTTACTTTGATGCTGAGTTCTTTAGTCTTTTGTGCAAATTCACCTTCTAAAAGCTCAGTAGCTGCATCAGTATCATAATCTTTAGTAGACTTAATTACACTATCAATAAGCACTTTTAACTTTTTGTATATTTCTAAAGAATTATTTATTTCTGTTTTATCTCCCAAAAATCTTTCATCTATTATTTTAAAAAGTTCAAAACCTTTTTGATAGTTTTTCTTAATCAATACTTCATCTGCTTCTAGAGCGGCATCTTCTTCAAAGATTATATTTTTTAAAATAATTTGTGTTTGTAAGAGATTAGAATTTAATTCTAAAACGGAAGTACTTACTGTATATGGGTGTTTGTAGAACTTTTCAATAAGCTTTGCTTCAGTGTTAAACTTATCTATTGAAAATATTCCAACACCTATAAAAGCAACAACTATAAGGATATAACTAAATGTGACCTTTTTTACAATTGTCATAACGTCCACCTTTTATTTGATATACTTATATCATATCAGATAAGGATTAAAAAACAATTAAGGCTCTAATTATGTCACAATACAAAGACATACTTTAATTAAAAACTATTAAAATTATCCTTTTTGACATAAAATTTTGTACTGATTTGGCTTTCTATCTCTTATAAGTCCCCAATATTCTCTTTGTTTAGCATTTTCTTCTAAATCAAACTCAGCGTAGATTATCTCTTGCTTATCTCTAGACGCTTCTGCGATTTTTTCGCCTGTGTAATCAGTGATAAAAGAAGAACCATAAAAAGTTAAAGAACAACTCTTTCCTGTCTCTTCACCAATTCTATTTGCTACTACTACTGGAACTGTATTTGTAGCAGCATGTCCCATCTGAACACGTTGCCAATGCTCTTTTGAATCAAGAAGAATCTCAGGCTCACTTCCTATAGCAGTAGGGTAAAAAATAATCTCTGCACCCATAAGTGCCATAGCTCTTGCACTTTCGCAAAACCACTGATCCCAACAGATGCCAGCACCTATTTTTGCGTAAGCGGTTTCGTAAACTTTAAAGCCAGTATTTCCAGGTTTAAAGTAAAACTTTTCTTCATATCCTGGTCCATCTGGTATGTGAGTTTTACGGTAATTGTCCATCACCTCTCCGCTTGCATCTATAACAACCAAAGAGTTAAAATAGCCATCTTCACTCTTTTCAAAATAACTAACTAATATAACCACACTAAGCTCTTTTGCCAGTAAAGAAAACTGTTTTATTAATTTGTTATTTTTTAGGGGAGTTGCTAATGAAAAGTACTTTTCATCCATATCTTTACAAAAGTAAAGATATGAAAAAAGTTCTGGTAAAAGTATGATTTGTGCACCATTTGCATGAGAGAGACGAACAAGAGCTTCTGCCTTTGCGACATTGGCATCTACATCATCACACATCTGCATCTGAATAGCACTAACTTTTACCATGGTAAAATTATCCTCTAGATGTAACTTCTAGAAGGTGGTAGCCAAACTGAGTTTTAACTGGTCCGTAAAGAACACCAACATCACCACTAAAAACAACTTTATCAAATTCAGGAACCATTTGTCCAGGACCAAATTTACCTAAATCTCCACCTGAAGCACCTGATGGACACTGAGAGTTAGCCTGAGCTACGCTTTCAAATGAAGCTCCATTTTCGATTTCTGCTTTTAACGTATTACACGCATCTTCACTATCTACTAAAATATGTCTTGCTGTTGCATGAGCCATTTATAATCCTTTTCTGGCACTAAATGCCGATACTCCCGTGGCTAAAGCCTAAGTGGGGTATTTCACCTTGTATTTTACAATAATTTATTTAATAACTTAAGCAATATTTTACAAATCAACTAACCCTTTGTTCAAATAAGGTCTTTATTTGTATTAAACATACATGATTTATTTAAGCTTATAAAGCTATATCTGACAATATTGTACTTTTCATCACTTATTTAAAATTTATCGCTAATTAACAGAACACATTGTTGATGTGTTATTTTAGTATTTAAGGTTATTATCCATATAATGTTCGTTGAATACATGTTAGAGTAGAGAAGGAATATAATGGGATCGTATACAACATTAACAATAGATGAATATCCTGTTTATTCTTCAAAAAGTTATGTTTCTGATATTAGTTATATTTTTTGTGAGTCAGATAAAAAAATATTTAATAGAAACATCAAGGATAGAAATATAATTGTTTGGGGTAATTCAAATGATGAAGATATAGAAATAGCATATGAATATCAAACTACAGTAGGTATAGCTATTGAAAGATTAGAAATCATGGGTTACTCTTTAAATAAAGCTCAAGAAGATTTTACTAAATCTAAAAATAAATTAATTGAAGAATTAACTTCTTTTTTAGAATATCCTGACACTGCATTTATGAATAAATATTATAAATATGAAATTAAATTATTAGAAAATTCAGATTTTAATGACTTCATTAAAGCCTTTATTGAAATAAGAACAAAAAAAGTACCAAACTACAAAACAGATAAAGATTACAATCTATCAAATATATCAAAATATTTAATAGATGATGGTTGGTTTTTAAATTATCCTTGTAGTGAATTTGGTTTTTACTATAGAGCCTTTCTTGGATCTTGCAATAAAGATTCTTTAGTTATTCAAGATGTAACAGAAGTTATAAATGCTGGTTATTATAAACCAGAAGATGAAATTATAAATAACTTAATAGAAAGTCAAGAAAAAATAACAATCTTAACTGAAGGCACATCAGATATTAATATAATTTCTAAATCAATGCAATTACTCCATCCTCATTTATTTAATTATTACAATTTTAAAGATTTTAAAATTTCTAATGCGTCAGGTAGTGCAAATCAATTAACTTTAGAAATCAAAAGTCTTATTGCTATCAATCATAAAAATAAAGTTATAGCTTTATTTGATAATGATGGAGAAGGATTAACACAAATCAATCTCCTAAAAAAAATAAATATTCCTAAGAATTTTGTTATTTATACTTACCCAGATTTACCATTGTTAGAAAGTTATCCAACATCTAATAATAAATTCGAGAATGTAAATGGCATAGCAGGAAGTATAGAAATGTGTCTAGGAAAAGATATTTTACAGGAAGAAGGAAAGTTTATTTCAATTGAATTAAATCATCATAAAATAGCTCATGGTAAAATTATGTCTAAAAATAACCTACAAAAACAATATTATAAGAAGATAAAAAATTGCAAAAAAGATAGCAATATGATTGAAGAATTTGATTGGAGTGAGATGAAACTACTATTAAATAAAATATTTCAAGCTTTTAAAACCTAACAAAACCTCGTAGCTAATAAATACCCTAGCGGTCATTCATAGCTAGAGTCAACCGTTACAAAACACCCTTTAAATAATCAGCAACTCTAAAAGAGTTTGCATATATTGTCCATGTGTATGGAACACTTCCACCTGTTGGCATAAAGCTGGCATCTGTAACGTAAAGATTATCTAGCTCATGTGCTTTACAGTTTATATCTAAAACTGAGCTCTTCGCATCTATACCAAAACGACAGCCACCTGCGACTAAGTTTGGTGGAGGTGAGCTTGAAACACTTGTAACTATTTCAGTTGCTCCCATATTTTTTAAAACTAGTTCAGCCTTAGATGCAAGGTGTTCTCCCACCTCAACATCTCTTTTATGTCCATAAAGATTTAAAGCACCAACTGCTACTCCATACTTATCTTTTACCTTATCATCAATACTTACAAAAGTATGGTCTGTTGGAAGCCAATCATTAAACACTTCAAATGTTAAAACTCTTGAAGTGGTCAGAGTATTGTGAATCTTCTTTTGAAGTTTTGCTCCCCACATTATGTTGCCATTTTCATCATAAAACTCTCTAGATGTACGAGAGATAATATTTGAATGCTCAAAGAGAAAGTCTATAACTCCACCCTTATATTTTGTCCCTTCTTTTTCATACTCATACCAGTCTAGAAGTGAGCGATTGAAAAATAGACCTGGAGTCATAAGCTCTTTAAATTCTGCCTCACTTAAGTTCTCTTTGTTTATGCGACCTGTTCCAGCACCGCCTCCTGAGAAGATGAGATTTTTCCCAACTTGTCCTGAGTTATTTGCCAGACCATTTGGGAAATGCTTATTTTTAGAGTTGAGAAGAAGTCTTGAGCTTTCTATAGCCTGACCTGCAACTACAAATATCTTTGCATCTATAGAGTGAGTCTTCATATCTTTGTCGTAGTAGTGTGCTTTAGTTATTTTTTTATCATCACTGTCTAGTTTGTATACAAATGCTTCGCTGATTATCTTTGCATCACATTTTTGAAGCAGAGCAGCTCTTGCACTCCCTTTTGCCCCTGTAGCACAGGCATAACTACCACAAAAGTTAGAATATGAACAACTGTTCCTACCTAACGCAGGCTTAGAAAGTATGGCTCTTGGAGTATTTATACTTTTATATCCTAACTCCTTACACGACTTATCAAACCATTTTGTAGCACCGTTAACTGCTAAGGCTTCATAATCCATACCATCACCAGAAACTCCAACAACCTTTTTTACTTTTTCATAATATGGGTCTAAGTCATCTAAAGAGATAGGCCAGTCAACAACATTTGCACCTTCTATCTCTCCATAAGCACTTTTAAGAATGAAGTCATTTTTATGTAACTTGTGAAAGTAACCACTCATAAGGTTTGAAGAACCACCGACCATAGAACCATTCCAAAAGTTCCATCCACTCTCGGCACCTTCATATCTTTCTATCGTTCCATCTTCTTCACGAGAGTTTATAACATGCTGTTCATCTTTGAGTAAAGGTGTAAACTTATCTCTACGTGAGACTCCAAGTTCATCTTTGGAAAAATCTTCTTCTTTGTAGTACTTACCTTTTTCAAGAACGACTACATTAAAACCTGCATTAGATAACTCATAAGCTATAGGAGAAGCTCCTGCTCCACTTCCTACTATACAAACATCATACTTCATAGTAGAGGCTCCTTCGGGCGAGGTAGACCTGAAATATGATTTAGCCAGTTCCATCCGCTTTCATCTTTGTTTATACCGTAGATAGTATCACCCAGAACTGCTTCATAAATATATCTGAGCATCGTAGATATCCATCTTTCACCCCAGTTATAAGTTGCCATAGACTCTAGAGTTTTTTGACGTTGTACTTCATCAAGTTCAATGTATGGTTTTTTGTAAAGCTTCTGTGCTTCTTCTTCTAACCAACCTGCCCCATTTTTTATATACTGTTTTGAATCATCATCTATGCGAGAGTGAGTCAAAATAAGACTCAAATAAGCTCTTGAGTTTATCTGTGTAAAACTAGGAGCACTAGATAAATCTCCATATAAGTCTTTTTGCGCAAGAGCAAGCGTATCAAGAGTAGATGCAGATGCTAAGAGTTCTGTTTGGGCAAGAGCAAGGGTAGTAGTGCTAAGGGCTGTCTTTTGTAAAAAAGTACGTCTGGTTTTTAAAAACATGTTCCTATTATACTGAAGATAACATTACTAATTATTAATCTTACAGTACCCAGAATCAGACCCAGAATCATCATACTTATGTACAACTTTCATAAAGCAGTTTATATTTGATAAAAATAATTTTACAATCTTTGGATCAAAATGTTTTCCTGCATTATCTGCTATATAGGCAAGAGTATCATCATATGTCCAAGAGTCTTTATAGATTCTCTTGTTAATTAAAGCATCAAAAACATCAACCAAACCTACTATTCTCGCATGGATAGGAATATCTTCTCCTGCTAATCCCTTAGGATAACCTGTACCATCCCATTTTTCATGATGATAGAGTGATATCTCACGTGCAATTTTTCCGACTTTAGGATCACCATGAAAAGCACTTTCTAGTAGTTTATGACCATTTATCGTATGCGCTTTCATAACCTCATACTCAGCATCAGTTAGCTTTGCAGGTTTACATAAAATAGCATCTGCAATTGTAACCTTACCTATATCATGAAGTATAGACATTTTCCCACACATCTTTGCTTCTTCATCAAACATGCCCAATAGTTTTGAGAGAAGATATGTGTACTCACTTATACGCTTAACATGTGATGATGTCTCTGAGCTTTTAAACTCTGTTACTTCTGAGAGTAGTTCTATAACATCTTCATTAAACGATGTACGCATTGACTCAAAAAGCTCAACGGTTTCTACATTTTGATAAATCCTAGCGTAGAACTCATCACGAGAAAAAGGTTTTGTGATGTAGTCATTTGCTCCATCTTTTAAAAAGCGGCTAGTAGTGTATGAGTTAGTATCTGAAGTTAAGACCACGATGCTTAACTCTTTTCTACTCTTCTTTTTTCTAACTTCTCTAACAAATTCTAAACCATCCATAACAGGCATATGATAATCAGTAATAATTAACTCTATCTCTGGATGTAATTCTAACTTCTCCAATCCCTCTTTTCCATTACTCGCACTTATAACTTTAAAATAATGAAGCATAAAGTTTTGTTTTAAAAAGCTTGAATATAGAGCAGAATCATCTACAACTAGTACCATTTTGTCTTTATTTGCCTGTAGCTGTTTTAGCTTCTCCACTACATATATTATATTTTCAAAACGCTCTTTTAGTACATAGTCTACTATTTTAGATGTTTCAAAACCCTCTCTAAAAGATTCGTCAAATATAGCTGTAAAGACTATGGGTGCAATATTATGTTTATTTAATAGAGCAATAATCTCACCATTATGTGCATCTGGAAGATTCATATCAGCAACTGCAAATTCATAACGAGTGGTTTGTAAAAACTTTTTTGCTTGTGCATATGTAGTCGCAATATCAAAATTAAAATTTGTATATTTTTTTAGTAGTTCATTAAAAATCCCACAAAGCATTTTTGAATCTTCTATAATTAGTAACTTAGACATTTGCATACCCTTTTTACGTTGTTAAAGCACTAAGATTATACATTAATATTATTAAACTGTTTTTAATTATTGACATCTTTATTTTAAAGTGATAACATAGCGTTATATATTTTTATATACAAAGGTTTAGTGTGGAAATAGAAGGTCGTATCTGGTTTAAAAAAAAGGGAAAAAATCTACTTGGCAATGGTCGAGTTGAACTTCTTGAAAGGATTGATGAACATGGTTCTATATCAAAAGCTTCTAAGTCTATGAAGATGAGTTACAAGGCTGCTTGGGATATGGTAGATGCTATGAACAACCTCTCAGATGAACCTCTTGTGCAAAAAGTTACAGGTGGTAAAAATGGTGGTGGCGCACAGGTAACAGAGGTTGGTAAAGAGCTTATAAATACATTTAAAAAGTTTAAAGAGTTTTATAACGCTCTCCTTCTTAAAGTCGATGAAGATGAACTTAGCAACGATAACCACCTCTCTCTTATACGCAAACTTCATATGAAAAGTAGTTCTAGAAACATGATAAGTGGACATATAAAAGAGTTTAATACAGCTGAGTACAACACAAAAGTAGAACTTAGCATCTCAGATACAAGCTCACTATTTGCCATTATCCCGACTGCTACCTTTGTAGATATGGATTTGAAAAAAGGCGATAAAGCCTTTGCCCTTGTCCAAGAGAGCTCTATCATGTTATCAACTCAGGAGCCTCATGGTATCAGTGCGAGAAATATTTTAAAAAGCACTATCTCAGCCCTTAAGACAGATGCTGTAAGTACCGAGGTCAAACTATCTATCGGTAAAAACACTCTAACATCAGCAATCAGCAATGATGCACTTGAATCACTTGAACTCAAGATTGGACAAGAAGTATATTCCATCATTAAAGCTACCGACATTATCATAAGTATCTAAGGAGATTCAATGAAAAGATTATTAATATTACTAGCACTTAGCATCTCAGTTGTTCATGCAGGAACTATTAGCATAGCCGTAGCGGCAAATGTAAGTTACGCGATACAAGACTTAAAAAAAGAGTTTAACAAAACTCACCCTGAGACAAAAGTACGCATAACTCTTGGAAGTAGTGGAAAACTTACAGCTCAGATAAAACATGGTGCTCCATACCAGTTGTTTATGTCTGCAAATATGAAATATCCAAAAGCGTTGTATCAAGAAAAAATAGCGATAAAAGCACCTAAAGTTTATGCTTTAGGCTCTTTAGCCATCTTAAGTAATAAAAAAAGAGATTTAAGTGATGGCATCTATATACTCAAAAATAAAAAAATATCAAAAATAGCAATAGCAAACCCAAAAACAGCTCCTTATGGAATAGCTGCTTTTGAGGCTCTTGCAAATGCTAAGATTAAAAATGAGATTAAGAGTAAGTTTGTATATGGAGAGTCTATCTCTCAAACTGTTTCTTATACAGTTACTGCCGCAGATATAGGAATCATCGCCAAGTCTTCACTTTATTCAAAAAATATGTCAAAATACAAAAAGAACATAAACTGGGTAGCAGTTGATCCAAAACTATATACTCCAATAAAACAAGGTATCGTTATGTTAGAAGAAGACAAAGAGGTAAAAGCTTTTTATGACTTTATACTCTCAGAAGATGCAAAGAAAATATTTAAAAACTATGGATATCTACTACCATGAACAAGTTCAAAGCGACCATAACAAAAATTCAAAGCGTAGATAATCTAAACATAGTTAACTTTGACTTTGGCGGTCAAGGTCTAAGTATGATGAGTCTAGATTTAAATGAAAAGATAAAAGTAGGAACTCAGGTTTTACTAACTGCAAAACCTACTCACATAGCTATAGCAAAAGAGTTTAGCGGAGATATCAGTTACTCAAATCAGTTAGATGCAAAGATAGTTGAGATAAACAACGGTGAGCTTTTAAGTAGCATAAAACTTAGCACGGGAGATGCAACTTGTGAGAGTATCATCACAAAAAACTCATCTCTTAGAATGAAGCTAAAAAAAGATGATAAAGTTCTTCTTTTTATAAAAGCAAGTGAGTTATCTATAAAAGAAGTTCTATCATGTTAGAGATGCTCCAAGCCATAGAGTTTGCTCCATTTATACTATCTTTTAAACTAGCAGGTATTACAACCCTTATACTTTTTACTCTATCTCTGCCTCTTGCTTGGTGGCTTTCTCAAACTCGTTCAAAAGCTAAACCAGTACTCGAAGCAATAACTGCTCTTCCAATAGTTTTACCTCCATCTGTTTTAGGTTTTTACATACTTATAGTTCTTTCTCAAAACTCTCCTTTTGGTGCTTTTTTTGATGAGTACTTTGGAATAAAGTTAGTTTTTAACTTTACAGGTCTTGTCATCGCAAGTTCATTTTACTCTCTACCATTTATGGTTCAACCTCTTCAAAGCGGATTTGAGTCTATAAACAAGAACATGCTAGAAGCTTCATATATAAGCGGTAAAAGTAAATTAGAAACAATTCTAAAAGTAGCACTTCCAAATATGAAACCAGCTCTTATAACTGCAATAATCGTAACATTTGCTCATACAGTCGGAGAGTTTGGAGTAGTTCTAATGGTAGGTGGAAGTATCCCAGATGAAACAAAGGTTGCATCTGTAGCCATCTATGAAATGGTTGAAATACTAGACTACACTTCTGCGCATATCTATAGTGCAATAATGGTAATAATGAGCTTTTTGGTTCTGCTGAGTGTTTATATTTTTAATCATAAACAGTCGAAAAGTTTTATGTAAAAGGTTTAAAAAATGAGTGATATTGTAATTTATGAAGATGGGAATGTTGAGTTAAATACAACCGTTAAAAATGAAACTATTTGGTTGTCACAAAAGCAAATAGCAGAACTATTTGATGTTCAAAGACCAGCTGTTACAAAGCATTTGAGTAATATATTTAAAAGTGGTGAATTAGATGAAAAAGTGGTATGTTCCATTTTGGAACATACCACTCCACATGGTGCAATAAAAGAGAAAAAACAAGAACTAAGTTTTATAACCTTGATACAATTATATCTATCGGATATAGAGTAAATAGTAAAAAGGCAACACAGTTTAGAATATGGGCAACAAATATATTAAAAGAGTATCTTATAAAAGGATATGTGCTTAATAAAGATAAACTTCAAGAAGAAAAGTTACAAGAACTAGACAACACACTAAAGCTTATAAGAAATAGTATAGATGAAAAACAGATAGGTTTAGATGAAGCAAAAGGGCTTGTAGATATAGTCTCAAACTATGCAAAAAGTTGGGCTTTATTACAAGGGTATGATGAGCAAAGTTTAGAAGATATTTCAGTATCTAAAGAAGAGAACTTTATACTTGATTACGATGAAGCAAAAGATGCCATAGCTGAGTTTAAAAAAGTACTTATGGAAAAAGGAGAAGCAACAAATCTTTTTGGACAAGAAAAAGCAAATGAATTTAAAGGAAATCTTTTAAATATTTATCAAAGCTTTGGAGGTGTTGATTTATTAGCTTCTATCGAACATAAGGCTTCAAACCTACTCTACTATGTGATAAAAGGACATGCTTTTAATGATGGAAACAAACGCATCGGGGCATATCTTTTTATACTATTTTTATCTAAAAACAAAGCTCTACATAAAGCAAATGACGAGTTGAAGATAAACGACAATGCCCTAGCTTCACTAGCTCTCTTAGTAGCCACAAGTAAACCAGAACAAAAAGACATCATTATAAAACTAATCATGAACATCTTATATGATGGCAATAATGAAGTATAGGGAGAAATAAATATGGAACTAGTTTATTTATGGGTAGAAGATTATAAGAATATCAAGAAACAAGGTTTAACTTTTCGCCTAGGTTTGGGTGTTTATATTTTTATCATAAGCGGAAGAAGAGTTTTATATAAAGGAGGATGTTAATATATGTCAAAAGAATTTTATAGAATAAGAAGTTTAGAGAGTTTAATTGGTAAACATAAAGAACTTGATAATCAAGAAATTTTTTTTCAAACTCCTGAAAAACTAAATGACCCAATGGAAGGATTTATAGAATTTGTATTTAATGGAGATAAAATAGTTTGGAAAAACTTTTTTAAGCATTATATTATCTGTTTTGAATGGATATTTCAAAATTATATAATTTATGGAGAAAATGGTATTCAATTAGGAGTAGAATATATTCCTATTTTTAAAACATTTGAAGAATTAGAATCTCCAGAATATAAACAGTTAATTTCAAAAATAACAGAATCTTTTTTTGAAAATTCTGGAGAATTAGTCAATGAAATTTCTCAAATAACGACAGATATTTCAAAAGATGAATTACTTAGGTATTTATATTTTTCACATAATGTGTTATTAGAAATTGTTCAAAGAACTTATGAAGATCAAGAATTAATGCCAAGAAGAAAACAAATAACAAAAATAGATATTAACAATATTAAAAATATTAGTAAATACATAAATGCTATTGAAAAGTTAAGAGAAGAATATGGACATGAAAAAGTAAATATACTTCACCAAGATTCAGTAGCATGGTATGAGAAGATGATGCTAGAACTTAACTGCAATACAGTTATGGGTAAAGAGACTCCAAACAAAAATTTTATATTAAATTTTAATAGTCATTATTTAGAGGCATTAAAAAAGCTAACTTATCCAAAAGTTTATGTAGCTAGTTTTTTAGAAAACCCATATAATTCATCAACTTGGGGAAATTATGGAGAGAATCATACAGGGGTTTGTTTAATTTTTAAGTCAGATAAAGAACAACTAGAATTTTCTAATGTTCTCTCAGGAGATAGACCAATAACTCAATCCTTGAAATTTAAAAAAGTTAATTATGATAGTGACTTTAAGGAAATTAATTTTTTTGAATCTTTTGGATTATTAACTTATCAAAAAATTTACTCATGGTATATAGATGAATCTAACAATGAAAGTATTTTATTTGACAAAATGTTTAAAAATGAAGATTCATGGAGAGAAGAATTTTGGGGAAAATTTGAAAAGAATAAATTGATAAAAACAAAAGATTGGCATTATGAGAAAGAGTATAGATTAACTTACCATAGACTTTCAGACTATGAGGTTCCAAAAGAACATAGAAAATTAAAATATGATTTTAATAGCTTAAAAGGCTTAATTTTTGGGATAAAAACTCCTTTAGACAAAAAATGTGAAATTATTGAAATTATAAAAAATAAATGTAAAGAAAGAAATAGAAATGATTTTGAATTTAATCAGGCTTATTATTGCAACAGTGAAAAAGAAATACGTTACAGAAATCTAAATTTAAAGTTTAACGATACTATTCAAAAATCAAAAAAAGTGACGAAGTCTATTAAAAAGGTGAAAACAATCAATGATAAAAATAAATATAACTAAAAAACTTCACGGTTCACTCTCAGATATGAACTTAGATATAGACCTCAACATCAAAGAGGGAGAGTTCTTAGCACTTAGTGGGAAGAGTGGAAGTGGAAAGACTACACTTCTTCGCATCTTGGCAGGACTCGAAGATGCAAGCGGAGATATAAGTGTAGGTGAAGAGAGTTGGTTAAGCTCCACTATGAAACTTTCACCTCAAAAAAGAGCCATTGGTTTTGTTTTTCAAGACTACGCTCTTTTTGATAATATGAGTGTTTTGAACAATCTTTTGTATGTAAAAAAAGATATAAAACTAGCTCAGCATCTACTTGGCATAACTGAACTTCTTGAGCTAAAAGAGCGACTTCCAAATACTCTAAGTGGTGGTCAAAAACAAAGAGTTGCACTTTGTCGTGCGATGATGAACAGACCCAAACTTCTACTTATGGATGAGCCACTCTCAGCTCTAGATCCAGCCATGAGAACCAAACTACAAAACGAGATACTAACTCTTCATCGTGAGTTTAATACAACTACCATCATGGTAAGTCACGACCCAAGTGAGATTTATAGACTTGCGTCTAAAGTGGTTGTTTTAGAAAATGGAAAAATCACAAACGAGGGTAAACCAAAAGATATACTCTTAAGAACACAGGGAAGTCAAAAGTTCTCGTTTAGCGGAGAGCTTTTAGATATAAAAAAAGTAGATGTAATCTTTGTAGCCATCATAGCCATTGGTCAGCAACTTGTAGAAGTAGTAGTGAGTGAGTATGAAGCACAAAACCTAAACATCGGAGATGCCATAGAAGTTAGTACTAAAGCATTTACTCCAATAGTTAGTAGTGTATAGCTAACCAAACAGTCTCTTGATTTTGTATAGTCCAAGAGACTCTGTGTTTTGTGCCTGCTGTGATGTTAAGATAATCACCCTCTTGAAGTTTTATATCCTCTGCATCTTCAAACTCTAAAATAGCTTCGCCCTTAAGAACTATTACCCATTCATCGCTCTTTTGATTGTACCACTCAAACTCATCTGTTGTGTGACCTTTTGAGATTATTCTTTCAATCTTAAGTCCATCTTTTGATATGATATCTTCAAAGAGTTCTTCTTTTATCTCTGATGGAATATTTGCAAATATATTAGACTTTTTCATGGAAAGTATGCGCTCATATATCCAACCACCCTACTCTCATCTTCGCTCGCATCTGCACTTGTTCTATAATCAAGTATATTAGATGTCAAAGAAAGTTTCTTTGCACTCATCATCATAGCTTCTACTCCTGTAATACCACAAGCTTCACATCCATTACGGAGTTCTTGCATATCAAGTTTGGATACTGCTTCTAAACAAATATTGTCTAGTTTATTTGCATCTTCAAGGTTATAAAAATGACTTAAATCAGTACTAATAATAACTCCATAATCATCATCTGCTAAAACAAAATCTATAATATCTGAGATATCACTTGCATCTACTCTCCCATAAACTAGCTCAACTATTTGTGCATCTGGTATATAGAACTTTATAAATGGAAATTGAACTTCTGTAGAGTATTCCTTATGTGCATCTTTAACACTCCCAAGTGAAAACTTCTCTTTTAATTCTTGCGCAATTTCTGTCGCAGAATTTAAATCTCCAAAAGGTGTTTCATAGTCACATACGTCCAAAAGGCTGATACCATCAAAAGCCACCTTATGAGAAGGTCCTATGACTACAAACTTTTTTACTCCACTTTTTTGTAAAACTCTGTAGGCAATATTTGCCGTATATCCTGAAAAAACATAACCAGCATGAGGAACAATTACCGCTCTACTTTTTACATCTGGTAGAGTAAAGTTCTCCTCATATATTTTGTTAAAATGTTCAAAGTATCTTTCAAGTTCTACTGATCTTGCAGGGTAAAAACTTCCTACAACACTCATATTTCTTTTCATAATCCCCTCTCCATTAAAGTTTTTGTATCTTGTCAAATTCTTCTTGTATATGCTCAACCTCATATCTATAAACAGTTGGGTGTTCACTATATATAGAAGGTGTTGCTCCAGCCTTAGTACTAAGGTGTTCTAAAAACTCTTTTGCACTGCTTAACTGCTCCCAAACCTGAGGTAAGAAAGTACCTTGGTGCCCTTTATGAGTTAAGATAAGTCCATCTATATTAGGCCTGACTTTTTGAAGTAAATCTTCATAATCCTCATACTCTAAAATCTCTGGCTCACTTAAAATGGAGACTTCAAGGTTTAGATGCGAGAATTCAGCACTGCTTATAGCATTAAACCTAGGGTCTTTAAAGGATGCCGAAATTGCATTTAAAACTATATCATCTATAAGTCTTCTGTGAGGAACTATTGAGCCTATGCATCCTCGTAAATTACCATCATACTTTAATGTTACAAAACTAGCTCCATCTTTTTGCAAGTATGGATATTCTCTTAAAAGAGAATATCCATCTACACTACTTGTATCCTCAAACTTACTTAGTATTGCAGTCTTAGCAATTCGTAGTAAAATATTTTCAACCATATCTTTTCC
Organism: Sulfurimonas sp.; assembly: GCF_016744025.1. Lineage (GTDB taxonomy): Bacteria > Campylobacterota > Campylobacteria > Campylobacterales > Sulfurimonadaceae > Sulfurimonas. The sequence goes on from NZ_JADGFC010000006.1 coordinate 26,142, forward strand.
CACCTTTTTTTAGTCACCGTGGCGACGTTTATGCTTTTTACTTTTTTTATCTACTGTTTTGTGATGGCACTCTCCACTTTTTTGCAGGGCATACTTAGTCATAAAAGGACCTAGCATCTCATGAACGAATGTAGTCGCAATAATAACATTAAGTATGAAAGGAGCGATGCTATCGAGTTGTGCATGGTTTTGTATAGATAGAGCAAGTCCAATCGCTACACCCGCTTGAGGGAAGAGTGCTATTCCCATATATTTTTTAATAGTGTTTGAGCTTTTTGAAACTACTGCTCCAAGATAGCTTCCAAGAACCTTACCTATAACTCTTAAAAGTGTATACATAGCTATTATGAGAGGAACACTTACCAACGAATCTAACTTTAAATACATTGCAGATAAGATGAAAAAAAGCATAAATATAATATTTGCTAGATGCTTATCAATCTCTTCTTGAATCAAATCAAAATGACGTGAAGTATTTACCATGACTATACCCATAACCATAGCACTTAAAAGAGGTTCAAGTGCGTATAACTCACTTATGCTGTAAACTAAAAATATAAGACCAATAGTTGCGATAGTTTCCATAGTTTTAGAGCTTACAAATACTCTCTCTAGTAGTGTATTTGTAAGACCTGCAATCGTTCCAAAAAGTATGCTCATAGCTAAGATTACAACAGCATCTAAGATATTTACCCACTCAAAAACTGCACTAGCAATCAATGATGTTCCAACAGTAAGAGCAAAGGTTAATATCATCAAAGAGATTACATCATCAAGAGCAACAATGGCTAAAAAAGTTGAAGTAAAAATTCCCTTTGCTCTAAGTTCATGAACTATGGCAAGAGGAGTAGCGGGAGCAGTTGCAGTTGCGATACCTGCTAAAAGCAGAGCAATGAGAACTACTTCTCTTGTATCAAAAGGAAAAATTCCTCCCAAGATAATAAAACCAACTGACACAACTACAAAAGTTCCTATAGCTTGAAAAAGAGTGATATAAACAACTTCTTTTGCATGCCCACGAAATGATGAAAACTTTAGTGTAGCTCCGACAAGAACGGCTATGATAGACAGAGAAATATCAATTATAAGATGCGAATGTTCAACGAAGTTTGTAGGAATTATTCCAAGCACTTCTGGTCCTATGAATAAACCAAGAAGTAAGTAACCGACTACACGAGGAATTCCAATCTTAGGGCTAATCCAGCCAATTATGCTTCCTAAGACAAAGATGATTCCTATATTAAATAGCATCTCCATAATAACACAAACTTACTCAACTATATTACGAAGAGCATCTTCAAATTTATCAAACTTAAACTCAAACCCACTATCTAAAAGCTTTTTAGGATATGCGTCTTTAGAATCAAGCATTACACTAGAGCCTTCGCCAAAAATCATCTTTACAAGAAAAGCAGGAAGAGGTAAAAATGTTGGGCGACTAAGAACTTTTCCAAGTATTTTTGTTTGCTCAATATTTGAAAGAGTATGCTTTGTTGTAAAGTTTATAGGACCATTTAACTCAGGAGTCTTAACTATAAACTCAAAGGCATGAACTAGGTCATCTATATGTATCCATGAGATAATCTGATTACCCTCACCAACTTTTCCCCCCATACCCATTTTAAAAGCAGGAAGCATCTTTTGCATTGCTCCACCTTCTTTTGCATAGATGACACCAAATCTAGTCTGTACACTTCTAACACCAAACTCCTCTGCTCTCATAGCCTGGGCTTCCCAATCTTTACATATATGTGCAAGATAGTCAGTCCCATAATCACTAGAGTTCTCATCATGTTTTGCTTGTGAGTCATAGATGCCAACCGCAGATGCTGATATAAAAAGTTTTGGTTTTTCTTCACATAGAGCCATCGCATCTACGAGTTTTTTAGTAGTATCTATTCTAGAGTTATAAAGTAAATCTTTATAAGCTTCATCCCATCTTGCCAAGATAGATGCACCACTTAGATTTATTAGAACATCGCACTTATTTATCTCTTTAGCAATATCTTCTATTGTTGAATTTTTTCTTACTTTTATACCAAAAACATCATTATGCTTTGAAGAAAAATACTCTTCAAGTTTTGAACCTACAAGCCCACTTTTACCGCAAATTATTATTTTTAATCTGTATCCTTTAGACATTAGATACTCCTTTATGAGTATAATAAATAATTTTACCTAAATAATGTTATGAAAATCCTACTATGCATTTTCTATTTCTTTAAAAATTATTGTCAAATCTTTACTAAGCTCTTTGATATGATCGATAGTGGCTTCTAAATCTATTAACGCATTATTATCATATTTTTCTATAAGTATGTTAGTTACTTCATGTAGTTCACGGTGTAGCACTTCAATTTTATTATACGCAGGATGTTTAGAATACAAGCGCTTACCATCTTCATATAACCACTCACCAAAACGACACTCTGTATGATTTAGTTTAGGTGGTGTTTTATGTATGTCATTAAGATACGAAAATATGTTTTGTAACCATGCTTTATGTTCTACAAGAGCATATAATAATGGTAAATCATCACGATTTATAGGATTGGTATTTTTCCATTTTTCATTTGGCTTATACTCTTGTATCCAACCTGAAATCTCATTTGCTGGCATCGGATAAGCAATAATATAACCCTGAGCAACTTCGCATCCAAGCTTAAGCAGTATCTCACCATGCTCTATACTCTCTACACCCTCAGCAATAACTTCGCGTCTAAATGCACTTGATAATCCAAGGATACCATCTAAAATAGCCAAATCATCAGGGTCTTCCAACATACCACATACAAAACTACGGTCAATTTTGAGCTCTTTTGCAGGAAGACGTTTAAGATAGGTAAGAGAAGAGTAACCAGTACCAAAGTCATCAAGTGAAAAGAATATTCCTAGATCACTACACTCTTGCATAATATGTGAGATATGCACAACATCTGATAAGGCACTTGTCTCAAGAACTTCAAGTATAAAATCTTTTGGTTTTATACTTGGGTAATTTTTGAGTAGACATTTTAATTGCTTTACAAAATCAATCTCTTGAAGCTGCATTGCATCTACGTTTATACTTATTGGAAAGTTTATACCGTTTAGTTGAAACTCTTCAATCTGTTGCATCACACGGTCTAATACCCATTTTCCAAGTTTTACACAAAGAACATGATCTTGAATAATGGGTAAGAATCTACCTGGAGCAAGAATGCCATATTTTGGATGGTTCCATCGAATCAAGGCTTCTGCCCCAACTACTTCACCACTTTTCATGTTGATCTTTGGTTGATAATACATTACAAACTCATCATTTGTAAGTGCTATTGCTATCTCTTCTAAGCTCTCATGATGCGTTCTTAGCTTCTTGTCTTTTTGCGCGTCAAAAATACAATAACGATTTTTACCTAGGAGTTTTGCTTGGTACATTGCTTGGTCCGCTTGACGAAGAAGTTGATCTGCATCTGTCTCATCACCAGCATCATAAAATGCCACTCCCAAACTTGCAGTTAAATGCATCTCGATATCGTCTATAACAACTTGCTGTGAGCTCGCATGCAGGAGTCTTTTTAACATAGGAGTACTATCTTCATGAGTTTTCAAGTCTAGTAAAACAGCAACAAACTCATCTCCACCTAAACGTGCAATAGTATCTCCATCACGAAGAGTATTTTTCATGCGTTGTGCAACTAGAGCTAAGAGTTTGTCTCCATTGGCATGTCCGTGTGTGTCATTTACAGCTTTAAATCCATCTAGATCTAGATAAACAACTGCTAAAGATAAGTTATGCCTAGCAGTTTGAGCTAAAGCTTGTTGAATACGGTCTGATAATAAAACACGATTTGGAAGTCCTGTTAAAGCATCATAGTGTGCAATATATTCTAAATGATGTTGATGTTGTTGACGTTCAGTAATATCCTCTCCTGCACTAAGACTTCCAAAAATCTTTCCATCCTCATCAAACTCATAAGAGCTATGCCATGCTATGAGACGTTTATCTCCTGATTTTGTTTCAATTGTATTTTCATAATATTCTGTACCTTCTTGCTTACCTGCCATAATATCAAGATATATAGGATAAATAACTTCCATTCCTACTGGTTGTGATAGACATAATTCAAACCATAATTGCCCAATCAGTTCTTCTTGCGTATAACCAAGAAGCTCACAGCCTTTACGATTTATGAGGGTTATTATGCCATTGGCATCTAGCAAAACTATCATAGCTTCTACCGTTTCAAGATAATGCTCAAAACGATCTCTCTCTATAATAAGCTTCTTTTGTAGTTCTTGTTTATGCGTGATATCACGGGCTGTGCCAAGAACTCCCATAAGTTTACCTTCAGCACTATACATAGCAACTTTTGTAGTTTGCAGAACCTCTTTGTGTCCATCACTCGCAAATATCAATTCTTTTTCTTCAACATACTCTTTAGAGTTTTCAATTGCTAATTGATCTTTTTTACGAAAAAAATCTGCGAGTTCTTTAGTAACAAAATCATAATCGTTTTTTCCAATAATTTCTGATTCTTTAGCTCCAAAAAATTCCTCAAAACGCGTATTACATGCCAAGAAATTACCATCTACATCTTTTAACCAAACTAAATCAGGAATTGTTTGTACTAATGTTTTAAGTAAATTTTTCTCATGATAAAGTTCTAATTCTATATGCTTACGCTCATCAATATTTACAAGTAACTTACTAAAAAGTTTAAGAAGTTCTGTATCATTATTAGTAAATGCATATTTTCTGCTTACTGTTTCAAAACCTACAAAACCCTTACAAGCAGAATCTTTCATTAAAGGAAAAGTTATTAAACTTCTAATCTCTTTAGAAAGTAACATATCACGTAATTCTATATCTGCTAATAGAAAAACATCTTCTGATAATATTGGTTCACCACTTAAATGGATTTTCAACCACTTTGGGGCAATATCTAGTGAAATATTTTGAAGACTGTCAATTTTCGATAAAATTCCTTCATTACACCATTCATAAGTATTAGATGATGTGTTTTTAGTAAAATCATAGTCAAATATATAAGCACGATCTGCTTCTACAAATGTAGCCATAGTTTCAAGTGCAGAATTTATTGCAGGATCAATCTTCTCTAGAGGTAAGTTAATAAAAGAAGTAGAAAGATTTAAAAGAAGCTGTCTATATTCTTCTTGATACTCGACTTTTTTTTCAAAGTTTTTATGTGCTTTTAGTTCACGCATCAGACTTAAAGTATTTGAAGAAAATGCGCTGTAAATTGATATAATTATATCAGTTAATAAAGTACTTGAATTATTCACTTTATCATCTGAAATCATTCTAGCTTCTTCTATACTATTACCATCTTGGAGTGCGAAAACTATATAAGACATTTCACGATCTGATTCTAAAATATGTGAAGCAAGCCACTTTACTAAAAATTCTATAGCTTCACTTGCAAGTTCACAAAGAGTTTTAACATCCCTTTGTGATTTTAGTTTTAGAACTTTTTCTGAAAAGCTCTGATGTCCTTTTACATGTTCTTCATTAATAGAATCTAAAAGAATATGTTTTTCCCAAATTGCTTCTTCTGTTTGGAAATGATAATGTGTATAATCTATAAGTTCATCAAAAATAGTTTCTAGTTCTTCTTCATTTGAGTTATAAATCACATATCTGGCAAATCGATTAAGTATTTCAACTAACTTACAATGTTGTTGATCTATCGTATCAAGACCTGTATTAAAATGATCATCCCATGGGAAGATATCAATAGATTGCATATATTCACTTTTTGTTAAAATTAATTAATTAAATATATATTATCAAATGTATACGAAATATTCACTTAGATTATTAAGAAATTTTATAATTCCAGTAAAACAGTATCTCTTCTTGTGACTTCAAATTTCTTACAAGCACTCTCAAAAGCACCGCTCTCACCTATGAGAATACACTTGTGTTTTGCTCTTGTGATAGCTGTATAAATTAGTTTAGTATTATGCATAATAAAGTGTGAAAAAGTCATTGGAATAACCACGATATCATATTCCATACCTTGAACTTTATGGATAGTAAGAGCGTATGAAAGCATCAGATGTGATTTTATCTCTTCATACTCGTAAACTACTACTACATCTTCATTTGGATAGAATACGAACACTTGTTCATCATCCTCTTCTATCTTAAATAGGAGTCCACTCATACCGTTAAATATACGTCTTTGGTTTGAGTCTTCACCCATCTTAAAGCCATCAGCACTCCACGATGTCATATTCTCATTTTTAGTATGAACTACCTTATCCATAAGTCTAAATTCACCGCCACCTTTTTTAACGCACTTTTTAGGATTTGGATTGAAGTACTCTTGTAAAACTACATTTAAATTATTAGAACCAAGTGTTCCACCTTTCATCGGAGTAATAACTTGAAAGTAATTTAAATACTCTTTTATCTGTTTATTTTTTAGTCTATACCTTGCTTTTTCAACAGAATCTACAACTTTATGAACTATCTCGGTAACTATCGCTTGAGCATTACCTTCTCTCATATCTTGCTGTTCTTGCGTAGAGAGTTGATTTTTTATAGCATAATAATTTTGGATGCTAATATCTGTAAACTCAAAATCTTCATAAGTATCTCTATAGTTAGGAACTATGCCTTTACGGATATCGTTTGCTATAAGAGTTATGGCTTGGTCTTCGCTTTGTCTATAAATCTTTGTAAGTTTTACAGTAGGAGCTAACTCTAAAGTTAGTACATCACTTAGAACATTTCCTGCCCCTATTGGAGGAAGTTGAGCGTCATCACCTACAACTATAACAATAGCATCTCGGTGAACCTTTGCCATAAGTCTTGCAAATAATGATGAGTTAATCATAGATGCTTCGTCTATCAAAACTACACGAAAAGGAAAGTCATCTCTATCTTCATACTTAACTATAAGAGATTGTATAGTTGCACTCTCATAACCTGTAGTATCTGCGATTCTCTGAGATGCAATACCACTCAAAGCACAAGTCATTATCTCTTTTTCTTCATATCTTGTGTTTAATAAATCAAGTATAGTTTTTGAAGTTGTACTTTTTCCTGTTCCCGCGTAACCAACTAAGAAAAGAAGAGAAGCACCTTCGTTTATTTTTTGTACTGCTTCTTTTTGCTGATCTCCAAGTTTAAGCTCTTTGGTTGCCAAGAACTCATCTAAGTTTTTAACATATCCACCGCTATCTTTTTTAGCTCTTGATGTAAAAGTATCATATAGATATTTCTCTGAGTCATAAAGCCTAGCAGGAGAGACTCTATCGTTTTTCATAATTACAATACTTTGCTCACTAACTCTCTCAATTAGTGCTGCTTCGTAAAGATTGTTTTTAGAGTTAAAGCCTAAAAGCTCATTGAGTCCTGAGAAGAGTATATCTTTTGCAACACAACTATTTCCTTGCTGTTCGCAGTAATTCATAAGAACATAGTCCATCGCTGAACTTATACGATTTTCATCTTCAGCAGTTACTCCCATCTTTAGTGCAAGTTCATCTGCTCTTTTAAAACCTATAGAATTTATGGAAGTAAGAATGTAAGGATTTTCTTTTATCTTTGAACATGGCTCATCCACATCTTTCATAGCAGATGCAATGGTAGTAAGAAGTGCTTGAGAGACATCAAAAGGGCTTAAAAATTCACCAAGTTTTCGCATAGAACGAAACTTTTTCCATGAAGCCTGAATCTTTTTAAGACGCTTCTCTTTGATGCCTTTAAACTCTAAAAGTCTCTCTATATCATTGTCTAAAATTTCACATAGTTTTTCATTTTCGAAGTGTTCTATGAGGTCACTAGAAATCTTTTTTGTAAAACCTTTTACGATTTTATTTAAGAAGAAAAAGAGTTGATTTTGATTTACTTTGATAGATTCAAATTTGAAAGTCTTACCGTACTTTTTATGTTCTTCGAAGTAACCGCTAAGAGTTATGGCAGAGCCTTTTATATGAGAGACTTCACTCTCTAAGTAAGTACCACTTATCTTTTCACCAGTCATTAGGACTGCGATGAAAAAACCCTCATCTTCAAATAGAATACGGTCTATTTGACCAATGAGAGTTGTACTCAAGTTATGCCTTAACTCTCTGTATTCTATCAGCCTCTTGAGCTTTGTAAAGCTCTGCACAACCTTTTGAAAGATCACGTATTTTAAGGATGTAGTTTTGTCTTTCTGTTTGAGAAATAGCTTTTCTAGCATCTAAAACGTTAAATGTGTTAGATGCAAGCATGCATAAGTCATAAGCAGGAAGAGGAAGTCCAGCTTCAAGTGCTCTTACACACTCTTGGCTTTTTGCTGTAAAATCAGCAAATAACATATCAGTATCTGCTACTTCAAAGTTGTACTTTGAGAACTGGATTTCACTCTCTTTATGAACATCTTTGTAAAGTGTTTTTCCATGCTCATTTTCATTCCAAACGATGTCAAAAATATTGTCAACACCTTGAAGATACATTGCAAGTCTCTCAGTTCCGTAAGTAATCTCAACTGCAACTGGATTACACTCTATACCGCCAACTTGTTGAAAGTAAGTAAACTGAGTAACTTCCATACCATTTAACCACACTTCCCAGCCAAGACCCCAAGCACCAAGTGTTGGAGATTCCCAGTTATCTTCTACGAAACGAATGTCATGCTGTGATACATCAAGACCTAGGTACTCTAAAGATTTTAAGTAAAGCTCTTGAATATTATCTGGAGATGGTTTTATAAGTGCTTGAAACTGATAGTAGCTTCCAAGTCTGTTAGGGTTTTCACCATATCTACCATCTGTAGGACGACGTGATGGAGCTACATAAGCAACGGACCACGGTTGTGAATCTAGTGAACGTAAAAAAGTAGCTGGGTGAAATGTTCCTGCCCCTGCTGGAATATCATAAGGCTGAACGATATTACACCCTTGTTTCATCCAAAATTCTTGAAGTTTTAGTAGCATTTCGCTGAAAGTAATCATCTTATAAAGTACCTATATTAAATTTTTGGCATTATACCATTTTACAAACTATATCGCCTACTTCTTTAGACAAAGAGTTTGCAACAACATCACATTTTACTTTGAGAAGAAAACATATATCTTTTCTGTGCGATGGACTCATACATTCGTAGTTTCCCATACCTTTAGATATAACCAAATCAACACTATCAAAAAGCTCTTTAGACTCAGCGTTTGCGCGGTTATATGTAAAACCAGGAGTATTTACTCCACTATCTACTAAAGAACAAAGCTTATCAAAACCTGCTTCTTTTGCCTCTTTCATAGTCACATCATTTATGATTGGATTTCCTCTAACCATATATGAGTACTTTGCATCTGGATATATATCTTTTAGTGTCTCAATGAAAAGATAGTCGAAGATATGTTCACCTACATTATCACCGATGATTAAAACATTTTTAGCGTTAGAGAGTTTCTCTCTAAACTTATCAAAGTCATTGTAAGCAAACTCTGTATGAAATACTTTTGATAGTTCTTCTTCTAGACAAAACTCAACAGCAGCAGCAAGATCTATAACATTTCCTGCAACGGCAGTTTTTGTAGCAGTTAGAAGCTTGTCATTAGAGTTACGAAGTTCTTCTTTTACCAGTGGGATAAAGGAGATTGCTTTTTTAGTAGAGAGTTCTTTTACTTCATCATAAAGGTCAGTTTTGTTGGCTATTTCAGCTATTTTTTCATAAACATAAGATGCTATTTCAGGAGGGTTGTCATCAAAGGAGAAGTCAGAACTCATCTCTTTAACTGTAGAGGTCATTTTATCTTTTAAAGATTCAGATGCATTTATAGCATCTGCGACTTTAACACTTTGGTTTATTATGCAACCAACACAAGCTTCGTCTATCGTCATTAGTTAGTATGTTCGTCGATTGCTTTGTTCCACATTAGTTTATATTTTCTTCTCATGAACTCAACTTCTTGTTGAGAAAGTTTTAGTTGTTCTTGAAGTGTGTGGATAGTTTTACGATCTTCGTCGTATAGTTCTTGAAGTGAACCTAGTGCTTCTCTTAAAAACTCATTTTCATTTTTTACAGAGACTATAGTCTCATCTTTAGCATCTAGGACTTTTTCATGAAGGTTTATGATAGTACCAATTGTTTTTTCAACAAACTGAGGTTGTACTAGCATCTCTTTAGTGTTATGAGCAGAGAGTTCTTTTAGTTGAGCAGGAACTACTTGATCTGAGCCTTTAGATGGGTCAATCATTCTAACACCGTCTTCTACTTTTACAGTTAGCTTTCCACGTTCGCATAAATCATCGATCGCTTTAATATCTAAACCTGTAAGTTCCATATACTCTTCATCACTCATCCACTTCATATCCACCCCTTATGTAGGAAAAATCTACTAAGCTATAATAGTTTCTATTTCTAAAGAATCCATTTCAACTTTTTTAGCTTTAGCAATTCTATCTTCTTTTAGTTTTACTGATAACTCTTCATTATCAAGTGCTAACATCTGCATTGCTAAGTAAGCAGAGTTAATAGCTCCAGCTTTTCCTATAGCTACCGTAGCAACTGGCATTCCAGCTGGCATCTGAACAGTTGAAAGTAATGCGTCGATTCCACTTAAAGCAGAAGCTGACATTGGAACACCAATAATTGGCTTAACAGTTTTAGAAGAAAGTACACCAGCTAAGTGTGCAGCCATACCGGCAGCAGCGATAAAACACTGAGCACCTTTAGCTTCAGCTTCAGCGATATAAGTTGCTGTTCTCTCAGGTGAACGGTGAGCAGAAGAGATAATCATCTCAAAGTTAACACCAAAAGCTTCTAACGTGTCTGAACAAGACTTCATTACTTCATAATCACTTTTTGAACCCATTACGATTGATACAAATTTCATTTATTGTCCTATATTATTTTTTTAAAATTATACACTTTTTTTATTTCTTTTGATATGTATCCATTTCTGAATTTGCTGGAACTCTAAAGAACGTATATGATGGAAAGACTGTAGGCAGAGTTATAGGGTTTACATTCCCACTATGAACTTCTTCCAAAATTTTTCCATTTTGAGCTTTTAACTCTTTTAGTTTCAAATAAAATTTTCCATCTCTTTCATAAGTAGAACCAATTTCATTATCAACTATATCAACTTTTGAACCAAGAGGATATACTACTTCCATCTCATCATTTGGCAAAGTTTTGTACTTACATAAAAAGTGTGTTCCATCTTCATTGACTTGACCAGACACTTGATGCGTTCCAAGTTGCATAGTAAAATCCAAACTCTGTGTATCGTGTTTTTCAAAAGGTCTTGATATAAGATAAGCATCTGTGTAACCGCGATTTTGAAGAGATTGTAATTCATACTGATAAGCTTCTGTATTACTCTCACCCTTATAAAAATCATTCAATGCCATTCTATATGCTTTAGTAGTTGTTGCGGCATAATAAGCAGTTTTAGTTCTACCTTCGACTTTAATAGAATCAATTACACCACTTTCTAAGACTTCTTGCATGTGAGAAGCAAGGTTTAGATCTTTTGAATTCATGACATAAGTTCCAATGCCCTCTTCTTCTTCAAGCCTAAAGAGTGTTCCAGTCTCTGGATTTGCTGCATATATTTCATAAGGAAATCTACAGTCATTTGCGCATGAACCACGATTTGGCACTCGTCCACTTTGAAGAGTAGAGATTAGACATCTTCCACTATATGCAAAACACATTGAACCATGTACAAAAACTTCAAGTTCTAAATCTGGAAGTTCTTTTTTTATTGCTATGAGATCTTTTAGTGAAATTTCACGCGCTGTTATTATTCTTACAGCTCCCATATCATAAAATATTTTTGCATCTAAAACATTCAAAACATTTGCCTGCGTTGAGAGATGCAAAGGAATCTGAGGAGCAAGATCATTACAAAGTTTTAAAACACCAGGAGTTGCTACAATAAAAGCATCAGGACCAAGTTCTGCCATAGCTAATATATGTTTTTTTAGTAGTGAAATCTGAGAATTAAATGGAAAACCATTTATTGTTGTATAGACTTTTTTACCACGAGTATGAGCGTAATCTATACCTTCTTTAAATTCTTCCATACTAAACTCTTTACCAGAACGTATACGAAGTGAAAAATGACTCACTCCACCATAAACAGCATCTGCACCAAAATCAATTGCAATTTTTAATTTCTCTAACGTTCCTGCTGGAGATAATAGTTCTACTTTATGCATTAGTTTCCAAACTGCGCTAATAACGCTTCTATATCATCAGTAGATGCTACATCATTGTGTGTATCACCTGCGATGTGTGTTGCTGATGAGACTCTTTTGTCATCATCTACCTTACCTTCAAACAGAGTATTCATATACTTAGAAAGTGCGCGCATTACATTTATAACACGTTCAATTTTCTGACGATGAATATCTTGATACTGCATAATATCCATAACATTCATGATTGAATCACCACTATTTTGAAGCATCTCTAAAGTCTCATTTGCATCATGAAGTGCAGATTCATTTTTTTCTAACTGAGTTTTAAAAGCTTCAACTTCAGGGAATTTTTCACTAAGAGTAGTAAATAGTTCTATATTTGAACCTATTACTTCAATAACATTACTAATATTTTCTTCTTTATCCATTAAATCATTACTAATAATCTCTATAATGTCAAAAATCTCTGTAGCTTTTTCTTCACTCTCTTTTGTTACATCATCAAGTTGATGTACCATTTTGTTCTCATCGGTTGCTGGAAGTGGCCATTGATGAGAAGTGTCATCATTGTATCCAGGAGGAAGACCTGTTTCTTGTGAGTCCTCTGAAGGTGCCGGTTCTTCTTCAATCTCTGCTGAGCTATCTTCTTCTAGTCCATCTATATTATCGATTTCCCCATTCATCATAGCATCTAGTTCTTCTTGAGTCATTTTAATTCCCTAGCAAAATTTATTTATTGTCACTATAATAGCATAAAAACCTATAAGTTTTATTTCGGAGGTACAAAAATGATCGTCGATTTACACAACCACACTCCACTTTGTAATCATGCCCAAGGGGAAATATTTGAGTATGTTGAACAAGCAATAAAGTCAGGTACAAAATATTTTGGATTTTCAGATCACGCACCTATAATAGATTTTGATCCTAAATATCGTATGAAATTCACTCAGATGCAAGAGTATGAAAAAGCAGTATTGGATGCAAAAGAAAAGTACAAAGATAAGATAGAGATACTACTAGCATATGAAGTTGATTATTTAAAAGGCCATATGGATGAAAGAGTTCTAAATGCCGATGTTGATTATCTTATAGGTTCTGTTCACTTTATAGATGAGTGGGGCTTTGATAATCCTGAATTTATAGGTAATTATGAGCATGAAGACATAGATGTTATTTGGCAAAAATACTTTAATGCAATAGAAGAGTTAGCTAATAGCGGTCACTTTGATATTGTTGGGCATCTCGACCTTATAAAAGTTTTTAAATTTATGCCAAAAAAAGATATAAGTTTGATTGCTAAAAATGCTCTTTTAGCGATAAAAAAAGCAGATATGGTTTTAGAGTTAAATGTAGCTGGGTATAGAAAACCTGTTGCAGAGGCATATCCATCTGTTTCACTTTTAAAGCAGGCTTTCGAACTTGGTATTCCTATCACTTTTAGTTCTGATGCACACGAGCCAGAACAAGTTTCTCTATTTAGTGATGAGATAACTAAAATTGCAAAAGATGCCGGTTATACAGAGTGTGCCATTTTTAGAAAAAGAAAAAGAGAGATGCTAAGCTTTTAGCATCTTTATCTCTAGTCAAAAGGTACTGTTCTACCAACCATTTTTTCTAGAATTCTAAGCTCAGAATCAGTGTGATTTTCCATATTCTTAGTAGCTTTTATTTTGTCTTTTGTAATCCAAACCATGTTGTGATGAGTCGCTTTTAGATTTTTCGTCTCTCCATGTGCGCCAACTTCAGTATGTCCATAACATGTACAAAAGTATGTCTTACCATCTTTAACTAAAGTATATGTTCCTGTTCCACGAATACCAGCAGTCATATTTGGAGTAACTACACCATGATTACCCTTACCAAATACAGCCATAACTCCACCATTAAACACATTAAGAATTTTCTTATTTCCTAATTTTTCTAGTTTAAATTTTGTATTTGATTTTGCAGAAAATGCTTCATTTGCAACATTAAATCTTATACTAGAGTTAGATTTAGTCTCTATAGTGTCTCCGTGTTTTATCTTTGTAGTTTTATTTAAAACCTTGCCATTTACAAAGACTTCTCCACTGCTTACAATCTCACCGGCACTTAGCATACTCACTAAGCTTAAAAAAATCAAATATTTTTTCATAATATTCCTTATTCAGTATATTCACATAGAAAAAAGTATAACATAAAACTATGCAAAAGAATTACATTTTATCTATTATCACAGCACTTATCTTTGTCACGATGGAGTTTTCATATGTTAATTTCTCATCAATCTATAAAACTACTGATGATAAAATTACTTCAATATTTTTAAAATTACAAAAGCCAAAAACTGCATCTAATCATATAACCATCATAGATATAGATGCAAAGAGTATTGATCAACTTGGACAGTGGCCCTTTCCAAGAGACCTAATTTCTAAGGCTCTTATAAACTTAACAAACTCTGGTGCTGGGATTATAGGATTTGATATGGTTTTTTCAAATCCAGACAGACTTAGTCCACATAATATGGCTAAAAGATTAGATGTTAGCGGAGATTTCAAAAACAATGATTTACTCTTTGCATCTATTTTGCAACAAACTCCAACAATTTTAGGTTACTTTTTTGACATGGCAACTCCAAATAATCAACCTGCACCAAAACATCTTGCAAATATTGATTTAGAAGGTTCAAAAAACTTAGAATATTTTAACAATGCAAAAGGCGTAGTCGACAATATTAAAGAGCTCAAAAGTGCAGCTTACTCTAGTGGTTATTTTAACCTTACAAACATCACAAGTGGAGTTGTTGATAGTGCTCCACTTTTTATAAGTTTTAAGGATAAGTTATATCCATCACTTAGTTTAGAAATGATACGAATAGCCTCATCACAAGAGAGTGTAAAAGTTTTAAACTCAGGCTTAGGAGTACAAGGTATACAACTAGCAGATTTAAATATTCCTACAAATAGACAATCGGAAATAACACTTAACTTTAGAGGAAAAGGGTTTAGTTACAAATATATCTCTTTTTATGATGTACTTACTAATAACTATGATGACAATGATGTTAATGGTAAATTTATCTTGGTAGGAACAAGTGACATAGGCCTAAATGATTGGTCACAACGCTTTACAATCCAGCTATGCCAGGGGTTGAAGTTCACGCTACAACTATTGATAATATCTTAAATACTGACTTTTTTTATACGCCTATTGATAGTTATACATATGGAATGCTACTTATATTTTTTTCTAGTGTAATAGTTGGTTTAATACTATATTTCTTACCTGCAATTTTTAGTTTGATAGTTTTTTTCTTATCATTTGCTCTACTTGTATTTGTAAACTACTACCTTATTTTCACAGAGCATATAATTATAGGTTTTACAGCACCCTTTATTACCCTCTTTTTAACTACTGGTTTTTTTGCACTTCTTTCTTATTACTTTGAAAATATTCAGCGTAAAAAAATATTTTCTAAACTAAGTTCTAAGGTTTCTAAGAGTGTTGCACAGGAAATTTTAAAGCATGATGAAGACATATTAAGGGTTGAAAAAAAAGAAGTAACTGTTCTCTTTAGCGATATTAGAGGTTTTACAACTCTCAGCGAAGATATAAAAGATCCAATCATTCTTATTGGGATACTAAATAGATATATGTCACCAATGGTTGAATCCATTACAGAGTTTAATGGAACTGTAGATAAATTTTTTGGAGATGCAATCATGGCTTACTTTAATGCGCCATTACCATTAAAAAATCATGCAGACATGGCTTTAAAATCAGCACTAAGACAACTTCAAAGACTTGATACACTAAATATTGAACTTAAAAAAGAGTTTGGTATAGAGCTTAAAATCGGTATTGGTATCAACAGTGGTGAAGCTATTGTTGGAGAGATGGGAAGTAGCGGTAGAAGTGACTATACACTTATTGGCGATACAGTAAATGTAGCTGCTAGAGTTGAGCAACTTACAAAAGACTACAATTGTAAACTCTTAATCACTCAACAGACTAAAGATTTACTCAAAGATACATACAACATGAAAAAGTTAGATGTTCTTAGAGTAAAAGGGAAAAAAGAAGAGACTATTATTTATGAAGTAACATCTTAGCTTTTTGTATTAATAAGCCACATAGAAAATACATCTAAATAGTCCCAAAAACTTTGAATATATTCCTCTGAAATACCTTCTTCAACAAGAGCTTCTAAGAGTGGTGCATAAAGAGACAACCAAGCTTTACGCCCTTCTTCATCAATACGAAATGGGGCATGTCTTCCAACCATTCTAGGTTCACCACGACTTTTTTCAAAATATCTAGGTCCTCCAGATATCTGAATAAGAAAATCAAAAGCATGTTGTTTTGCATCATTAAAATCTTCTTCATCATGAACAGGGAAAAGAAATGCTATCTCACTTGTCTTCACTAAATCGTAATGATCAAAAACCAATTTTTTAAATCTTTCTTCACCAACTTCATGTAAAAAACCAGGATGTGGTTTAGTAACAGGAGGTCTTACTCCTATTTGTCCATCATTTATTGTCAATTTCATTCAAATCCTTTAAAAATTTGTTAAAATTATACAAAAATTATTATTAAGAAATATAAATGAATATATCACCTGACTTTTCACCATCTATAAAAATAATGAAACCATACTTTATGCTATCAGGCTTTTTTTATCTACTAAGTATGATTTGGCTATTTTTCATCAATCCTCAGAATGAACTTGAGGACTTACATATAATTGCTTGGGTTCATATCTACATGCTAGGCTTTGTAATGATGGCTATTTTCTCAGCTATGGCTCAACTTGGTCCAGTAGTTGTTGAAACCAAACACTACAATGTTAATGTCTTCAAATATATATGGATTTTTCTAACACTTGGACTTATTTTAATGATTGGGGGCTTTTACATAAATATGGAGCTTTTAACATATGGTGGTTTTTTAGTTCTAATTGCTATGAGCATCTACTCAATTGAGTTTTTACTGACTCTAAAAAATGCGAGAAGAAAAACTAGTATAACGAATGCAATGAAGATGAGTAGTCTTTTTTTACTTCTTGGTATTATCAGTGGTTTAGTGATGGCATCTGGGTTCAATGGATATATTGATATAAACCCTCATTCTATTTTAAAAACTCATACATTTGGGCTTGTTGTAGGCTTTGTAATACTTTTAATAATGGGAATATCAATCATCCTTGTTCCAATGTTTGGATCAGCAAAACGAATTAGTGACAACGAATTTTCTAACAGTTTTCATACTCTTTGTATTGGAGTTATAACTATGCTTTTATCTCCATTTTTTTTAACCATATATTTAGAATACATGGCCTATGCACTAACTGTATCAGCAATCCTTCTTTATTTTTATCAACTATTTAAAATGACAACTTCTAGAAAAAAAGCAGTACATGACATATGGGCAAAATCTATGTATGTTGGGTTCAGTTCTTTTGTTGTCTCTTTTTTATTACTGATTTCATATATATTTACAAACGATGCTCATATACTAAAACTTGCCATGTGGATTATGCTTGTTGGTTTTTTTGGTTTTTTAATTATTGGTAATTTTTATAAGATAATCCCTTTTCTTATTTGGTTTCAAATCTACTCACCTCTGATTGAAGAACAAGAGGTTCCAATGCTTCATGAACTCTTACCTCAAAAGTTAACAAATTTACAATTCTTATTTTCCTCTATAGGGCTTGGAGTATCGGTGCTTGGTCTATCAATCAGCACTTATAGTATATTTTATACTGGCGCTGTATTACTCATAGTTGGAGCTATACTATTCTTTATATCTATATATAAAATATTCGAAAGAAATTTATAAAGCGATTTTAAAGATTAGCTTTGTATAATACTTCTATATTAATATTTAATAAAGGAATTATAATGGGCAAATATATAGAATTAACTGGTGCAGATTTTGAAGCAACTTTAAGTGAAGGCGTATCTCTTGTAGACTTTTGGGCACCTTGGTGTGGACCATGTCGTATGATCGCTCCTGTAATCGAAGAGTTAGCTGAAGACTTTGATGGAAAAGCTAAAATCTGTAAGGTAAATACTGATGAAGAGCAAGATATTGCTGTTAAATTTGGTATTCGTTCTATCCCTACAATCATGTTCTTCAAAGATGGAGAAATGGTTGACCAAGTTGTTGGAGCACAATCGAAACAAGCTCTAGCTGAAAAAATAGACGCTTTACTAGCGTAATCTAACAAAGAGCTTTGAGCGTGGCAAAGAGGAGAGGTAAGAGCCTCTTTTCAGTATCTACACTTTTAGCTTCATTCTTTGGCGCAGCTATGATTGCTGCTGCCTTTGCTTACTTCAACTACAAATTCTCAGAATACAAATTTATTGACTTCAAAGAGTGGATTTTTTACGAAAAAAGTGACATCTTTTCTCCTACTGCAGAGAAATATGTAGTGGTCTTTTATAGTTCAAAAGACAAAGACACAATGGAACTACTTTCAAAAACTACACTTAAACTGCCAATACTAGCAATTGACTACTATAACCAAGTTAGAAAAAACAGCACAGGCACGACATTTTTAAGAGGTGGAACGAAGACCTCACTTAGCTTTATTCAGAGGTTTAATATCTATGAATCCCCATCTATTTTTTTTATAAAGAAATCAAAAGAGTCTCTTTATAAACAAGATAGTATGATACGAAAATTAGATAATCTTGAAGAGTTGACTTCTCAGGTAAAAGCTTTATAACAAGAACAAAACTTATAAAATAAAATTAAGGAATAAATAAATGATATTAGATTGTGCAATTATCGGTGGTGGGCCTGCTGGTCTTACAGCTGGATTATATACAACTCGTGGTGGTTTAGAAAATGTAACAATGTTTGAAAAAGGTATGCCTGGTGGCCAAATTACTTCAAGTTCAGAAATAGAAAATTACCCAGGTGTTACTGGTGAAGTTACTGGTATGGAATTTATGATGCCATGGCAAGAACAGTGTCAAAGATTTGGACTAAAACACGAGATGGTAGAAGTTACAAGAGTTAGTAAAGATGGTGATATTTTTAAAGTTCACAAGGGTGATGGAAGTGTTACTGAAGCTCATAGTGTAATCATTGGGACTGGTTCATCTCCACGTCGTGCAGGCTTTAAAGGTGAAGATGAATTATTTGGCAAAGGTGTTAGTACTTGTGCTACTTGTGACGGTTTTTTCTATAAAGGAAAAGAAGTTGCAGTTATAGGTGGTGGAGACACTGCTTTAGAAGAAGCTCTTTATTTAGCAAAGATATGTTCTAAGGTCTATGTTATTCATAGAAGAGATACATTTCGCTCTGCTCCAAACACAGTTGAGAGATTAAAAAATACTGAAAATATTGAACTTATATTAAACTCAGTACCTGACGAAGTTTATGGTGACAACATGGGTGTAACAGGAATCCGTATTAAAAATAATAATGGTGAGCTTCGTGATCTTGAAGTTCCAGGTGTATTTACATTTGTTGGAAATGACGTTAATAATCAAGCTCTTATCCAAGAAGACGGTAGCTTCTTATGTGACATGAATGAACAAGGTGAAGTTATAGTTGACATTAGTATGAGAACTTCTGTAAAAGGACTATATGCTACAGGTGATATGCGTATAGCTGCTCCTAAACAAGTTGTTAGTGCTGCAGGTGATGGTTCTGTTGCTGCATTACAAGCTATTTCATATGTTGATGAGCTATTAAATTAATCATAAGATTTAAATAGTTTTTTCGCTTTAGCGTAACCAAAAAAGTCGTTAAGGCAGGCTTTAAACGAAGCATAAAAAAAGCAAATTTTTGGTACTATTCATAAAAATATTTTTAAGGCTATACAATGGTAAGAGTTGGTGTATTTGGTGCAAATGGCAGAGTTGGACAATTAATAATAGATGATTTAAAAGAGAGTGAAAATATAAGCTTAAGTTCTGTTTTCGTTAGAAACAAACTTAATTTTTCAATTGATCCCTCGGTATTAGTAAGTACAGATATAAAATCATTTTTGAATGCTTGCGACATAGTTATAGACTTTTCACTTCCTGAGGCATGCGAATCTCTTTTAGAAGCTGCTATTAAAACTCCTACCCCACTTGTTATAGGTACAACTAGCTTAAGTGCACATCAACTAAACCTATTAAAACAAGCCAGTGAAAACATGCCTATCCTTTATGCTACAAATATGTCTTTAGGTGTAGCACTGTTAAATAAACTGGTTTACCAAGCTGCAGCTGCACTTGATGGTTTTGACATTGAAATAGTTGAAATGCATCATAAACACAAAAAAGATGCACCAAGTGGAACGGCACTTACTTTAGGTGAGTCTGCGGCATCTGGCCGTGGTCTTGACTTAGATAAAGTACGTGTAAGCGGAAGAGATGGCAATATAGGTGAAAGAAGCGAAAATGAAATTGCAGTAATGGCTATTAGAGGTGGAGATATAGTTGGTCGCCACACTGTAGGTTTTTACAATGATGGTGAGTTTATAGAACTTAACCATACAGCAACATCTAGAAATACTTTTTCTAAGGGTGCTATTAGAGCTGGAGCTTGGTTAGCAGACAAAGAACCTGGTCTATATTCAATTAGTGATTGTCTAGAGTTATAAACATTATAAATAATTTAAGACAAATTCAGTATAATTCGCGAAATAGCTTGTATAGGCTAAGTCGTACAAACTAACTGCGAAACAAGGAAAAAAATTGCGAGAAGATGTTAATGAAAAATGTGCGGTTGTAGGAATTTATGGTCATAAAGAAGCTTCTAGACTAGCTTACTTTTCACTTCACGCTCTTCAACATCGTGGACAAGAAGCAGCTGGAATAAGTTCTTCAGATGGTGAAAAACTACGAACTATCAAAAAACGTGGTCTAGTTATGCGTGTTTTTGATGAAGCAAAACTAAAAACTTTAAGTGGCTCTAGCGCTATCGGTCATACTCGTTATTCAACTGCCGGAGATGACTCAATTCTTGATGCTCAGCCGGTATTTGCTAGATATGATCTAGGTGAAATGGCTATTGTTCACAATGGAAACCTTACAAATGCTGAAGAAGTTCGTAATCAACTTATTCAAAAAGGTGCAATTTTTCAAACTTTTATGGATACAGAAAATCTTATTCACCTTATTGCAAAGAGTGAGCAGAAAAAACTACTAGACAGAATAATAGACGCTGTTCAAAAAATAGAAGGTGCTTTTTCACTTGTATTTTTAAGTAGAACAAAAATGTTTGCTATGCGTGATCGTTTTGGTTTTCGTCCTCTTAGTCTAGGAAAATTACCAAATGGTGGCTACATCGTAGCATCTGAGACTTGTGCATTTGACCTTGTAAGTGCTGAGTTTGTTAGAGATGTAGAACCAGGTGAGCTTCTGATATTTGAAGAAAGTCAAGAACCTATTAGTATAAAAGTTTTTGAGCCAACTCCAAAACACTGTATTTTTGAGTATGTTTATTTTGCAAGACCAGATTCAAAAGTATTTGGACAGTCAGTATACCAAACAAGAAAAAATATGGGTAAAGAACTAGCACAGATGAAACCTATAGAAGCTGACATGGTCATTCCTGTTCCAGATGGTGGTGTTCCTGCATCTATCGGATATGCTCAAGAAAGTGGTATCCCATACGAAATGGGAATAATGAGAAACCACTATATTGGTCGTACTTTCATTGAGCCTACTCAAGAGATGCGTGACCTTAAAGTTAAAATGAAACTCTCTCCAATGACTGATATCATCAAAGGCAAAAAAATTATTGTTGTAGATGATTCAATTGTTCGTGGAACGACTTCAAGAAGAATAATTAGAATGTTAAAAGAGGCAGGAGCAAGTGAAGTTCATATGAGAGTATCTTCTCCTCCCACAACTGATCCTTGTTTTTACGGTGTTGATACTCCAGATAAAGAGAATCTTATCGCTGCTAACATGACAACAGATGAAATATGCGAGTATATAGAAGCTGATTCTCTAGCCTACCTAGACGAAGCTTCACTCCTTAAAAGCGTTAATACAGAAGAAGACAATTACTGTACTGCTTGTTTTACAGGGAAGTATATAGTTTAATACAACTATATACTTTCTTTCTTGGCTTTAGCCAAAGCTTTAGTGAGGAAAATAAAAGTGCAACAAATATATACCTTTGGTAACTACTTAAAATCTAAGTTCTCTTGCAAAGTTTACAAAGTCGGAATAAATATTTCCGGTTTTACTTGTCCAAATATAGATGGAACAGTAGCTAAGGGTGGCTGTACATTTTGCGAAAACGACTCTTTTAGTGCTAGTACAGGTAAAACGAAAGAGCTTAAAGGCTTTCACCTAAACCTAGACTCAAAATCAAATCCTAATCTTGACAAACAACTTGATCAATTAGAAATACAATTTAATGCTATTAGTAAGAGACAAAAAGACGAATATGGTGCCCAAAAGTTTTTAGTATACTTTCAATCCTTTACTAATACGTATGCTCCATTTGATACTTTAAAAGCTCTATATGATAAGGCTTTATCTTTTGATAATGTTGTCGGCCTAAGTATAGGTACACGCTCTGATAGTGTAACAGATGAAACACTGGAGTATCTAGCCGAGTTAAACAAAGATAAAGAGATTTGGATCGAATTTGGAATCCAATCTGTTTATGATGAAACTTTAAAGACAATAAATCGTGGTCACTCTAGCGATAATGTTAAAGAGTGGATTTTAAAGTCTAAAGAGAAGGGTCTAAACGTTTGCGGGCACTTAATCTTTGGTTTGCCAAATGAAGATGAAAAAATGATGTTAGAAACTTCAAGACAAGCATATTCATGGGGAATAGATTCTGTAAAATATCATCCACTCTATGTAGTAAAAAAGACTGCTCTTGCAAATGATTTTAGAAAAGGGGAATTTACTCCCATTAGTGAAGATGAATATCTTGATGTTTTGGTAAAATCAATAGTAATGAAACCTGATAATGTGTCAGTTCAAAGAGTTACAGCAGGAATTGATGATGATTCACTTCTAAGTCCAGATTGGTGTAGAAATAAAAATATACAAATAAAAAATATAAATAAAGCCCTAAAACCACTAGTCCTTAAATATTAGTAGATACTTTTCTACTAATGTCCAGATACTTCAACAAACTGTGAAACACTTCTAAAATATGGCGGCCATCCAAAATAGACTCTAAATGCTTTTGCTTCTCCAGGTTTCAAATTTTTAGCAACAGTAAACTCTTTTATGACTGTTTGAGGCTTATATAAAATCCCTGATCCTCCACTAAAAAAATCGAAGAAACCACTTGCTTTATAAAAGTTACCACCCTTTACATTACCTGTCGCATGACCTTTATTTACAAGTTTAATATTTATAGTAACCGTGCCAATTTCATGATTTCCTTCATTCTTTACTACACCAGTATAAATAATCTTTTCTACTGAGAGAAGTCTTTTATTCTTTAATCTATAGATTTTAGGAATT
Source organism: Sulfurimonas sp. (assembly GCF_016744025.1). Lineage (GTDB taxonomy): Bacteria > Campylobacterota > Campylobacteria > Campylobacterales > Sulfurimonadaceae > Sulfurimonas. The sequence continues at coordinate 49,728 of NZ_JADGFC010000006.1, forward strand.
TTTGTATATTTATCTACTACTACAATTGAAAAACCTGCTAATAGTATGCTAATTAGTGAAACTGATATTAACATAGGAATAAAAAGCTTTTTATTTGTTTGCTTTTTAGCAGAATATATACCTCCAATAAAGATACATAAAATTATTATAAGAACTAGATAGTGCCAGTAATTAAAAAGTGTTGTCATTTGCAGTTTGCTCCAATTGAAACATTAAAATCTTTTGAATATGTAAAAGGTTCAATGATTATTTTAAATTCTCGTATCTCACCAATTGCTATGTCTTGTTCTAAAATCGACATTTTTGCAAATGTTTTAAAAGAATATAAATAGTTCTTTAACTCATTTTTACTTACTTTATTAGCACTTGCAGTTATTTTACAAGTCTTGAAAAATCGTTTAGAAGTATTTGTAACTTTACCTTTGACTACTACAGCCTGTGTAAAATTTAACTTTTTTTTACTTGTTAATTCTGTGGTATTTTTAAATACATATTCATGCATCTTTATGTAACCAAGTGTTGGCCCTACGATAAGAATACTAAATGATAAAAGTATGAGAAGGATAGCTAATGCAGTCTTTTTTCTAAGTAATATACCTGAGATTATAAAGAGGATAAAGATAACAAATACACTGCCAAAAAGAATATAGTCATATACAATCAATTCATTTATAAAGGCAGTTATTTTTGCTTTCATTTATCTACTTATCTCTTGAATTTTTCTCAGCTATTCCACTCATATCAAATCTGCGAGCAAGCTCTTGTTTAATACGATCAGGAGAAATATTTTTAACAGCTAATGCAACAAGCATATGGTAAGTAAGATCAGCAGCTTCATATACCATCTCATCTTCATCATCATCTTTATATGCAAAACTAAACTCACCGGCTTCTTCTACAACTTTTTTCAAAATTGTATTGTCACCCTTACTCATTAGTTTAGCTGTCCAAGATGTCTCAGCATCAGCATTTTTACGCTCTTGAATAATATGATAAAGTGTATCAATTACTCCATAAAGAGCCTCTGAACTAACTTCTACTTCAGAGTTAGCTTCTCCTGATTCTAGCTCAGTAAAGAAACACGAACGACGTCCTGTATGACAGGCAACACCCTCCTGAGTAACTTTTATAAGAAGGGTGTCATTATCACAGTCAATATTAAAAGAGTGTATGTTTTGAATATGTCCACTGCTCTCACCCTTTTTCCAGATGCGTTGTTTGCTTCTTGAAAAATAGTGAGCAATATGTGTTGATAAAGAAAGTTCTAATGCTTCTTTATTCATATAAGCCATCATAAGAACTTCATTGTTCGCATTGTCTTGAACAATAACAGGCAAAAGATCACTCTTTTGCCAATCTACTCTATTTAAGACTTTTTCTATACTCATTATTGTGCCGTAGTTCTTTGTTTAACATTTTTAGTATCAACCCAAATATTTGGAGTTGAACCACCAGGTGTTAAGAATATCTTTGCATCTTTATTCACTTGAAGTGCTTCATTAAACTTACCTTGAACTTTTAGTTGCTCTAATTGTAAAAGTCTTGGAGTTAGTGATTGAGCAATAATCTTATTTGCTTTTGCATTTGCAGCAGCTTCAATTGTTATTGCATCTGCTATACCTTGAGACTCAATTCTCTTCTTTTGCGCAATACCCTGTGCTTCTGCAGCAAGCTTAAGTGCCTCTTGTTTTACACGTTGCACATCTTGTTCTGCTTTTTGAACTTCTTGTTTAGCAATTTGGACACGCTCGATTTGCTCTTTTACTTTCGTAGGAAGAACGATATCACGAAGTTGCACTGACTGTAAAATAGCCGGAGAATTTTCTTGTTCCATTACACTTTTACGTATTCCAGCTTCTATTTCTGTACCTAAATTATTTCTCATTTGAGTAAGAGCTTCAGCATCATATTTACCTATTACATTACGAACAACATCACGAACAACAGGGTTAATTATTTTATCTTCCCAAGAGAAGCCCCAGTTTGAAATTGTCTGTGCTGCAAACTGAGAATTTAGTCTGTACTGTACAGTTAATTCAATAGAAACAGGAAGTGAACGTTTATCAAGTACTGTAACTGCAGGCTTAGAAACTATTCCCGATGTGTTAGAGTTTGCCTCTATACGAGATGCATAGTTAATAATACGAATTTTCGTATCAACAACATAAACTTTTTGAATTACTGGTAGAATAAAGTGTAGACCAGGTAAAAGTGCTTGATCTTGATACTTACCATTTGTACTTAAAATACCACGTTCACCCTCTTGAATAATTGTAAATGGTTTTGCTAAGATTAGCATTACTACTACAGCTACTATAAAGTAAACTATTCCAGCTTTACCACCACCAAAATTTAAATCTATCTTTGGCATTTGTGGACCACCACCTCCGCCTGAACCGCCAGTAGATTTTTTACCAAATCCACCATTTTCACTTTTTTTCTTGTTAAAATAATCATTCATATCTGATGCCATTAAAATTCCTTTATTTTGTAATTTATTTTTAATCTATATACGTTAAATAGTGCTCATACTGTTTGTTACGACCAAAAACAATATCAAAATAAGTTGACTGAATTTTCTCAGTCATCTCACCACGAGAAGCACAACCAATTTCTCTAGCATCAACCATTGCAACAGGTGTTATTTCTGCAGCTGTTCCTGTTAAAAATGCTTCATCCGCAACATAAACTTCTTCTCTAGTAATACGACGACGACTAACCTTGATACCAAAGTTTTCTGCCATCTCAATAACCATCTTTTGAGTTATAGATGCTAAAGAGTTGTCATTTGGAGGAGTAATTAACTCTCCATTTTTAACCATGAAAAAACATGCTCCACTTGCTTCTGCCACATAACCTTGGTCATCTAAAAGAAGAGCTTCATCATAACCACAATCAACAGCTTCATATTTAGCCATTTGAGAGTTTAAGTAATTTGCAGATGCCTTTGCCTTACCCATATTTGAAGTATTTGCAGGTCTAGTCATAGAAGCTATCTTAAGCTTTATACCTTTTTCAAGACCTTCTTCACCAAGATAAGCGCCCCATTCCCAAGCTGACATTACAGTCTCAACTGGAGCGTCTTTATGATAAACTCCCATAACACCGTAACCTAAAAATGCAAAAGGACGAAGATATACATTGTCCCCTGTGAATTCATTTTTTCTAACTAAATCAATTTGTGCTTGATTCATTTCCTCAACTGAGTATGGGATATCAATAAGAGTCATTTTAGCAGACTCTTTTAATCTTTTTGTATGCTCATCTAGGCGAAAAATCGCATAACCTTTTTCAGTTTTATAAGCTTTAGTACCTTCTATTACACCATTACCATAGTGTAAGGTGTGTGATAGTACATGAATCTTGGCATCTTCCCAAGCTACAAATTTTCCATTCATCCAAATATATTTGGCTGCGTCCATTGAAATCTCCAATAATTATGACTTTATAAATTCCTGATATTCTATCCAAAATGCTGTTTATTATATATTAAGAGCTATATATAAGTGATTTTAAGTACTTTTAATTATAATGTCGTTTATAATTTTTTTAAATAAAAGGAAACTTTTGTCAGCTATAGAAAATAAAGCAATGGAAGATATACTAGAAGCGAGAGAATCAATCATTTCTGCAGAAGAAGCAGAGGAACTTGCAAGTCAAGAAAAAATCCTAAAATTCAACGAAGAAGTTGAAGAAAAAAAATCTTTTATTGACTCTAAGCATATTAAAGAACCTCTCATTAAAGAGCAAATATCTCAAACACATGTTTATGCTAAATATGAAGATGTAGATAAAGATCAACTTCAGCGTGATTTAGAAGAGATTAAAGCTAACCTTGGGCCAGTGGGTGAAGAAGATTACCAGCATCTATTAAAACTAGAGAGATGGGGAAGAGGAGCAACTCTTAGCGGCTTCTTTATGATTTATGTAATTACTGCATTGGAAGTTTCTATAGGCTTGAGCACTTTTGGCTTTTGGACACTTGGAATTATTGCAGCTGTATTAATTGGTGTTGGAAACGTTGGTAGATGGGCAAATGTAACTCACCCTATTTTACATGGTGCTTATGATAAGGTTCCTAATATTCCTAAACAATACACAAAATCAGGTTATGCAAGAGGTAACAACAGATATATTCACTGGCTTGATTGGATTAAACCTGAAGCATGGGAGTATGAGCATAATATAATGCATCACTACCATTTAGGTGAAGATGAGGATCCGGATAATGTTGAGAAAAACCTTCAATGGTTAATACAATCCAATATTCCAATGTGGTTAAGAAGAGTGATAGTATATGCTTTTGCAGCAGTTTGGAAACCAGTTTATTATGCTCCAAATACATTAAGAATTTTAGAAAATAAAGAGCGTAGAAAAAAGAGACTTCCTGAGATTACTAAATATCAACTTTCACCATTTTCTGTAAATGGTGAACAACTATGGAAAGATTTTTATATGCCTTATTTTGTTGTTAAATTTATTATATTACCACTTTTATTTTTACCACTTGGAACAAGTGCTGTTTTTAGTGCTTTTATTATTATTATTATGGCTGAAGTTTATGCAAATCTTCATTCATTTTTAGTAATAGTACCAAACCACTCTGCTGAAGATATTTACCAATTTAGTGAACCTCATAAATCTCAAGGTGAGTTTTATCTAAGACAAATTATGGGTAGTGTTAACTACAATACTGGAACAGATCTAATTGACTTTTCACATGGTTTTTTAAACTATCAGATAGAGCATCACCTTTTTCCAAATACACCTCAGAGTTTTCAGCAAAAAATGCAGCCTCTTGTAAAAGAAGTTTGTAAAAAGCATAACATTGAGTATAGACAAGAAAGTGTATTTAAAAGAATAGCTATGACTATTGATTTAATGGTTGGAAAGACTAAAGTTCTTAGAGTAGATGGTGTTTAATCTCTTTTAAAAAAACTATAAGCATCCTTACCACTTGACTTAGCTCTATACATAGCAATATCTGCATAGTGAATTAACACTTCACTATTTGTAGAGTTAGCTGGTGATAGAGAGATGCGACTTAATTAAAAATATGGGGGGGGGGGTTTGAAAACCCTTGCAAACTTCTGTATATTGGTAAGAAACCAAGGTATTTCTATAATGGATTATAAAAAAGCTCTAAAAACTGTCCAAA
>NZ_JADGFC010000007.1:0-42025 GCF_016744025.1 Sulfurimonas sp.
CTTTTGTACTAGATAGCAGTATAATCATAAATATTACTTTAGTAAACAAAACAAAGGACTTAGATGCTACCATTTAATTATGAGGGGTTTGCAACAAAAGATACTTTTTTCGGAAGAAAAGAGGAACTTATAGATATAAATACTTTTGCACAAAAATCAAATAATTTACTTATTTATTCACTTAGAAGATTTGGCAAGAGCTCCATGATAAAAGAGCAAATTGAAAGAGATACGGACACCCAATACATATATTTTGATATTTTTGATATAACCTCTGAAAATGATTTTGCTAGACTATTTCTAAAAGCGATTGCAAAAGCTCAAAAAGGAGGTATTTCAACTATTATGTCAAAGCTGCCAAAGTTATTTAGTAGAGTAAGTTTTGATGTTGTTTTTGATTCTACTACAGGAAAAACAAAACTATCCCCAACACTTAATAATATAAGTTTTGAGGATGCAATAGAAGATGCTTTTAATGCTCTGTTCCTAATGAGTGAGAAACAAAAGCTTGTAGTCGCTATAGATGAGTTTCAGCAAGTTTCACTTATAGAAAATGTAAAGATTGATGCACTACTAAGAAAATATATGCAAGAGAATAAAAAAATATCTTATTTTTTCTTAGGGAGTAAAAGACACATGTTAACAGATCTTTTTAGATATAAAGCACCTCTTTATGAAATGGCTACACACTATGAGCTACAGGGGATAAAACTAGATGACTATATTGAATACATACAAAAGTATTTGAAAATAAGCGATGCTTTTATAGTGCATATTATAGATGTTGCTAAAAATGAGACTAAACTCATAGTGCATATTTGCAGTATTTTATATGATAGACACGCAAAAAAAAATATAACAGAAAAAATTATCAATGAAATAATTAAAGAAATTGTTATGTCAAAGCATAGTTCTTATTCTATGCTATTTGACAGTTTTTCACTTGGTAAGAAAAAAGCTTTTAAGATCTTGTGCAACCACAAAGACTTATATAAAAAAGAGGTTCTTGATGAATATAGTATATCCAAGCAATCTCTTTTATCTTCACTCAATGCACTTTTCAAAGATGAAATTATAGATAAAGATAAAAACTGGTTCATACCAGATAGAACACTTGAATTGTGGGGGAAATCAAAATGAATTATAATGCAGATGAGTTAATAGATAGTATGATGGTGCACTATAAGGTTAATACAATTAGTCAACTCGCGAAGGTTATTAATGTTAGTCAGCCAAGTATTAGTGCCTGGAAAAAAAAGAATTATGTAAATGCAATCAAAAAAAGAACTATGGAATTAGGTATCTACAAGGATATCTTTGAAAATGAACAGATTAAAAGACTAGAGATTATTAAGAACCTTTCAACAGAGCAATTGATAAAATTGATATCAACAAAAACAATTGCTCTTGAACCATTGGAAGAAATGGTTAATAAAATAATTGATGCTAGATTAGAGAAAGAAATAGAAAAGAATAAAAACAATAATGAGTAGTCTTAGATAGAAATAAGGATTAAAACACATGATAGAATTATTTAAAAGAGAAGATACTTTTAAAGAAGAAATAGAAAGACTTTGGAATTACAGAAATTATATAGACAAAACTGAACGTGAAGAAAATATTCTAGAAAGAACTATTGGTGTTCTTCACTCTCATTACAAGGTTGATTCCTTTATTGTTCAGGATTCACATAACAATTCATTGCTTATTGCAAAAGAAGAGGGAGTAAAATTCTCTGATAATTTAAAGACACTAGATGAATATAAGCACAAAACATCTATTAATGAAGAAAGTTTTATTTATTGGAAAAATAATGCTGACAAAAATGAAGATTATGAAAAAATAATTCAATTATATTTTTCTCTTTTACTTAAGAGACTAGAAAAGCTTTTTACTGAAAAAAACACTAGACATTATTCTGTAAGAGATTCAATGACTGGATTATATAACAGAAGATTCTTAGATGAATTTAGTGCTGTTGCTGAGAAGCAGCACGAAAGAGAAAAAGTAACATATGCCGTATTAATGATTGATATAGACCACTTTAAATCTATTAACGACAAATATGGCCATCCTATGGGAGATGAAGTAATTAAGTCATTAGCTTTTCTATTTAAAACAAGAATCAGACAATCTGATGTTGTGGCTAGATATGGCGGTGAAGAATTTATATTATTACTCTTTAACACTAACGTTGCTGACGCTGTGAAAGTTGCAAATAACATGCTTAAAGACTTTAAAGACATGGAATTTACTACCGGTGAAAAATCTTTTAATTGTTCATTTAGTTGTGGGGTAGATATCCTAAATGAAGAAAATTCAAACATGAGTAATGTTATTAGAAATGCCGATATTGCACTATACTCAGCAAAAAACAATGGTCGTAGTATGACTATTGCATTCCAAAAAGAAAAAGTATAGTGAAGATATTTACAGCTAAGGTTATTGATGTATCAAGAGGTAAGATAGGTTTAACTGAACAGTTCGTGATAAAAACTAATTCAAAAGCTAGAGCTTGGGAAGAAGCTATTTTAATTGCATTTACCGATTTATTTTCTACTGGGAAAATGATAACAATTCAAGAGCAGGAGTGTTTTTGAAAGATAAAGAATTAATAGGAATTTATAGTATTTATACGTTCAGAGAAGCTTTCCTTATTGAGATAAAGGTTAGTCATGCCTGAACTCACTTTTTATGAAAGTATACAAAAATTTCAAAAATCATTAAATGTAAAAATGAAAATAGATGAGCTATCTGTAAATACAATAGATTCTTACAATAGAACTTATAAATATTTTATTCTTTTTTGTAAGCAGTATGATAAAAAGTTATCATTTCAGAATATAAAAGAAGATGATATATACGCATTTATTGAGTATAAATCAGCGAATATGAATAAACAAGGCAATTTATCAAACAGTTCAGTAAACTCCATTGTTTCCCACCTTAAAAAGCTCTTTAAGCATATAGAAAGAAATAGTGACGAGTCATATGACTTTGACAAAGTGTTTGAAGATATTAAAGTCAAACAATCAGTAAGAATTCCAAAAGGAATAGACGACAAAGCCTTCAGTAAGATTGTTAAATATCTGGAGGAATTGAAACTAAATGAAACTTTTATTAATTTTAGAAACATCACGTTATTTAAATTTCTTCTTTATGGTGGACTACGTGCAAGTGAAGCTATATCAATAACTTTATCTAGCGTTGAACTTGATATAAGCGGCGGTCTTTATAAAATTGTTTTCAAAGGTAAAGGTGACAAAAATAGAACAACGTATATCAAAGAAGATCTTCTTTATGATGAACTTGACACCTTACGAAATGTATTCAAAATAGATACTCATAAGCCTATAGCACTTACTACATCAGGAAAGGCTATGGATAGAGTTCAGCTAAGTAAAATGGTGAATAGCGCATATTGTAGAGCAGGGGTTAAAGCAACTGGAGTACATATTCTTAGACACACTGCTGCAAAAAGATTATTAGCAGATGGCGTTTCTATTGTTGTAGTTCAATCTATACTAGGTCATGGTTCTATTCAAACTACGTCTATATATGCTAATCCTACGGAGAGTATTATTAAGAAAGAATTGACAAAATAAGAGTGAAACAAACCACTAAAATAATATGTAAAACAATTTCAAGGTAGCATCGGGGTCTTTAAACCGCTAAAATAATATGTAAAACACAAGATGAAAATAGTTCTTCTTTACCCTTAGGTTTGTACAATCTACTCACCAGAAGAGATAACAGTTTACCTCTCTCCAAGTAAAGGCTACCCAACACTAAATTCACTCAAAGGGGATGTGAGAAATAATGTGCTTATCTCACTATGGAACAAAGTAGAGTCATTTATTGGGTTAAGTGCAACACTTAAAACAAACCCTGACTCAATCAGTGAGAGAGACAATGCATCAGCATTTGCAAGATTAGGTGTAACCAAGAGTACCTATGCGATGTGGGAGAAGAAGGTACAAGAGTGCGAAGAGTATTTAAAAAAGAGAAAAAGAGTCCCGCTTGATGAAAAAGAGGATGATAAACAACTCGTTCAATTTTTAAACAATCAGAGGAAAGGCTATAAAGAAGGATGGTTAAGTCAAGACAAGGAAGATATTTTAATTGAGAAGTTTGATATCGTACTGTTTAAAGATATCCCCAAGGGCGATAAAATTGAGACTAAAAAGAAAGAAGATGTAGAACATATCAAATATGGCGTAGTTGAACAACCTTTAGTTTTTAGCAGAGAACAAGCTAGAGTATTTATTCCTCATAAAGATTTAGTAAAACCTGCTCTAAAAGACTCTGAGAATGAAGTATTATGGTTTAGTATGATAGTAAACACTATCGCTAAAAATTATAATGAGAAAGCAACACTTGTAATATGTGGGAGCTTCTATGAGGTGGAGCAAATATCAAGCAGATTAAAAACTCTTCTACCTAATGAAAACATCATTAGTGCTGAAAGAAATAGACCTACTTCACAAGTAGTAGCTCAGTTTAAAAAAGAGAGTGGAATAATGATAGGTACTCGTAACTATGGAACAGGTTTAAATCTACCAAAGAAACAGTTAGAGAAAGAATTTATTGTTAAACTACCTTTCCCTGTATTCAACACTAAGAAGTGGCTTGATATTAAAGAGCAAGATAAAAAAAATAATACAAGCTTCTACCAATCTACATATAAAAACGAGATGATATTAAACTTTAGACAATGGATAGGAAGATTAATAAGAACAAAAGATGATAAAGGCGATTTGTATATTTTGGATGGAAGATACAATGATACAAGATATATGAAAACCTTGAAGTTTTGGCTAGAGAGAATGGGAATAATTCAAAAAGATCTTATCATCTTTGATGAAGAGAATTGTCAAATAAAACTCTCTCAAGATGGGCTTCTAAAAGAGTTCATCAATAGTCTTGACTGCGAAGATGATATAAAATCGTTTTATCATGAAAATATAGAGAAGATAAAGAGCACAAAAAAACTGCCTCTTGCACTAGGGGATACTTTCACTAGTGAGTTTAAAACAAAATGTAGAGAATTAAGACAAGAGATAGGACAAGTAAGCTCATAGCATGTTATTATGCTAAGAGGTGGTTTTACGCTATTATTTGATAAAATAGTTAATACCTAGTTGAATAAAGATTCAAAACCAAATATCCAGCTTCTTAGCAAACTCATCATAATTAATATAACCAATACCAACTAGCCCAAAAACAAAACTAAAAGACGCACTTATGTTGCTTTCTATTAACAAAGACAATAATATAAATATAAGAGAGCCAATTGATATTAGTATTGTTACATTTTTCTTTGACTTCATATTTTAATCCTATCTTTTTTTATTAAGTGAGTATTATTCATGCTCGCTTCTTTGTCTTTATTTTCGATGCAGCATTCTGATTTACTGCTTCTGCTACCAATCCTGCTTCAACTAAGAATCTCGAAGGTTTCTTCTGCTTACCATTACTACTTCTCTTTGCATAAAAAAATGTAAGCTCTTTTTTTGCCCTGGTACATGCAACATAAAACAATCTTCTTTCTTCATCATCAGATCTTTTATTCATTAGTTTCTTACTTGGAAATGTATCATCATCCATATCTATAATAAATAGGTAAGTATATTCTAATCCTTTTGACGAATGCACAGTAAGCAATGTCGCTTTATCTGGATTTGCCTCTTCATCGTTATCATCATTCAAATTAGGTCTTGTTAAGTCCTGATAGAACTTTTGTAACTTTGAATATCTTTTTGCAATCTTTAACATTGATTCAGCTCTAGCAACAGACGCATTAAAGAGTTTATCTGCTTTTTCATCATCACCTTTCGTAAAACTACTTGCAAATCTATTAAGAGTATTGATAAAAAACTTAGATTTAATTAAAGAATTAATCAAACTAGACGTATTGGTGTGTTTATTAAATTCTAATAATTCTAAAAGGCTCAATACACTTTCTCTTGAATCTGAGTAAAAGACACCATTAGAACCTATTTGCCTAGCCTTATCCTTGCGTAAACCATCTAGTAGACTAGTTGTGCCATTGTGAGTTAGCATGTTGTAGTAGCTCTCTATCGCTTCTTTAGAATGATGATTAACGACACCCGTAAAAACATTGGAAAACTCTAAGTATTCAAGATTTTTAAATAGAATCAATTTTACTACATTAAATATTATCTGAATATCAATATTTTCCATAAAAGTATTTTTTACATTTCTTTCTACTGCTATACCATATTCTTTAAATACCATTTCAATACCATTTCCTGAACCATTAGAGCGATATAGAATAGCAATTGTTTCGTCTACTTTTTTTCTAGCAATAGTTTCAAGACAAAGCTCTGCGACTTTCGTATACTGTTCAAATGTACTTTCCGCAACAACACAGTAGGGCTTCATTGGTTCTGACACATCTATCATAACTTCAAGCGTTTTAGGATATATTCTTTCGTTATTTGCAATAACTTTTTCTGCAATATCTAAAATTGGTTTTTGGCATCTATAATTTTTACTAAGATTATGCAGTTTAAAATTATCTCTATTTTTAAACTGCTCAATTATTTCTAAATCCGCACCGTTAAAAGCATAAATACTTTGGTCGTAATCACCAACACAAAATAAAGATTTGCTATTAATAGCTTTGATTGTAGAATCTTGCAAAGGATTAGTATCTTGAAATTCATCTATGATCATTTCTTGTATTGTATTCTTATTTGTTAACAAATACTCCCTTGCGCACAAAAGCAAGTCAGCAAAAGTTAAAGCGTTATATTTACTTTTGTCTTCTAAAAAACTATCATAGATTAATTGGTATTGCCCCAATAAATATTCTTGGTTCTCTTCACAAATTACAATTTCCTCATTAAGCCAAATACTAAATATAATATTAGAATCACTATTTATATAATTATCAATAAAAGAATAAATTGCATTAGATGAATACAGTCCATCAGGAATAAATTTTATTACTCTCGAATAAGTTGTATCTAGAAGATTTCTTGCATCTCTTTCACTAATAAGCTTCTTCTCTGGAAAGTATTTTCTCACTATTCCTAAGCATAAAGCATGAAACGTTGAGACAGAAATACTGCCGACTATATCATCATCAATGTACTTTTTTAATCTCTCTTTCATTTCCATAGATGCTTTACTTGTAAATGTTAGTAGAACTATATCTTTTGGTTTTATTTTTTTTTCAGTGAGTAGATGCACAACTCTTGCTGCTATCGTAGAAGTTTTTCCTGTTCCTGCACCGGCAAGTACTAAAATATTTCCAAATTCAGAAATCGAAGCTTGATGTTGTTCTTCATTTAATTTTTCATATATGTTTTCTTTTATCATTTAGCTTATCTGTAATCCTATTTTATTGTTAAAAGTCAATGTACTAAGTCCTAAGTCTATTAAATCAGTTATTAAGTACTCACCAACGAGAAGAACCCTTAATGCTTCTGTTCCATTTTCATAAATTTTGAATCTTGTTTTATTTTCATTAAGAGAGTTATCTATAAGAGTACATAAAGATAATATACTTACGTCTTTAGATTTTTTTATTACCGAAATACTTAATGTTGTTGTTAAAATTTCTTTTTTTTGGAATTTCTCAATATGAATGTCATATTCCACTGCAGGTAACAATTCAATATTATTTACACCACTAATAGAAATATCTTTACTGACTGATTCTTTATGCAGAAGTTTATTATCGGTTGTATTTGTTATTCGCTCTGTATATTCACCTAGTAATGTTTTAGCTTTTAGCTTATCGTTTATTTTCGCTGTATTAGACCTTGGGTAGCTTGGTGACAATTGCCAGGTCTTGTAAGTAGTGTCTTTTTTAAGAACAACGTATGCATTGAAAGTTTCTTTGTTTTTTTTAACTAAGTCTTCAAAGTATAACTTACCGTTACTTTTTAACAATATTTCTAATATGTCTCTATACCTTTCTATTGGAACAGGTTTTTGAAAATGATTAAAAAATCCACTAATACCTCCGGGTTTACCATCTTTACCAGATTTATAAATAATAAATTTACATTCCTTGTCTATACACCTAAAGGAGAGGCTATCTTCTACGACTTGTTGTTTTTTACATTCTGGGCATTTTCCAATTTTTTCTAACTCATTTTCTTTTGCGTTTAAGTAATTCAATATCATTTGTCTATTAAAAAATATAGGATTATTATCTGTAAGAATATCTCCATGAAATAAAGCAACTTTTTTTGCTTTTTCAATCATCCAGTCCTCTGGTTCGTCATCTTTTCCTTCAAAACCAATTGCAATTTCAAAATCGTTTCCTAAAAGTTCGTATTCACTTTCAATCTCTTCAGGTTCTAATTCTTCTTCACCAACCATTGTTACATTTTTCTCGAAAGTTCGCAATAATTCTTCTTCTATTAAAGCCGGTGCATATTCTTTAAAAAGAGCATTAGAAATCATTCCAATTTCTTGTGGATGCATCATTTGTTGTCTCTCTATAATTAATCCCGCTTTTTCCATTGAATCAATTACGATATGAGCTGACTCAGGTTTACAAAGTTTTTGTTCAACCAAGATGGATAATAATCTTCCTTTACCATATCTCGGTGGATTCTTTTCTTTTTTATCATAATCTGATATTGTTACAGGCTTTAGCTCTTTTCCTAAATATAAATTTTTAGGAAACACAATTTCCTCATTTCTTAACCCATCATCTTCTTCTGATACTCGTTGTCGATATCCATCTAACTTCTCCCAACCATCGAATTCCAGTTTATGTGCGTGAGCAACTAACTCCATGCCATTTACTTCAACAACAAGCTTAGACGCATCGTATATGCTATTTTTCATTTGAGTAGCAAGTGTTCTGTCATAAATAAATTTATATATCTCGAAATGTAATGATGGTAATTTACTTTTAAGTCTTGATGGAGAGAACTTATCTGAAAAATACAGTGGTCTAACTGCTTCTTGTTCTGAGTGTTCTAATTCATCAGCTTCTCCAAATGTTCTTCTTGATGGCAATACATAATTTATGCCATATAGTTTTATTAGAGCCTTGTTTATTTCAAGTATAGCTTCGTCATTAATTTGATGCCCTTCAGTAAAAGGACTAGTTATCAACTTAGTTTTAATTCCATCTATTGAGATTCCATTGCATAACTCTTCACATATCGACATTGTCTTAATAGGATCAATACGAAATAAATAAAAGCAGTTTCTTTGAAGTCTAACCGTTGTTAACGGAGCAAAAGGTCTCATTTCTTCTGTTTTAGGTTTTAAATCTTTGATTATATGAGGGATATTAATATCATTAAGAGTTTTTAATGTAATGTCTAGTTCGTCCTGGTGTTCTTTCTTAAATTTAGTTTTGCAGTGCAATTTAATATTATGTATTTTTACTTGTTCACCGGATAAATTATTAGAACCTTTAATGCTGTTTTCTTCTACTTGCTCGCCCCCTTGCTTACATAAATACTCTTTGTGAATGTACTCTACAGACACTCTAATATAATCTTCTTTTTTAAAGTCTGTTATTTTTTGCTCTGCATTAGCAATGATGCCCATTATTACCGGGGAAGCTCTATTAAACAGCAATCTTCTAATAGAATTAGCATCAGCGCTTCTATGCTTAAACAACATCCATCTCACCATTTGGCTTATTTTATTTTGATACATTAAGTCAATATTTTTTCTTAGAGCATCTGCTTTTATATTCCCATACAATATTTGGTTAGCATTAGTTATTTTATTATCAAAAGAATCTTCACTATTAGCATTAAGAACATAGTATTGTCGGACCTGTAATATTCTTGAAATTTCTTGTATAAGCTCTTTATTTTTTATTGATTCATCAAAATAAAAAAACAGTTCTTCCATTTCAATATCATTAAGAATATTGAAATCATAAACAATATCAGATAATAATAAAATATCTGAATCTGTTCCGAAAACTGAATCAATAACAAGAGTTCTTTTATCAAGTTCATCTACAATAATTAAATTTTTCATGACACGCTCCTATTTTTAAAAAGAATTTATCAACTTCGTCTGTAGCCTTTTTCTCGCTTATATCTAAATCACTTTCTATTAACTTTACAAGACCATCTTGCCAATCAATTGAATTAGACAATATTTTTTCAATGCTTTGTGACAAGCTGTCATCATGCAGTTCTGACATGAAAATCCTTTCTAAATATAGTTAACTTTTAGCATTTTTTTATATTTTTCAATTTGTATCCTGCACTATTTATTCAGCTTACATGTTTATGAAATTCTTTATCCAAAAAAAGAACCTCTGGGTTTATTGCTGGTTTACCAAAATAATAACCCTGAGAGTAATCCACACCAAGTTTACATAACTCTTCGTAAATATTTTTATTTTCAACATATTCAGCTATTGTTTTTATTTTATGCTTTTTACAAAAGACCATTATTGACTCTATAACTGTTTTGTTCTTAGGGCATCCGATACCTTTCACAAACTGACCATCTATTTTTACATAGTCGAAAGTTATTTTTGTTAAATGAGCAAAGTTAGAATATCCTGCTCCAAAATCATCTATTGCTATTTTGGCATTAAAACCTCTGACATAACGACTAAATTTGTTAAAAAGCTCATAGTTGCAAATATCTATTGTTTCTACTATTTCAAAAGTAACTCTAGAGGATACTTGTGTTCCTTTTTCTAAAAGTAATTTAAAAATTAATGCACGTGTTGTAACATCAATAATATCTTCCATGGATATATTTAAAGAAAGAGATATACTTCTGTCTTCTTCAAGCTTGTTAAATACTCTTTTTAGTACTACTTTTGTTATTTGACTATACATGCCAGTTCTTTGAGAAAGATTTAGAAATTTATCTGGACTGATTATTTTTCCTTCTTCGTCTTTAATTCTAACTAGTGCTTCATATTTATAAGCAGATTTTGAAGAACAACACACTATAGGCTGATAAAAGACAATCACTCTATCGTCACTTAAAGCTGAACGTAAAAGAGAAGTCATTTTCATATTATTGACCTTATCTTCAGTCAAATCAAGTTTTTTAGTATAAAGACAACCGGTATAGTGTAATCTTTTTGCTTCTTTGTAGGCAAGGTTCGTATATTCTAATGCGTTGTATGGAAGAGTGTAAGAAGCTCCTAGAGTAACTCTTACATTTATATTCTTGTCAATTATTCTAATATCAGTTGCAAATAGTTTTTTAATAGAATTTATTAAACGGTTCAATATTAACTTTACATCTTGTTCTGCTACTTCATCCGCATTATAAAGCAGTCCAAATTCATCATCTTTAATTCTGTATAATGTAAATTTTCCAATCAATGAAAGTTTTTGCGAAACTACTTTTAATACATGGTTTCCGTACTCACCACCATAAATACTATTAATACTAGAAAAATCATCAATATCTACAATTGCAAAAAATACTTTTTTCTTATCATTACAACTAGATAAATCTTTTTTAAGAGATGTTTTGTTTTTTAAGTCTGTCAATAAGCAATGAGTTTTCTCATACATTGAATTTGTTACATCATTACTTATTAATAAATATCTTTGAATATCTTTTTTAGCTTTGTCTTCTGAAAAAAGAGGAGTAATAATTGTGTTCAAATATAATAGAGAGTTATCTCTAGTCCTGTATATTTGTATTCCTTTCCACAGTTCACCTCTTCTTATAACTATCCATGATTCAGCAATTTGCTCAACTTCCTCTATTGATTGTTCACTGCAACAAAAGCTTTGATTTTTCCCTACTAGTTCTTTTTTTTTATATTTCATCATTGATGCAAAAGACTCTGAGCAATCAATAATATTTGCATTGTTATCATAAACACAATATATTGTATTCTTAAGTATTTCAGAAATTACTAAATTTTTCATAAAACAACTTCCCTTAAATTAGTATTTTTCACATTAAGTTTTTTTTTACTGCAGCAAGTAATTCTTTTTTATATCTATTATTATGCTTCTTAGTCTTACTGTGATATTTGGCTATATTCTTCCAAGACCACTTTTTTTTATTATGAGACATAACAATAGAACATGCCTTTAAGTAACTTTTTTTTATGTCAAAATAATCTGCTTCTGGCATTTCCCAAAATAATTGACATATTTGAAAAGCACCTAAATCAAGGTTCTTTATTCCTTTTGCTTTAAGGCTTTTTAATACTGAGACACAATTTTTTTGATTTACACAATCAATAGTTCTAACGTCAAGAAACAAATAACTAAGCTCATCATTCGCACGAATTGATTTTTGATCTTTTGCAGAGTTAAGAGAAATCAAAAATGGATATCCTACTGGGGTATGTTTATTCTTCTCTATTGTTGCAATGCCGTACATAATATTATCGTCAACTTTGCATTCATCACTTTGTGCGCTGAGACAAATTATAAGAGCTATTACGACAAAAAAAAGCTTTATTTGCATCTTTGTCCAATATCCTTGTTACAGTCAGAATTAGAGACTTTATTTTTTAGTAAATCCTCCCTTTCAATTCTTTCACCAGTAGTACAATACTTAAAAATTTCGCTTCCAACTGTAGACGAATGACATGCATCGTTTAAATACATATTTGCTATATCTTCTGAACCCAAAGATTTAAATAGAAAAGCTGAATAGAATTTAGTTTGAGCATTTTCTTCAGGAAGACTTTGAAGAGCTTCTATCGCATTATTAACTTCATCTCTGCTTGTGCTTGTATGATCTAAAACAGAAGACACATAGAGCATAACCAAGCTTATGTAGTTAGGGTTGTATCTAATTTTATTGTTGCTTTCATTTAATAAAATTGATTCAGATGCTATTCTTCTGCTGTATGTAGGATTTGGTTTCAAAAAAGTCTTCACTAAATATAGTGATGAAGTTATATGTGCTCCTTTATGACAAATCTCTAATAACTCTATTGACCTTTTATAGAGTCTTTTCCCATTACCGACAAATTCTGAGTTCATAGATGTAGCATAAAAAGATAGAGCCATTGTTGATATAGTGTCATAGTCATTGGCTCTAATTGCTTCGCCTAAAATACCTTGTTCTACCATCACCACTTCTTTTTCGCTAAGGGGTTGATTTTCTGTACTCTCTTGCCCCATTAAGAGGCTAAAAGAGAGTAAACAAGCAATTATTATATTATTCATATCTAATGAGCCTTTGCTTTATTAAGTCGTTTTTGAAGAGTGTCTTGTTTCAAACTGTTGAAAATACTATCGAGATTATTAAGATAGATAACATCACCGGAATAATCAACTAAAGCTTTAGCTATTCTTTTTGAAATATCTTCAATCCCTTTAATGTATCTATCTGCTTCATGAGCATTTTCAGCATTTGTTCTTATACTATCAGCGGCATCTTTTTTAGCATCTCTAATAAGTTGTTCCATCGCATATTTAACATTTATTTTAGCTAATAGGTCTGCATATTTGGGAAAATCTTTTGATTCAGCATACTTTTTAATTATTGAAACATATTGACTTCCCTTAGGCATGAATACTCCTATAGGGGTAGTTGCGGCAGAATATGTAGCACTATCTAGTATGTGCAATATTGTTTCATATGTTGCATTTTTAATTCCCGCAAAATTTAAGTCATAAGAATTCGTAGGATTATAATCCCCGTTAGCTTGTAAATAAAATTTGGAAGTTATAGACCCATCTGCTCCTCCATCTTTTGATGTTTTTTCACTACTCAATAGTAAAACATATTCAAAATCTGTTGGAACTTTTATACTATTTGTTGAAGTTCCCGTTAGTCCTTCTCCAGTTATAAAAGAAACAACTGTTTCACTGTCGTTAATTGGAGGGTAGAAATTTAACTTATATGAAGGAGAAAGAGAATTACCTTTCACTACGGCCTCTGCTATTGCTTTTTTTGATTCTGCAGATAGCTCTATCTTACCATCTTCATCAAGCCCCGTAATTGCCATTGTTCCGTTCTCTGAACTTACTGCTAGAACTCCAAATATTGCAATTCTCATTGCCTCATAATTTCTCTCTTCTGAACTTATATTTAATGATTTACTATCAAATTCATTGTCGTTGAGAACCTTTTTTAAAGTATCTTTCTTGACTGAGTAAGCATCTGCAATACTATATTTACTAGTAACCACATCTGCAAGTACAGAAGATACTACACCAAGAACTTCTTTTTTTGGTTTCGCAGTTACACCAGGTTTTGCCGACATTCCCATAGCAACGGCTGTTGCATTTTTTATACAAGCAGTATCCGTTGTCTCGCAATCAAGCATCTTTTCAAATTTTTCAACTTTGTCTACAGCTCCTTGCATAGTATCGTTAAAATAATCAGCGCCAGAATTTTCAGATAACCAATCTTGAGTCTCCTTTTTAGCCTTAGAAGTTGTTTTGTTGTTATTTAATAACGCCACTGTACTTTGACAAGCATTGGCAAGCATACTTTGCAGTTTTCTAATTAACTTTTGAATATTTTCAAAGGCTTTAGCTAAGCTTGGCATTGTTTGCAATAGAACAACTATCACGCCCATTCCTACAGATGAAATGGCTTGTTCTAGTTGCTTACCTATAGTTTCTAAATCTAAAAAAGCCGCGAACCCTGCATCAAGACTAATTCCACCACATCCTGCTGTTATTGATGGTGGTCTAGCTTTAACCCAAGGGGCAAAAGAGGTTACACTTTTTTTAAATTTAAAATTTACTGCTCCAAAATTATTATATGTTATTCCAGAAGAAGGATCTTTCCATTCACTTGAGGCAGTAGTGCTACTTTGTTGTAAAACCAAATCAGCTGCATTAGAACTAGTAAAAAGCAATGCAAGCACCAACGAAATAGATATAATTTTATTTTTCATATTTTATTCCTAATGAACCATTGAAGTAGTTTTCTACAACTTGTTCAGATGATTTTGAACTCCAAGCTTTAGAAGCAGTTAGTTCATTTCTTTTTATATATTTACTTTGAATCATATATTCGATAACACGAGATACAATATCTGCTTGTGTTGCTCTACCTACAAAAATTAAAGTGTCTTTGCTTTTCTTTTTATCTTTAAGAAAGAAAGATGGTGTTGTATACACTTTAAATTCCTCAAAAGCTTCAGGTTGTATTACAGCATTTAATCTCTTTAGGTGTTTAGATACATAAAAATTTTTATATTGTTTTTCCCAATCTTCTTTAGATTTATAAGAATTAAACACAAGATTGAAGTTCCATGTTGGATTATCTTTTACTAAATAAGCCAAGCGAACTAAAGAGTACATATCTAATGACTTGTTCAATCCAATAAATATGTTTAGTTCAAAAATTGGCATTTGTTTATCTACAAGAGATTTTCTATAATTCTTTAAAGCAAGAGAGTCATAACCAACATTATTAATTGTTCCAAGAGGTTTAGTGGCCAGAGGATATTTAGGACCAAGTTCTCTGATAGCTTGGCCTTTAAGATAGCTGTCTTTTAATACATTTAAAACATACGTTCCATACCACATTTCCCTAGTTTTAACATTCTCAAGTGAAGGATTTTTATAGGCATTAGCGATTGCAGGTATTTTTTTTATTGAATTAATTACAGGCATTTTGAAACATTTTGAAGAAGAATTTTCAACACATTCAGTACCATCTGGA
Organism: Sulfurimonas sp.; assembly: GCF_016744025.1. Lineage (GTDB taxonomy): Bacteria > Campylobacterota > Campylobacteria > Campylobacterales > Sulfurimonadaceae > Sulfurimonas. Next base: position 15,589 of record NZ_JADGFC010000007.1, read on the forward strand.
AGAGTCATTATTTTCTGCTGAGGATCAAACTCATTTTCAAGAATTTCTCTAATTCTAGTCTGTTCTATAAGTTGTTTTTTACTGAGTTTAACTAGTTCTACGAGAAGTTCTTGTGAAGATTTTTCTTTAAGTTTTTCATCTTTGCTTTCTTTAACATCACCAAAACGAAATCCCCTTTCAAGTTTTGGTTTCTCTTTTGACTCATTTGCTATTACAAATGTTCCATTTATTAAGAAGATTGCCAAAACAATACTAAATTTAGTTTTAACTAGTTTCATCCATTACCTTTTAATATTATAATATAGAATTGTATTATGTAATACAATTCTATATTATAGCGATATTCTTCTATAATTAACAATATTGAAAGGTGAAGTCTTTATTTTAGAGGTGCAATATAGATTTTAATTTTATTTAATGGGTGGTATATATAGTCTTGTTCTCACTATATATTATTATATAGACAGATAGCCTTTCTATGACTATCTTAACTCTTCCAAAATTCTTTCAGCATCTGACGAGTCAATAAGCATATCTTCTCCGCCGAATTTTTCAAGCATAACATCTATATATTCTCTTGTATCTATACATTTGTGTGTAAATTGATATGCTCCCATGCGTTCAGCTATAGTTGCATCTGCCGGGAGAGTAACACCATTTATACTCGAATCTAATTCTTCAGGATCACAAGCACTAAAGCTTATTACTTCAAGTTCTTTCAGAGTAATATCTGTACAGTGTTCCCAATCTTTTGCAAATTGAGCTTTTGATTGTTCAACTATAATTCTTGTAGTTTTATCATCATAACAGCAATATCTAAATCGCCTTTGGTATGTATTCCAAGTCTTGTCTCCATCTTCCACTACTTCTATCAAGTGGCACATGTCATATTTTCTAGCATGGTAAGTAGCCTCGTGCCTTGAGCCTTTTCCTTTTGCATCGTCTAGATTGTTACATGTATCTACGCTAGAAGCAATGCTGTCATACATCTTACTTGCCACTTGTGCGGCAAGACCTAATAAAGGGTTTATTGAACCGAGAGCCATTAATGCTATATTTTTGGCTGACAAAAGAGAACTTGCAGAATCTGAGGAGGAACTACTTCCACTTCCTGTATCACTTCCATTAACGCAAGCAGCAAGCTGTATGGTAGTCATAGCTGCTTTGATTTTCAACGCTTTTTCTTTGGCTTCTTTAGCGGCTTTTTGAGCCTCATCAGAACTCATTCCACTCTTATTTACATCTCCGGCAATTACCTTTAATGTCAACACACCAGTCCCAACTCCGTCAATTATTACCATATTGTCAATAATGTCTGGGTTATTGGTTACTAGCTGATTATATTCATCTTCTGGAATTGTAAAAATATTAGTATCATCGTCTGCTGCATCTTCTTCACCACAAATTTCATCTACTTCACCACAAATTTCATCTACTTCATCACACTCTTCTCCATCATCTTCATATTCTTCAATCATTTTTCCTGCATCTAACCCTGCTCTAGCTGCACAAACAGCCATGCGAGCTACATACTTGACTTGCTCACTACTATATTGCCCTACGCTTCCAATAGCACCATTCCCAACACCTGCTGTTGCTGCGCCACCTATAGCACTTAGTGCAAAGCCTGCCAAAACATAAGGGTCGTTCATCCAATCCCAATTTCCATCATCTGAGCCGTCCATACATAGACCATGCCATCCAGACCATAGACCATTTATTTTGTCATATGCTTGAGCTACTCCGAGTGCTTCCCCGATGCCACCTTGAAATTTTTCTGATTTATAATAAACATCTACATCAAGTCCACTTACGTCGAACTCTTGATACTCCTCTTCCCATGTTTTACATGTCCCAACTTTTGTTGTTGTATTTGTGCATTCAAATGTATATTCTTCTTTTGTATAAACACGTTTACCTGATACATCACCTGTGTATCCAAACGGCTGAGAAGAAATAGGTACGCATATTTCTTCTGCCATAAGTAATTGATTATAAGTAACTGAAGATAGTAAGACTATGCAAGAAAAAATAGAAAAAATCTTCTTTATTATTTGTTTTATGTTCATTTTAATTCACCTCACATGGTTCTAGTGAACTGAAGCACTGGTATTCTCTATTTTCTTGTTCTGACATATTTACTAAATATACCTTATTTGAGAAAGGAAGAGGTTTAACTAAATCAATCACAAAAGGAACACTGCTTTCTAGGCTTCTCACTGTTACTTTCACTGCGGAGTGTTCTTTAACATAAACATCGTTACTCTTTAAGCAATCACTGCTTCCTACTCCCAAATCTGGAACTCCACTTTCATAATAAGCACCTGACACACCACCTCCCCATTCCACAAAGTCACTAGCTAAACAGCTTCCGTTTTGATACTGTTTATTTTGGCCATCTGATATATTAAAATTTTCTGCTGTTGCAAATTGAACTTTTGCATAAGTTTGAGCAACATTCCCTGACGTAGCTGTAGTATTTTTCATAAAATTTTGCTCTTGGACTGTTATAGTTCCTAGAATGTTATTGTTTTTGTCATATGCAATCACTTCATAGTCCCCTGTGTATGGAACGACTATTGATAGCATATTAACTGCTCCCATATATATCGTATTTATTTGTTTATTTATACCCGTAGCAACACCTGTAGATTCTGAGTTTTTATTTTTTTTAGCTGATAACTCATACCATTTAATACTGCCCCAACCTATCATATTCTTTTCTGCTGTACTTGTCATCTTATTATTCACAACTGTCGTCGAAAATCCCATATTTAAGAAATAATTTTTCTTTACAGATATGACTGAATCTCTAAATCTCGTATAATCACTCTTTTTTAAAGTTCCACTATGAGCTTCCTCTCTTGCCCATGTTAAAGAGTCAGACTCAATAATACGAGGATCATATCCATATACGTTTTCAATATACTTAGAAGTAACAGAAAGTTCTTGATAAATCTTATAGGCTGAATCATACCAACCCCACTGTTGAGTACCCATAAACATCATTACTACTAATATTGCGGCTGTAAAAACACCCCCAGTGAAGACACTTGCCACTCCTGCTACAACTGCACCAGTAACAAGAAGATTACCGTCTATTCCACTATCTCCCATCTGCGTTGTGATTCCCACTAGTCCACTGTAACTTCCATCTTTCTCTGTTGGTGTCCTATTTTTTGTTTTCTCTGTATGCTGTCCATTTGCATGATCATATAACAAATCATAAATTGTCGGAGTTTGTCCAATAATAGGAGAGACTTCTTTCCCATCTAGTAATACTATATTATTCTCTGGCAATTTAAAAATATAATTACTTACATAACCGAAAGTTCCCTCTGTGTATTCTTGTATAGAAAATATATCTCTGTACCCATTAATTTCACTTGCGAAAGAACCACTTTGTGAAGTGAAAGTTGTAAGTTTACCTGTCTGAGAGGGTATTGTGCTATTCGACTCAGATCCATCTTGCGTATCGTCACTAACATGTATTTTACAATTTGATGTAGAAATAATCTCACCTGATAAGCAATTGTTATAACTATTGCAATCAGTATTAGCATTGCTTGTAAGCTGATAGTATGCTTCTATTCCCGCATTATTAAGAATTGAATCAATATCGCTGTCTCCTTGTATGAGTGAACCACCTAGAAAACAATAATTTTCATTATTCACATCTGATTCACTAACCCCTAAATCAGTAAAACCATAGTCTGTGTAGGCGGGTTCAAATTTCGTCATTTCTAAAAAGGTTTCGTTAGAAGCACAAGATGAAGTATCGCTTACAGATAGAACAAAAGGCACGTCCACTGATATATCAGTGGTGTATGATAAAGTAATACTAGCTACACTACTTACTTTTTCCGCCAATTTAGATGAATCTTTTTTCCCCACAAGCAAATATGAACCAACTGTACTTAAATTGCTTAATATTGTTGTATTTGCTCCAAAACTAGATAACGCTACTTTTAAGTCATTATTATTGTACACATTAGTCATTGCATCACCAAAAGTGTGGACGGCAATTAATGTATCTGTTGATAAAGATGTTAAGTAGTTTGTCATCTCTGTAGCAGTAGTATTTGAATCTTTTACATTAAAAGTTTTATATTCTATTATTTTATAATTATCATTAAATACCGCAACTCCCCAATTTGAAGATTTTTTGCTAGTACCAAAACTATCAAGAATTGAGTGAGAACTCGAACTATTGGAAGAATATACCTTTATGCTCCTTGTTGCTTTTCCACTTTTATTATATACATATCCCTTGATGGATGTATCTTGTAATGCTTGGTATCTTAGTTTAAACCAATTTTCTGAGAATTTACTTTCACAAAACTCTTGTGTCGATTCTTCATCAGTAGCAAGAGTAATCTCAAAATCATCAGTAAAAGGTGTCAATGTTAAACTAGAAGCAGCTAGTAAATATTGAGTACTATTTACTTCTGTGTTTTCTGTAGTTCCATCAATATACGCTTTTTGTATTAATGTCTTAAAAAATCCCTTTGTCGTGTAATCAAAGATTGCCTCAACATTTGGTCTAGCTTCATCCACATTATTGGTTCTAATACATCTAGGATCGTCCTGATAGATATCTTCCTGTGTAATAGAAGTACTAACAATTTTATTTTCTATATTTGCTTCTGTTGTGCATTTCTTAATAGTAGTGTTTGTTTCATCATAAGTATTAAATTCCGTACAAATCTTCTTTACTGCTGATTTTTTTTCAATTAGTGCTAGTACCTGAACAGAGGTGTTAGCATCGTTACATATTCCCCATAGTCCAACAGCTATACCATTTTCGTATTTGATACTACTTGTTGAACCATAAGAACGCTCGCAAGTATAAGTGGAATAACATTCATCTGCTGTTTCTGTATCACTCTGAAGACAAGCGACTAGTTCATCACACTTTGAATAAGGACACTCTACTGGTATTACAGAAACTATTTCTTTTTTTAGACAATTGTCAGAAGATGGGTTTGGTGGTGGACAATCGTAAACATTTACGATTTTATTATCTTTAGTTTTTACCTTTGTCTCAACTCCATTAATCAAGATATACCCAACATCATAGTCTTTAAAAGGAGTGAATGAATTTGTTTTTACGCAAGAGCTTTCTGCATATCCTTTACAAGTATTAACATGACATTGAGGAAGTGTAATCTGCTCCACACAAGCTGCTGAAGCTCTAATATCGTCATAAGAATTACAAGTGAATTCAAATCTATCGCCAGATGTAGCTACGTTTGTGTCTATCTCCGTACATATTGTTGCATCTTTGGGATATTCCATTACATATTTCATATACCTGTAATCATAAGTATGACCATTCATCTCGTATAAATCTTCGTTTTTGTAGAGTTTCCAAGAACGTTCAACTCTTAACCAAGGAGCACAAAATTTTATAGGTCTTAGATAGTCTGGCGAATCTAATGATATAGGGCAATAGTGTTGATCTGATGAACCAGTTCTCTGCCATGTCTTTGAATCAGGAGATGAATAAGTGTAAATATTAGAAGTATTACATATCTCATTATCAATTACGAAACTTGTGTAAGATTGACTAGAACCCTTGTCGTTTAGGTATTCACTAGCACAATCAGCTCGTCCATATCCCACCCATAAATCTTTAGCTAAGTCACCACCAGAGCTGTTGTTCAGTTTATTTAACACAGCAGTATAATTAGATGCATCTTTTGGAGTGTACACATAACCAGAATATGTAGCGACAAGTGCTTTACATTGGGTATATGACATTCTTATTCTGCTTACAGCGTAAGTCTCATTACCTAATGTGGATATATTTTTAAAGTCTGTAGGCATACTTGAATTACTTGGCACATCTAAGTATCTACAGTTCTCTTCGTCTATATCATATGTTCCAAATCCAATTAGTAATTTTTTATCTGAATAAAGAGATAAATCAATATTTTCAAAAGCTTTAATTGAACTCTTAGAAAATTGTTCAACATAGTATCCGTATGGCATATCCGTAGCTTTTGTACCACTGATTAGATTTACGCCCGATACATCTCTTTCATACAAAGTATTCTCTGCGCTAAGTAATAAAGGGAAAAGTAGTATTAATATAAACTTTTGTAACATTTTCCATCCCTTTCTATTGAATTTTTGCAACCAAATGAAATACATTTTCCAGAATCTATGTCAAACTCTTTTCCACTCTCGCAAGTTACTTCAACACAAGAACCATCACTTTGTTGGTATACATTCTCTTTAGTTTCACAACCGTATCCATTTCCACAATACTCAAAATATGGTTTATTACTATCGCATGATTCAGTAACACAAACTTCCTCCGCTATTGCATCTGGAAAATCTAATGAAATTATTGTATCAAAGTACGTTTGATCGTATAGAGTAGGTGAATAATTTGTAGGACACTGATTATATTGGCAGTAGTGGTCAGAACAAGCGAGTGGAGAACATACAAATATAGTACTTAAATTATTAACTGCTGTGCTTTTTATAGAATAGTCTTGATTTGAAAATGAGTTTGAACTATCACTCTTTATTACACAACTGCCATTCTCAAGATCACCATCGCTATAATTATATGCACTTCCACTCTTAAAACTAAGACCTTTTAAAATATTATCTTCTTCTTCTGTCTCTGCCATAGCTATATAAAATGTTGTGCCATCAATAAGACTTTGACAATTACTTTTAGATATTAAGCCATTATAAACTCCGTACACCGAAGAATTGTTTTCAGAATAGAATCCGGTGAATCCTTCATTGAACAATGAGTGAACTTCTTTATCTTGATAATTGAATCCATCATCTTGATCTTCTTTAGGAACAGAAGGTAGTATAGATATTACTCCAATGAAGCCCCTTTTGTATTCATCCCAAAATTTAATGTCTTGTTCATCTGCAAGCACAGATGTAATATCACTAGATATATAGATTCCTTCAATATTTCCAACTTTCCCACTCAAGGTACAAGTAGAGTGGATTGAACCAATACTGCTTTTTTGCTCTTGAATATTGTACGCAATAATCTTGTTTCCATCTTCAACTTTTAACTGCTTAATTCCATTCAAATAATCAATACTTCCACTAACTGTACAGTCTCCTTTAATCGCCAAACAACTATTAATACCTTGCGCATCTTCAAAGCATATAGATTTTCCATCATCTTCTGCATACATTTTTACTAATCTATATTCACATTTAGTTGATGAATCTGTACACAATATTGGTAGGTTGTTTCCATATCCTTCTTCCTTAAAAGAGCCGGACACATTGTTTTTTGCAAGAGGTCTAAAATAATCTATAGATTTATTACCAATATTATCTCCACTAGATACGAAACATTGGTTACCATTTCTACTATCAGGAGCACAACTTTTAGTTAAGTTAACAGTGCGGATACAGTTATCTAATGCCTCTGTATCATCAGCATTACAAAACGGTGTACTTCCACATGTTCCATCACTTAATACATGCTCATTCTCTAAGCATGAAGTATCTTTTTCGCACACATCACTTAATGTTGAATATGTAAACTCGGCATTATTGCAGGTTCTATTAACTGTCTCTCCACATCCTTCTTCTGTTGATTGACAATTTGGCATCATAGCGCAATATGATGTATTGCTATCTTCATATGCCTCAGTATTTCCACATTGATTTTCTTTTTCGCACTGATGAGTAGATGAATTATAAATCATACCTTTTTCTATACACATATCTTCGTAAGCTATAACACATTTACCACTAGAGGGCTCTAGCACTAGAGGAGACTCACAATCAATAGAACACTCCTGATATTTCCTTTTACATATTGGTTGAACCGAATGGCTATATATTGTAGTGGTTAAATTATTAACCACTGTCAACTCACCATCAATCTTGCTACCATCATTTTCTATTGGGCTATTAAGTTCCCACGAAAACCCTTGTGGATTCAGACTATTTTCTTCGCATGTATATTCTTCAAAAGAATAAGATATTTCTTTTTTACATGCTGCTCCACCTGTTGGATTTGAAACTTCAGAATATCCATTAGGACACTCAACAACTATTTTTGTGGTTGCAGGATAATATCTTCTAATTGATGTGCTGAAGTACATATCAGAGCCTCTTCCTCCACTTCGTGAACTGAAACTAACTGTGAAATCTATATAGCCTCCATAATAAGAACTCCAAACTTTTGTAGCTGAAAGTGAACCTGCATTTCTCGATAGAGGAATAGTGACACCGCCCACTAGATTACTACTATTTGGTAAGTCAAAAGTGTTCCAACCTTTTGCACTTTTTCTTTCTCTCCAAAATCTATTTGCTGTTGACCATGAACCGTAGTATCCGGGGACAGACACCACTGTATTTACTTTTCCAGCATAATCAGTAATTGTCTTTGTGGTAATCTCAATAGAAGATTCTGTGTCTTCGTATTCATATTTACAACTAGCGAATAGACTAACACTAAATATAAAAACAAAAATAACTGATACTTTAAAAAAATATCTCAAAATAAACCTCCGATGTAAAGAATATTATTATGGTCCAAAAATAAATACAGCATGAATAAAATTGATGGCACTATTAAGTTAATTGGAGTACTAATAGTAAAAACATTTTTAAAATCTACTCCAGATGGAATGGCACTAAATAACAATGAAACTATTGAAAACACATATATAATTACAGTCCATAAGTTAAGTTCTAAATAGTTAAAAAAATTGCTATACACCCAAAATGATAAAGGGAACAAGAGTAAAGGAGACATGGATATTAAAAAAACATTCCACCATTTCACATTTCGAGACTTAACATGTCCTAGTGTTATCATTTTTTGGCCAGTAAGCTTATCAACTGTTGATGATGGAATAACCGAAAAACGGAATGGCTTGCCTATAGTAAAAAATGATATTATGAAATGCGAAAGTTCATGAAAAAAAGTACCCATAAAGTACATAATCCATGCTGATAACATGTTTTTCTTAGAAGACTCTTTCATTTTTCCAATTAATGCTGCTAGTGCAATGGAATAGAATAAAATATTTTCTTTGAAATTATCAAAAATGTATGCCTCTGTAGATTCATAAAAAAATAAAAATTGACTTTCAATCATTTATCATACTTTTCAGCCAACTCAACTAGTTTATTAAATGACCCAACTATGGTATTCTTAGCACTATTCGCATCGAAAGAAAAGTTTCCATTACTATATTCAATCGCTCCAGAACTGAAACCAATACCAATTAAAATTAAAAAAAGATATTTATACATTTATTTTCCTATTCTTGAAGTGTATTTGGTATACATCTTCCATTATTTACAACGCCTTCACATTGTATCGGTGTTTCACATCTAGCTCCAATATCACTTGTGTTGAGAATCTTACAAATATCTTTTTCGCATTTGTTTAACTCTTTATTATAAAAAAATCCTGTTGCACACATAGTCATTTCTCCCTTGCACAAAGAACCATTATAGTTATATTGGGTCTCACATATTGGGCTATCTGGGTCTTCACAAACCCCTGACATATTGTTATATATATAACCATTTGTTTGGCATATAACTTCAAAATCTGAAACACACTTATTTGTATCTTCATTAAATACACCATTAGAACAAGCCTTAGTATTTGTTTCACAATTATTTGTTATATTGTTGTAAATTTCGTTGCTATTAATACAAAGTTTTTCATAATTTGTCACATCTTGGCATACATCTAATGAGACATTATAAAAAGAGTTTCCACAGTAACTCTCCACTCTTTCGCACCGGTTACTATTCCATATATAACCATCTTCACAGATGCCCGTTGTGTTTATTGTTTCTCCACATTTCTGACTTGAATCTAGCGGACATGTGTAATTAAGTCTTACACAATTATTGCTTGGTGGAATGGCAGAGGTGGTAGTAGTTCCACCCCCATCTATTGGACTAAAACTCTGCCCTAGTTCATTAGTTTCTGTAGAACATAAATAGTTATAATAAGTATATGTTATTGTTTTTTTACAAGCATTACTACCCGTTCCTTCTGCCTCTGAATATCCTGATGGACAAGAAACTATTGTTGTTGTAATTGCAGGATAATATCTTCTAATTGATGTGCTGAAGTACATATCAGAGCCTCTTCCTCCACTTCGTGAACTGAAACTAACTGTGAAATCTATATAGCCTCCATAATAAGAACTCCAAACTTTTGTAGCTGAAAGTGAACCTGCATTTCTCGATAGAGGAATAGTGACACCGCCCACTAGATTACTACTATTTGGTAAGTCAAAAGTGTTCCAACCTTTTGCACTTTTTCTTTCTCTCCAAAATCTATTTGCTGTTGACCATGAACCGTAATACGAAGAAGCAGTGGAGGTTGTTGTTGTTTTAGATGTGTAGATTATTTTACTTCCAATAGAAGCTACACTGTAACCATCTTCATACTCACCATACGAGGGACAAACTGTTTGTTGTTGAGTACATGTTTCAGTACCTAAAAAATCTGTTTCGCAATCAAATTTTTCACTTTGAATTCTTTTCTGATATGTTAATTTATTTTCAGACGTTGACATATTAGGTTCACTAATTATTCTTTCTTTTGGTACTTCTATTTCTGAGCTTTCTTCTTTATGTCCAATATCAACGATTCCTGTTTTTAAGAGAAATTTAGATGAACTATATAAACTAGATTGAGATATTAGGAATATTATTAGTATTCCGTATAGAGTTTTCATTAATCACTTCCTTCAGTTGAATTTTCATCATACAAGAGCATATATATAAATGTTTTTTTGCCTTCTTCATTTGAGTTTGGAGTAAGAGTAACGTTTACATTCATATTATTAGGGCTTCCACCAATGAACATTTGTACCTTCTCTGTGTTATATGTTCCATCTGAAGCTATTTCCCCTTTTGGTAAAGAATATTTTGTAGAATAAACTGCATATAGACTATCTATAGTGCCTATTGTCACATCTACTAAGTTCTTGTAAGACAACTGTTCTTTTGAGTAAATACCATATGCCACTATTCCATTGAGATAAGAAGAATAGGTATCACTTGCTGTTCCATCATATATTCGAGTAAAGAATCTACCATTTCCTTGTGACGTTTGGTTAAGAAATAAAACACCTGGTGTTTCTACTAAAACTTCAAGTGAGTCATATAAGATAAAAGTTTCATAATTTTTATCTCCTGTAAATTGATACGAAGCAAATGACTCTGCATTTGAATTTTCATCGAAACTACTAAATCCAATTCCATTAAATGTTTCAAATTTTTCAACTATTGATGTAGGAGTAACAAACCACTTTAAAGTACCATCATCAGACGTTAGTTGAATTGCTGCATTTTCTATCTTTTTAATTATTTTATAACCACTTTCTGTTTTTAACATTATTGTTCTATCTAGTCTAGGATTTATCGTGCCATTTATATCTGCTAAATTAGGAGCATTTGGTATATAGTTTGAAGATATGTCGAATAAAGAATAAAAATAATAATCATTTCCATTTCCTATATCATGAGAGTTTGGTTTTAGATTCCAAACCAATGAACCTTCTCCTGAACCATTACTTAAAATATCGTAACTATTACGCATTGGTATATTAGTGCTAACCTTATTTTGTGAGATATCATAAGTGTCGCTATTCAGCATATTCATGTATGAAATTTCTGACATTTCTCTTATTGATGATTCTTCTCTAAGTTGCTCATTATCATTTGCACTTATTCCACCTTCAATATCAATCCTTGGTCTTACTGTATCCTGTGATACTATTCCAGACGATACTGTTATTTTTACCGTATCATCATTTATCCAACTTTTTTCAAGATATGGCATATCATCTGCAATAAATTTTTCCATGCATAATGCATCTGTACATGATGTATTCGTTGCTTCATCAACGCAACCTACTTCAATGTCGTTTAACGATGCAGGAAGGTTATACGGATCAATATTAGTAAGATGCTTGTATGTAGGTACACAATCCTCAACTGATCTACAAGCTGACTGACATGAAGCCTCTGAATAGAATGCTCCGTATTGAGGTTCTTGCCTTTGTCTTGCTTCTGTAACACACACGGAATAAACCTGACTTCCAATTGAAACTGATTCAATTTCACCAGAACAACTTGCTGAACTAGAGACAAAATGTATCTCAGGACAGAACCACCATTCATTACCGGAATATTTCAATTTTACTTTTATAAGGTTGCTTTTTAACTTTTCATCTTCTTGTACCATTGCTGCTTTATTAATAAAGTTATATGGCTTATAAAAATCTATCTTTATCTTGCTTGTTCTTATTCCTGTTAAAAATATTTTATAATCATTCGTTAGTTCATTTAATTTGCAATCGTAACTTGTTAATAGTTTTCTATACGAACTGTTACTGTCCATATAGCTAACATCAATTTTTACTCCGTGGTTTGAGTCTTGGAGTATTTCAAGGGCTTTAGTTGCATTATATTCATCTGAGTCTAATGTAATATTATCATCATATTGATATTTGTTTTCTATACTAAACTCTATAAATTCACCCAACATTCCTTCATCTGCTTCAATTTCTAGACTAACTGAATCGTCTATTAGCTCTAAAGTAGTTTCCGTTACAGTTTCTATATCTTTATTCATTTCTTTATGAAGACAACTAACTGGAATATCACAAAGATCTTCACACGCTTCTTTAGCATTCTCTTTGGAATCTTTTGCATCTCCTCCTTTAAAAAAGCTATCTTCCATACCTGGAAGAGGACAATAATAAGAGTTCACTAGCTTTCTTGTTGCGTAACAACTAATTGTTTTCAAGTTTGCAATTAGAGACCTAGCTTTTGCATAAAAATCCTCATTGAACTGTATTGCTCTTGATTCACTAGAGTTAACATCTTCCGCAAGAATGTATTCTCTTGTTAGCGTTTCCATGTTACCCGTATTTACTCCGCCAAAACTTTCCCCTAGTGTTTGGAATAAAGCACTACCTTTTGTTGCATATTTTCCTTTATTACTATCAGAAAACCCTTTAAGGTCTTGCACACTAAATGAACTTACATTTGAATCAGATTCAGAATTTCCAAATTCATCTGTTATTTGTTCTATTGCAGTAGATATCGAAAGTGATTCAATTGAAGTATTAGAATCGTACTTAGTAAATGTTGTTGAATCACTTGCATTTGGAGTTGTTGAAGTATTAAACTCACTAAGGTTATTAGCAATGACACTATCATCTGGTAAAAAATCATAACCAAAGCAGGTCAAATAATAGTTAATAAAGAGTAGAAATAATATTTGAGTATGTTTCAAATCTACTCTCCTTTGTTGATATAAGTTTAAAAAAATCTAAGGGGCTTATATTTCCTCTCGCAATATATAATATTCTTTTGTTTTGAGGATAGATACTTCCTTTGTACTTTCCATAAAGCAATGCAGGAACTTTCATTATCTTATACTCCGTAAAAAGAGAAGGAGCTATAAAAATATTCACATTTGCTTTAAAGTATTCTCCAGATTCATACTCATTAAACTCTTCAGTAAGTTTTGCTATCTTGTCAATAAATTTTTTTGAATAAACACCTTGCGTTATAAATGCTACTTTAGTATCCGTATTAACTCCAAGTGCAGTCATTTCAAATATAATTTTTTTTAAATACTTTATTTCAATTGATTCACTCACTAAGCAATAGACTATGTCTCCATTACTATTAATTGAAGTCTTTGCTAATTCTTGAATTTCTAGAGCTTTAGCATATGATTGCTTATCTGAGTGTTTAAGCATCTGTAATAGAGTTTTAACCTCAAGCACTTCTCCACTCAACGTATAACATATAAATAGTAAGGCTATGAAAATATTTCTCATTAACTACTCCTGATATGCAAAAGCTGCATAATCTCTTCTTTGATTAATAATAAAGAAAACATTTTTACCACTTTCTCCTGCACCATGAAAATTATACTGGGCAGGTGATACTCCAAGTTCATGAGTTTTACTAATTGTCGGAAATAACAATTGAGTAGTGTATGCAGATTGAGGAAAAATTGGATTAATTACTGAACGACATAATATTTCTTTAGAGTGATTATTTAGTATATTCCTTGTGGTGTGGTTGGCAGAAATATCTGCAACAACACCTCTTCTACTAAACATATCATAAAAAATAGAGTTAATTGCAAGAATGCCATTTGATATTGGGTCTTGATGTACAGTACTCGTTCCGGTTGGAGTTGGTCCGAGGCAACCTGTAGAGAAGTAAAACAGATCAATTGTGTCTTTAAGTTTCTCTGCTATGCCACTTACTCTTCTTGATGAAGGGGACATAGCATCTAGTCCTGAATAAGCAACACAGGTTACTGCAGATGCAAGTTGCGCTCTAACTGAAGCAAATATTTTTTTTTCTGGAGTCATGTCACTTGCCATTATATTATCCCATTTTTTAGGATCAAATATACCTATATAGACAGGGTTGATGCTCCCTTTCTCAAATACCATTGCACCTCTAGTTGTATTCTTTAATAACATATTCATTAGTGGGAACTTTATTAAATTAACATATATGCCACCATCATCACTATTGTTTCCTGTTTTAGACGCGTCTTCAAGAAGAGTTGTGCTGAAAGCTTTCATCTCTCCTTTTCTAATACTGACTCCTGCAAGATACAAGGGTTCTGTTATAGTTGCTATATATGGGCTAATAAAGCCTTTATCTGTATTCTCTGGGGTGCAAGTGGTAATCTTAAAAGTCATTGTTACTTCTGCCCACATACTATCCCAGTCATAATTTTCAAAGAAAAGTTCTACTCCAGACTTGTTTCTTGCTTCGTCCACACTACTTTGTGCTAGAAGGAATAAAGGGAAGGTTAGAATAGCTATAACTATGTATATTTTCATTATTTTTCCCCACTAGCAACTGAAATTGCAATTCTTTTTATACTTAATCTTTGCGTGATTAATTTATCTTCTATACGAATGATTTTAGTAGGTAGAGATTCAATCTTATATCTAGTAAGATATGGTACATTTTGCCCTCCTAGCGGATAAGTTTCAACACCATATTCTTTTGCAAAAAGATCAATATTTTTTTTATTAATAAAGTATTTACATTTATTACCAAATGTTTTAACTATTTCATCAACTACTCCTTTCAATAGAGAACCATCTACAAAACATAGCTCTAACTGAACACCTTTGGATAGAGTTGTAGGGATATAATCGCCTTTTGTGTACAACACACTGCCATCAACATCTTTGATATCCCACTTAGCTTTATATAAGTCTTTTGTTGTCTCTATTGAATCAACAGCAGAAGCTTTAATTTTATACATTGAAGTTTTAAGTTTTTCTATTGAGTCATTAATATCTTTATCAATTTTTTTGTAATCTAATTTTTTTAACTCTTTTTGAATAAGTTCATTCCCATTTTCTTCAACTATCTTAAATTGTTTACCTTGCACTCCAAAGTCAACTATTTCAGCATTCAAGTTAACAATAAACACTATTATTAAAAAGCTTTTAATCATTATTCTGCATTTCTCTTAGAGAGTCTATATTTAACTTGTCCTATCCTTCCTTTTAACTCAAATTGCTTCCATTTAACTTTACAAACCCTCAGTCCTTGCTCATAAGTCTTTAGTGCCTTAACTTTATTTCCTTCAACTTTTTCTTCATAATCACCACTGAATAAAAAACCATCACATAAATAATTTATTCGTAAATAGTCTATTGATGGTTTTGCATATTTTGTAAACTTTACACTATCTTTAATACTCACATATTTTAATGTTTGGTTTAATTGATACTGAGAAATTATAATTGACTTTGAGTCTTTTTGTATCTTTGAAAGACCATCAAGTATCTTAAATCTTGTACTTTTATTTTTGCTGTATGCATTAACACTATATTTATTCAGTTCATCAATTTGTCTCTTGTATTTCAGAAATTTCTTATACTCTTTTTCAAAAGCAACTTCAGAAAGTTCAATTTTTATAAGTCGTATTGCATTTTCTTGTTCCAATTCTGAACCCTGAGAAAGCATTGCTATTAATAACAAACATAAAAACCTCATTCTATTATCTCCACTATGTTCCTATGCACATAACCTATATTATTTTTTAGTTTGTACCACTCTTTATTAAATAAAACTGCGTATACAACTAGGGATTTATTTTTATTGAACGTGTCTATTGTATTTTTTGAAAAATATGGATTTTCTCTTATATTTGCAAGATTATTTTTTATTTTAATATGAAGTAATTTTTCATTGGATATTATTTCAATATATGTAGATTTTATGAAGCCTTGAGTAGTTTTACACCAACCTTTATTATTAAAATCAACTATTGTAACTATATCTCCCATCTCATAAGTACGTATAATTTTTGCTTCTTTATTTGGCTCTTTTCTTAAGTTTAAATGCCACGATGTGACAATTGCTTCTTTATGCAGTGAAAATATATGCTTATCACTTGTTATTAATTGATTTTTGCTTATAGATATAACCTTCGTTTTTTTATTGAACTTCTCTAGTTCTAATTCAAGTTCAGTAGATTTATCTTTCATTTGTTTTATGTCTAGTTTTAGTTGAATAATTGCGTGCTTGAAATTTTCTGAGTCTTTAATTAGCTGACTAAGAACTTCATCTCTAAAGTCATTAGCTTGCAAACTAAATACAAATAAAAGCAATACTGTTAATTTTCTAGACATATATATATTCCTAGCCTTTTTTAGAATTTAAATATTTTTGAAACTCTTTGTCAAATTTCATTTCAATACTAGTTTTATTGATTTTTTTATTTGCTGCATCTTTTTCTTTATATTTATTAATAGTACCTTCTAGCTTTTTTATTTCTTTATTTCTTAAAATAGCATTTTCTTTTAAAAAGTCAATATCATCAATAAGTTTAAGCAGGACTTGTTCGTGTTTTCTAAGGATTGTTACGAGGTTTGTGTTTTTAGTTTCACTGATTACTCTTGTATCAGTTGTTGATTCACTAGCGAACATTGAAGAAGTTAAAGCCAATAGCAGGAGATATTTAAATTTCATATGTTAAACCTTAAATTATTATAATAGAGAATTGTATTATGTATTATATCACAATTAGTTTCTTTTAAATTAAACACTATTTACTTCCATATTATATGTATGTAATGCATCGTTCTTTTTTAACCATCTATCTAGGGACTCTTTTTTGGTTGTAAGTTGATTATATATATCCGTTACTTTTGAGAATTTCAGATTTTGATAAACTGGGCTATACAAATTAGTCACCAAAATATTTTTATCTACAATCTGTTCAAGTATCATATTTTGCTCATGATGAGATATTACACTTTGCGTTTGTTTTATGAGGCTTAAGAAATTTTGTATTATATTCCTTATCTCATTTTTTTTATTTTCAAATTCTTCCAAATCACCATAAGCATATGTTCTCCTAAATTTTAAAAAATCAGCGAATTGTCCATCAATAACTGAAAGAAGTTTGTTTTGACTATTTTCAATTTCTTCAATAAATTTAATTACTACATCTAATTGTCCAAAAATTTCATCGTTTAATATTTTCTCTATCTTTGGGATATCTTTTTCTTCATTCCACATAATATGCTTCATTAAAAACAACTCACTTAGATCAACCTCTTCTCTCTTATTCAGAAATGCTGATACTAAAAAAACATCTACCGCCCCATCGAACTTTCTATCACTTACTCCAATTTCTAATAACACGACTTTTTGTCTAATAGCATACAGTGTCTTGTATATGTTATCAGGAATACTAACGTCTTTAGAGAGGGTATTAATGCTTCTAACTTCATCTGGTGAAAACTTGGTCTTCATTATGGGATTTGTATCATAATCTCTAGAAGCAAACTTTATCCAATCATCCGATCCGGAAATCTTCTCAACTTTATATGAAAATAAAAATCTATCCCTTAAAGGTCTCACTTCTATATCTGTAGGCAACTCATTTGAAGCACCTCCAACCATCAAAAGAGGTACTTCTACAGAACCCTCTCCTATAATATCAACTGTTCTGTAATCAGACATAATTGATAAAAAAGCATTCATTATTTTAGAATTACCTTTCCATGTTTCATCAACAATAGCAAAGTCAGCTTCAACAATTGAATTATTAAAGTCGCTCACTAATCTTCCCCCATCTTCTCTGTAACTATCCCCGAATATTTCTTCATACTTTGTATCGTTCTTGATGGTTATGCTAAAAGATTTTCTTGAATCTATTGCAGTGGCTAAAATTTTTAATATTCCTGTTTTACTAACGCCAGGTTCACCTAATAAAAACGTATGCTTTAGAGAAAATAACGAAAGAACAAGTATTTGAACTAGTTCTTCTCTGTCTATTTGTTTTCCATTTAACTCATTCATTAATTCAACTACTTTTTTTAGTAGTTCTTCTATATGCTCTGGATTCATGATGCCAATTCCCTTTCATTATCTTCAAGTATTTTTTCATAACTCGCAAGTTCTCTTTTCTCTACTTCTTCACTTAGCTTTGGCATTTTAATGGATGCAGCAGGGGGCGTTCTAAATGGAAACTCCATATAAAAAGTTTTCCCATCATGCATAAATATACCTTCTCCTACGGGAAGAGCTTTTATATCTTGTGGACTACACATAAATTCTTCCGAAATATCAGTAGTGTATCTACCCTCTGAGCCACTTCCTCCTGCTGAAACCATAGCAATTGTTTTCATTTGCTTAAATGTGCCAATCTCTTCAGCAGCATTTCTTAATGATAACAATGTGTTTTGTCTCATAATTCCCTTGCTATTAACATTGTCTAATATTATGCTAGACAAAGTCTCACCTACTGCTTCTTTGTAATCTTCGTCAGTTTGAGTGTAAACAAAAACACTAATCCCTAAACCACCTGCTCTATTAAAAAAACTTTCAATACCAGGGTAAGCGATTGCACCTGCTTCATCTATAAATATAGCTACTCTTCTTGGTAATCCTCTACCTTCTGCTCCAACTGCACCCATCATCGAATCAAGCATACCTAGAAGCATTTTATTAAATATGTCAGCTGATTTTTTGAATTTCATAGGAAAAGGCTGTATTACAGAAACAATACCTTTGTCTTCTCTAAGTAGTCTGTTCATAAGTGGGTTTATTCTGATTCCACATAATAGTTCACCAATCGGACCAACACTTAAAGCGGTAAGTCTATTTGTTAGAGTTTTTGATACTTTTGCAAAATGAGTCTCTTCAGTAGATAATGCACTTTTGAGTAGGACTAATGCATCTCTTCTTAGAGCTGCTATATTTTTTCTGTATTTAACTTCTCTTTCTATCTCTACTGTTTCAACAAGGGTTTTAAGAGATCTAAGTGTCTTGTAGTGTGCATAATATTCTAGCTCCCTAAAAGTTATAAGACTTCTGTTGAATCCATTCTCTTGAAATTCCAACAAAAGAGCTTCATCAATAACATTGCTTTTAAATTCTTCAATCATATCAATATTATCAAGATCAATATTTTCTAAAAAGTCATACTCTTCTTTGTTTTTACTATTTAAAAAAGCATGATATCTCTTCAATTCTTTTTGCTCTAGCATTTTTGTAATTTTTCCGGTAGGATCGCTTATTTCTTGTAAATATTCAAAACTGCTCGTTATTGCCATAAGTATTTCTTCAGCAGTTTCAAGATAAAACGAGTCCATTGTAGGTGTCTTAATTGATTCAACTATTCCTCCGGTCAGTTCTAAATTACTTAATCCATAGCAAACGTTTATTCTTTGCGATATTGAAGCAAATGCTGGTGAAAAATATGTTAACTCTTCAGCTCTTTTATATTTAAAACAGCTCTCTACAACTGAAGACAGAACTTCTTGATTTACTCCACCTTTAGGGTCTATCACAATGACGTCCATATTCTTGGCAACACATTGTTCAATATGTCCTTGCATATTTATTGTTTTTCCTACTCTCGTTGAACCCTTAAACCCACAATGATTATCAAGTTTCCCCCATTTAGCTATTATAGGTTTAGGCTCAGGCGTGTTAGTATTGTTGAGTTCAAAGCCAACTCCAAAATACATCCCTTCACTTATGTTGTACATATTTCTTTCTGCTGCATCTAATTTTTTTTCTATATGAATTTTTCTCTGTACTATTTCAGTTTCTGAGTGTTCGCTTATTTCATTTTTGACTTTATCAAGTTCATTGTTTATTTTTTTAAATTCTCTCTTCCAATACATTAATTCTTTAAAATTTTCATCCGCTTTCTTGATTGGTTTTCTTTTTTTTTTAAATAACAACTTGTTCTTCCTTTAGTAACCAACCTTGATAAAAATCCAGACCCTTTTCTTTAGCTTTTGATAATTCTTTTTGATTTTCTACCTTAAGTGCAACAAGTTGCTTCTTATTACTTTCGTGTTTTGAAAAGGCCACTATCATTTCGAGAATGTTTGAAGCAGGTTCATTATCATCTGTATCCAATAATCCTCTGTCTATATTGATATAGTCAACGTCTAAAGCAACAAGGTAAGACATTTTATGATAGTGTATTCCGACATTATCAATTGCTACTCTTGCTCCTAAATCTTTCATTCGTGAAATAAAAGTTCTCAACTCTTCAATGTTATTATTGCTTACTGTATCTTTTAACTCAATAACTAATTTATTTTCCATTCTATAAGATACAGCTAGTTCGATAAAGGCTCTCCAATAGTCTTCATTTCTGATTTCAGAGTTGTTTTCGTTTATATGGATATCTAAGTCAATATCTTCAAAATACTTAAATGCTTTTGCATACATAATCATATTGTATTCTTCTACTTTATTAAATTCTTCTAGCCATTTTGAAACAACTCCATATGTTGATATAGTTCCATCGTTGTGCTTGATTTGAGAGAAAATTTCATAACCAGTTATTTTATCTTCCTTTATCGAGCATATAGGCTCTGCTCTAACTTGAACTCTTCTATTTTTGATTGCACTAGATATCTCTTCTTCCCAATATTTTTTCTCTTCAGTGCCTTTTATGCGGTTATGCTCAGAGTATGTTTTAGCTTTAAAGAGAAGATCATTATCATTAGAATCTGGGTATTGTGCTTTATATACAAGATATCGAACTGTTTCAATTATTGATAATCTATATTTTTTTCTTGTATCATCAAATATTTTATTTCCTGACGGATCAGCACCGGCTGAAACCCAATGCGTTTTAGGAGAAGTCTTGATTATGAAAACGTTAGCTCCACTTTTCTTTGACATATAACAAGCCTCACCCCAATATGGTTTTTTATTTGCTACTGATTCAAAAGTTCTAACTTCGTAAGAATCTAATGGAAAGAATTTTCCACCAGCAACTTTTTGAATTTCTTTTTTATCTTGTGCCAAAAGAAACTTATGGTATGAGCTAGAGAACAATACTTGCATACTGCTATTCGCTGAAAAATCTTCAATGCCTTGTGTAATAAAACCCTGACCACTTAAAGATTTTCTCAAAGTTCTTGCATTATTTTCTAAAATTTTTACTACAATTTCATTGTCTTTGTACATCCATCCTTCATCAATATCTAATGTTTTTTCTCTTACGTTACCCTCTTTCCAAAATTCACTTTTAATAGAAAATGCAAGTGAGACCAATACAACATCAAGAATAATCCCTTTAAGACCAAGAGTGTCTAGCACAACGTAGTCTTTTCCAAGGTCTAGATTGTTTGGTGTGTTGAATTTTGAATAATGACTACCTTTAGGATCTGCAAAGTCAAACATCCCAACTGAAACATTGTAAAGAAGTTCTGCTTGTCTTAAATTCTTTTTTGATTTTTCTTCTCTTGAGTAACTTTCTATAATATCTTTTGTGTATTCAAGTCTCCCTTCATGCTGATGAACCAAGAAAGTTTCTATAACTGCCCTCTTGATTTTACTTGCCAGATAAGCTTCTTCAGTTGCATCTGAAGCACTCTGCTCTTTTCCTGTCTGAACAAGATTCAGTCCTACCATTAATCCAATAATAGGAACAATACCGTCTATCTCTTCAGTATGAAGAGTTGGTACTCTACTTCCATTACCAACATCAACAAGAAATTCTTCTTCGGTTTCTTCATCTTCGCCCTGTTCATTAGCAACTAGCACCTTAGCAGTATTGGCTTTTGTATAAAAGTTAAGTGAAACACTTTTATTTCCTCCAATATCTATATATGTACCACCAACTATTTCACAGAATCTTCTATAAGAGTGTCCATTATCTATAACTCTTATTTTTACTCCGGATGAAAGTTTCATAATATGGGCATATGCCTGTGAGTATGACTTACCTGCTCCAGTAGCACCTGTTTTAGCTTCGTTGTAACTATCTCCACTAAAATTGTCATATGGAATTATTTGGCCATTTCTATCATAGTAGGGAATCATCATTCGATTTGTAGCAATATTTCCTAATAATGGGGCAATTGAAGCTGTATTACTAGTGAATAAAATATCATATCGTTTTAAAAAATCTTCCACATGTTTATGATGTTGCAAAGGAAGGGAATATAAAAATGCAAATAATGTAATATTTCCAAACTTTTCTTCTTCTATATGCCAATCTTTTGCTCTAAATCTTTCTTTTAAAACCTTTGAGTATTTATCTAAATCATCTATGTTCTTTTCCATTAAAGTTACTTGAAACATTGCTTTCAATGGAGTTTGGTTTTGTTGCTCAACTAAGTCAATATTTCGCTTAGCTTCTTTCAACCTCTCATCTAGTTCTGGATGTTGTTCTCTAACATCACGCTTAAGCTTTCTAACATTAGTGATATCATTTCTTGATTTTTTAGAAGCATTTTCGCGGGCATTATCAACATCATCAACTATAACAGTTAAAGAAGCAAAAAATGGACAAGGAAGTGGGATTTGTATGCTCTCCCCGAATCTATCAAAAAATAAGTTATAAAAATCATAGCTAGATAAAATAGTTGAACTGTTTGGGAATTGCTTTGTTGTGAATGTTCTATATTTCCAATCATCCCCCACTGAAATATAATCAGCATCCGCAGAAGTTTTAATAGTTGTTCCCATAGAAGCAATCTGCTGATTCATTACCTTATGTCTATCGTAGCTGTTTTCCCAATCTTCCATTTCTTGTCCTGGATTTAACATTTCTTTCAACATTCTGACAAGAGAGCCTCCATTAAAGTTTATTGGAAACAAATTTCGTAGATTTCCTAAACTTTGATTATAAACCTGAGAAATATATCTATCATCTGTACCTTCTGGAAATAAGATTGAAATTGTACTGATAAAATCTTTAATCCTAAAGTCTACACCGTCCACAAGACTATCTTTAATACCAGACTTCATAAAGTCGTAAGAATCATCAACAAGCTCTTTTAAAACACTCGTATGGTCTACATTAATATTACAATGATGAAGATGTTTAAAGCTTTCAAGTAAATAGTTTATATTTCTACTTCCAAATGTATTAAAATGTATAATAGTCCCCGGATCTGTAAGAGTATCAACTAAGCTAAACATAGAGTCTTCTATAGATTTAGAAGAAAAAGCAGTAGGAAAAACTCTTAATATAATTCCTTTTCTGCCGTCTGCCATATGATATGTTCCCATACCTTTATCATTTTCTTTATAATATCTATACAAAAGAAAATCAGACACTCCTTTTTGTTCTAAAAAAGCTTTTAAATTTTTCTGAGAAAGTCCTTGAGTATTTTGAAGTTCTTCTTTCGGGGCAAGAAAAATCTTTGCCATTTCGATGCCTAAATCTATATATTTACCCATATTTAATACCTTTTTGTAATTGTTATATAATTATTATTTGTAATTTTCAAGCTTCTTTGAAACCTGATACTCTGGAATTATTTCTTTATTTCTCAATATATCTAGTTCTTTTTCTTGTTGATCAATTTTAATTTGCATTGCTTCAATTTTTGAGATATTTCGAGATGATATTGTTTTAATTTCACCAAGTACTTTCTCTTCTTTTTGCTTCATATTATTTACATCTTGCAGTAAAAAGTATGTCGTCTCTTTTAAATCCATAATGCTCACATCATCCTGAGCGCTCAAATTACAAGCACCTAATACTAAAACTAGCATTGCTAAAATTATTTTTCTCTTTTCCATTATTTTAAACCTCCGTTTATATTTTCATCTTCACTACCATAGGATATATTAATCTCTTTTTCTACAGATTCTTTTTTAACTATCTTTGCATTGTTATTCTCATCTACTTTCGCTTTTTTCATGTATTCTTTTATTGCTTTATCATATTTAAGTATTGACTCTTTTTTTTGCGGCTTCATTCTTTTTGTTTTTTTAGAGTACTCGTAGGAGTTCATATAATCTTTAATTTGACTATCTGATATATTATCACTTCCTAAACTGCTGTTGTTATACGTCAAATCTTGACTTCTAAAAGAGAAAGAACGAGCTCCATATGACTTGCTAACAGTATCTCTTCTACTTCTGGGTATTTGTTCTCCTGCAATGAATCCTGGCTCTCTAATCATAGTTACAATAGAGTGAGTGGCTACAAAAGTTTTATTTTTATTTTTGTAATTTTTTACCCAAATCTTCGCCCACTCTCCCATGTCAATCATGACTTTAGTGTCTGATTGCTTAGTTCCAATAACTGGTTTAAATCTAAACTCAATAGGATTATTTCTTCTTTCATAATTCTTAGTACTTTTGTTCACCCACTTTGTTTTAACTTTTGGAGAAGTGGTGCATCCTCCAAAAGTTAAAGTGATAGTAATAAGTGCAAAATATATTATTTTTTTATTCATTTGTTTTCCTTTTAGTAATTTTCTAAATGAGCTTCTTTATATGGAGTAGCAATTATTTTAACTCCACCAGCAAAAATAGCAGTTAGATTTTTTCTACCACCTTTTATATCAATAAATGGATAGTAACCGCTGAGTATCTTTTCATATTTTGCTATAATTAAATCAAATCCTGTTTCCATACCTGAACCAACTCCACTCTGAACAGAAGTACCAAGTTGAGATATAGTTGATTGAGTAGTGTTCACTACCCCTCCAGTAACGAGATTTTGTGCTGAAAAGTAGTTTGTAAGCCCTTGTAAGAATCCAATTGCTGCTGACTTAGATAATATTTTACCGCTAGAGTCTACTATTAAACCTGACACTCCATCAGCACCATCTTCTCCCTTAATCCACACTTCATTATCTGGAAAGGTATGTTCAATTTTATACAAATCACCACTATCTCCCTCAAGAATGCAACTTAGATGTGTTCCAAATATTTCAGCGCGACTTGTATTAATATTTCCAACTGCAACACCCCTCAAAAGGCATCCTTTAAGTATCCCGCTTGTTTGATCGTTAGCTGCATATGCAATACCATCAACACTCATTAGAACGGGAGTTGGATTTTTAACGCCAATATCAAGGGTGGGAGCTTTAATTCCATTGATAAGGGTAATTCGTACAAGAGTAGTTGTAAGGTCAAATTCAAAATTTTTTATTTTACTTTGATTTAAATCTTTCATTCCCGTATCAAACGATAGTTCTTGAATTTCTACAGAACCCATATCAACTTCAACTGTTTCATATTCGACTTCTTTTATAATTTTTATATCTGCGACTCTATTATTCGTATCCAAAAGCTCATTTCCGCTATTACTATTGTTGGTATTTAGATCTGGAATTGGGTTAATAACTTTCGTTGAACTATTCGCATTTGGAAATATTATTTTTCCATTATTAAGTTTGAGTCTTGGAGCATTTTTATATCCTTCAACTTTTTTTTTTAAATTAGTTATCGTCCTCTTAGTATCCGTGTTTGCAGAAATAACATCTCCTACTTTTTGGTCAACTATTTTAAGAATACTTTTTTTTGTATTTTCCAATTCTATAGTCTGCTTATCACTAAGCTCTGTTAACTTCGTATCAATATGCTCGGTTATAACGCTTGTTTGTTCTAGCATATTTGCACTAATTACTTTTCTGCCATCCTCAGCTTTTTTTTCAACAATATTGATTTTGTCATCTAAAATATTTTGTTCAAGAAAATAATCTTTTTTATCAATTCCACCAAAAGACGTAGTATCGTTCAATATGCTTTTGATATTAATTGGTCTTCTAGCCATTTGTTCATTATCTTGAAGAGCAAGGATAACTGCACCCGTTATTAAAATAACCACCAATCCTACAAGTCCAAGTTTCTGTGCCATTTTTTTAAGATAACCAGATCTTTGTTTTTGCATATCACCAAGAGTTGTTTCACTATTTTCAAGCTCTTTTTGCTTTTGCTTTATATCTTTATTTATATCTTTTTTAACTTCTCTTTTTTTAGCAAATTCTTTTTTATTGAAGTTTTCAATCTTAGAATATAATTCAACGAAAAAATTCTTTTTTCTATCAGAGAAGTTTTCTTCGTTATTAATAGCATCTTCATTATTAGGCAAAGTTACCCCTTTTGTGAGATTTTATAATCATTTGTATTCTCCTTAATTATTTTTATAAATTGTTTGGGTAAG